>NZ_JBSWZK010000005.1:0-449667 GCF_054054605.1 Aquimarina sp. 433
AAATGATATAACAACAGGGAAACATTGTGACTTTTATGAATATGGATGCTTGAGCTCACGCTCAAGATTACTATTTTTTTTCATGCGAGGCAAGCCTCGGGGTATTAAACCCTCCCAGAATAAAATTAGCACTCTTTACTTATATGACGCAAAAACTTTAAAAATGTTACATATTTGTGATCACAAAAAAAGCACCCCTAATTGGGATGCTTCCTTTATATAACTAAATTTAATTCTATATCTTTTTATTGATTGATGATTAGTTTTTGTGTGGTTGATTCTCCGTCACTTTCTATTCTTATCAAATAGATACCTTGTGACATTGAGAAGTTTTTGGCAGAAATGGTATTAACTCCTGATTGTAATTCGATAACTGCTTGTCTACGACCCAAAATAGAGAATATAGTCGCTTTTGCATCTTTAACATAAGAATCTAGATGTATAGAGAAGTTATTCGTTGCAGGGTTTGGTGAAATGCGAACATCTGCAAAAATTCCTTCTGGTTCATCACCTAAGATTGCCTCTGTAGATGCTAATTCTGCAACTAAACTTTCTGCACTAGCCGATTGACCACAAGATCCTTCGTAAATCTTAACGTTGGAGAATACTGATGTGTTACCACTACCAGCATCATTATCGTTAATAAATACTAATCTATCCATTGTACCTGTATAGAAGTTTCCTACAGGTATCGTATATGTAGTTGTTCCTCCAGAATAGTTATCAAAGTTAGTCACTCCATAATTCTGAGTACCATGAACTTTAAAATATCGACTAGATGTTAATGCATTATCATCCTCGAATCCTATTCCATGAATTTCTCCCTGACTTGAACTGCTAAAATCAAATTCAATAACGGTGTTAGCAGTTACGGTATAATTCAATGCAATATATTTCCAAGTATTATTTTGCATGGATATTGATGCTCCTCCATTGGTAATTGAGTAATTTCCAGCTGCATCTTGATTTGAGAAACCTGTGATTGTAAAATCATTAAAGTCGATTGCATCACATGTTGGAGGCGGTGGAGTTGAACCATTTGTGATACTTAAATCATCAATAGTAATATCTCCTTGCCAGCTAGTTCCAGTAACTACATTTAATCGTAACTGTACACTAGAATTTCCTGCATAAGCAGAAAGATCAATACTAGCTTCATTCCAGTTAGATCCTTGTGAACCAGATCTACTGAATACACTAGTCCAGTTACCTGAATTATTTGTTCTTGCTTCTACATTTAATGATCCTACAGCATTACCAACCATATGATACTGAAAGCTTAGTGTTGGAGAAGAAACTCCGTTAAAATCTAAACAAGGAGAATTAAGAATTGCTTGTTTAGATGGATATCCTGTTCCATTTCCTGAAGCTTCTACATATATATATGAAGAACCGTCAACTGCTCCACTCGGTCCAGTTCCGTTAGAAGGTGTTCCTCCGGAGTTTACTGTCCAGTTAATATCATCACTTGAGGATTGTGACCACGCTCCTATCGATCCTTCAAAACTTTCTGAATATGGGAATGAAGAAATATCTCCTGTACAATCTTCATTTGGTGGTGGCGGAGGTGTTCCTAATCCCATAGCATCCCAAAAAGCAGGAATGGTTGCTCTTTCTCCAGAGTTAGAACCTCCAGAGCTTGTACAACCTCCATAGGCATGAACTCCAACTGCATTACCAGTCGCTTCATCTATGATTGGACTCCCAGAGTTACCTCCAGTAGTATCTGCTCTATATCGTACGAATGTATTAGTTACACTAGCTAATGGTCCTGAATGTGTTTGCTGTGTTTGGTTATCGATTCCTGTATCGGTACCAAATCCAGTAATTCTAATTGTGTTTCCAGGAGCATCCTGTACTACATTGAACGATTTTCCTTGTGCTTGTAAAGGTGTTAAACCAGTCTGAGAATTGGCACTTGCTTCAAAAACACCCCAGTCATTAGCTTGACTAGGACTATTGATATATGGAGAAACAAAATTACCTATTGGATATTGATCCTCAGGTCCAGGATGTACTATCGTTCTATCAGGATTAGATTTAGGTACATTAAATTCAATAATTTCAGATCTACTGGTTAAACAATGCCCAGCAGTTACAAATTTCCCATTGGTGATGATCCATCCAGTACAACCGATAGGTACAATTCTTCCAATCGCATCATCAGTAGAGTCGATACGATCATCTGCGGATCCACATTGAGATTTAACAGTCGGATCCAATTCCCCAACACTTAACTCATAAATGTTGATATTAGCTGTAGCATCATTAGGTGCAATTGTTAAAGTTACCGTTACTTCGTCACCATTAAAATATGCACTTGAATTTTTCCAATCCTTAATTGTTTGTGAGTTTAACACTTGAGTAGCGCCGTCTAATTTTGAGGTGATAGTTATGGTACTATTCTTACCAAGATTTACATCCTTAAAGAATAAACGAAGCCAAGTTGCTCCCTTTTCCGAAACATTTTCTGTTATTGTATTAGATCCACTTTTACCTGAAATGTCGTCTGATTTTAGAGTCAGATTATATGGTGTTTCATGTCTAGCTAAATTCTGCGTTTGTGCAAAATTGACAAAAGGAATTAGCATAATTACTGCGCATATGACAGTAGATAATTTGTGTTTGATTAGCAGTTTGCTTCTGCTAATTGAGTTTGTGCTGTGAAAATTCATAAAAATAAAAGTTTAGTATATAGAAATTAAATTTAGTTACTAAATCTCTCGCTTTCGGTTAGTTAGACCTTAAGCTGCATTCCATATTATTTCCTTTTATTTTTTACTGAAATTATAAAAATTTCAACCCCTAAGCCTTAAATGTAAGGAACTAAATCCTCTCTGCAAAAAAGTTTCAACTTAAAAATAGAATGCTACCGTGATAATATGTCTATTTTTGTATTTTGATTTTGAAATGTATGATTACACAAGATACTATTGTGGCATTAGCTACACCATCGGGAGCAGGTGCCATCTCTGTAATTAGAATCTCGGGAAAAGACGCCATAAAAATCTGTAACCCTTTATTTAAATCTATTAAAGGAAAAGATTTGGCTGCTCAAAAAACCCATACGATTCATTTAGGTCATATTGTAGACAATAATCGTGTTTTGGATGAAGTATTAGTATCACTATTTAAAGACACTAATTCATACACTGGAGAACCTACGGTAGAAATTTCATGTCATGGATCTACTTACATCCAACAAGAGATCATTCAGTTATTATTACGCAGTGGATGTAGAATGGCTGATGCTGGTGAGTTTACCTTACGAGCTTTTTTAAATGGAAAATTAGATCTTTCGCAAGCAGAAGCCGTGGCGGATCTTATCGCTTCTGATTCAGAAGCTTCGCACCAAATTGCCATGCAACAAATGCGAGGTGGATTTTCTAATGAAATTAAAAAACTTCGTGAAGAATTGATGAATTTTGCTTCTCTTATAGAGCTTGAGCTAGATTTTTCGGAAGAAGATGTAGAGTTTGCGGATCGCAGTCAGTTTAAGGATTTGATATCCAAAATTACCAATGTCCTAAAACGACTGATAGATTCATTTGCTGTCGGAAATGTGATCAAAAATGGAATCCCAACAGCAATTGTTGGAGAACCTAATGTAGGAAAGTCTACATTATTGAACGCATTGCTAAATGAAGAAAGAGCTATTGTATCCGATATTGCAGGTACTACAAGAGATACTATCGAAGATGAAATTAACATCGGAGGAGTTAGCTTTCGTTTTATCGATACAGCCGGAATTAGAGAAACAGAAGATGTTGTAGAAAGTATTGGTATCCAAAAAACCTTTGAAAAAATAGAACAAGCACAGGTAGTCATCTATTTACTAGAAGCGGATAAATTTCTGGTTTCGGGTAAAACTTTTATTGTTGAAATTGAAAAAATTAAGAATAAATACCCTCAAAAACCACTAATTATAGTTGCGAATAAAATTGATAAAGTTGATACCAAATCTCTTGAAGTATTAACCAATGAACTATCACAAGTAGAAGGTGTTACTTTACAATTATTATCTGCAAAATCTGGGACAGGAGTTGAAGAATTACAAAACCAATTATTAGATTTTGTAAATACAGGAGCTCTACGCAATAATGAAACAATAGTCACGAATACCCGACATTATGATGCTTTATTAAAAGCATTAGAGGAAATACAAAAAGTACAATATGGATTGGATACTGGACTTTCTGGAGATCTAATGGCTATCGACATTCGCCAGGCTTTATATCATTTTGGAGAAATTACTGGAGAAATCACCTCTGATGATTTGCTAGGAAACATTTTTGCTAATTTCTGTATTGGGAAGTAAAATAAGAACCTTTGAAGTTCATTTATCTAATTTACCTAAGAAGAACAACCTATTCTTAACAAAAAAAGTATCGGTAACCTGATTATCACCAATACTTTTCTCTGATACTTAAAAGGACAAAATTGTATACTTTATATCTTCTATTTAGTTTTACATTTAGTCCAATAATTCTAAATCAATAATAGTTCTAACCTCATATTCCTGTTCATCACCATCTTCATCTGTTTCTGTTTCCCATTCTGTCTTAAAAGTGATGTTAAACTTTTTTCCAATAAATTTCTCATCACTAAGATTGTATTTTTCCAATACTTCAGGTGCTACTTTAGGAAAAAGAACTATATCTTCATCACCATCTTCCGTAATATAATTAAATGTGAAATTTTCACCATCAAAACCATCAAAAACTCCTTCAATGGTTTCCTTTTCCTGATTTGTTTCTTGTGCCTTTACTGTAGTGACACCGAAAAATAATACTATTATAATGAATGTTGTATTTATTAAATTTTTCATCTGTTTTATTTTTTGTCAGAAATGAATCAAATAAAAATTTCCTGCTTGGATAACCGCTACAGTTTTTCCGTAAGAAAGTTTACTTACTAATAGATAAGCAAAAAATTAATTCTGTTTATACTCCATTTCATGATATGTAAGATTTAAGTTTTTTTATGATATAAAACCAGATTGTTATCACTTCAAGTCTGGTGCTTTTAGTAAATAATCTCTTAGATACTTACACGTGATGATTTTCTATACTTTTTTATCTACGATATTCTTTAAAGCTATATCGATTATACAATCTTTAGTTTTTTTTATGCAAGTTCTAATTTTTCGATTCTAAAGGACACAAAATCCTCATCATCATCCTCAACATACTCTGAGTATGTGATTTCAAAACTTTTGCCTTTAAAAGAATCTGATTTAAGATCAAATTTTCTAAGTGCAAGATTTGACACTTCTTCAAAAACAATGGTTTCACCATTTTCCATCTCAAATTGAAGGTACCCATCGTAGTATTTTTTAAACACTCCGTACTCTACATTTTGATTAATAAAAACACCGTTCATAGATATTGATTTTAATAATTAATCTTACAGGGTTTAAATAAAGATTTCACCATTTTTCGGTCCGACTTACCAAAATATTTTAATGTATCCTTCCAATATATCCATGTAATTTTTGCAAACTTATCGGGCTCACTAAGTGAAAAAGATTTATCTGCATTTTTACAAACAAAATAATGTTTAGAAAGCTTTTGATTCTCACCCCAATCCAACGTTAAAGAATCGTAATAGTCCATATCTTGTTCAGAAAGTTGTACACCTGTCTCTTCATACGTTTCTCGGATAAGACCTTTTTCTGGAGTTTCTCCTTTTTTTAAAAACCCTCCTATTAATCCATATTCTAATCGATTACTGATCTTTTGAAATACTAATAGTTCATCTCCTTGATAGACTATTAATCTTGATTTTTGTTTGTGTTTCTTAATTTTCATAAAGACTCATTGAAACTTATATAAACTATGCTAATTTTTGTACAAAAAGATCTACTACCTCAACCATAATCAGAATGATAATAATCCATTCGAGTGTACTACTCTGCCTATGGAACATAATATCCTTAAAGAGTTCCAAGTTTTCCTTAATAATTTCTATTTGATCATGAATACTTCGATAGCGGTCTTTTACATCAAAAACTCTTTTTAAATCCTGATCTAACTTATTTAAAGTTTCGTCTTCCCAAGAGACATCATGTGAATCAAAAATGTAAAGATTCTCAGAAATTTTGTTTTTAATATTCAACACACGTCCTATATACCTTTTCAATTTTTTGCCACTGATATCTAATCTCCCATTTTCTTCGAGATAGGAAGTATGTACTCTGGTGTCTTCTAATATTTTTTCAGAAATATTAGCATACTTATCCAAGGCAACAGATTGAGCAACATTAAGCATTATTAGTCGTATAGATTCTACATCAAACTGTTGTAATGACACATTTCCGAAAGACACCGTATTAACATTACTATCGACTATAATATCCATACTTTCTGAGATCTCTTCTGAAATGCTATTTTTACTATATTCTAAAATTTCTAAATAGTTCTTCTTTATATCTTCATCTGAAAGATTGTAAAAACAAATCACTCCATATTTGAAAACATATATGTATTGCATAGAATACAGTTCATAAAACAACTCATCGCTATCAGAGAATAACAGCTTTGCCTCAAAGTTTTTTTTACAATTTCTTATCGAAATTGCCTCAGCAATTTGAACGGCGTATGCCTTTGTTTTCATTTCATCAAACGGTGAAAATCTCACCAGAATTCTTAAAACTTTTAAACTCTACCATGTACCCATTAGGATCTTTGACAAAGAAGGAAAGATGCTCCCCTACTTTGTTTTCAAAAAAGGTTACTTCGGTGGTCACTTCCAGATCCATAGAGAACAAACGTGAATACAATTTCCCCCAAGTTTCGACATCAATTATTACTCCGAAGTGAAAAGACGGTAATATCTGATCTCCTAAGCGATAATTCTTAAAATCGAAATTAAAAGTACCAGCTTTGGTAAATGTAATTTGATTTCCGTACAAATTGATATCTACCCAGTTATCTGTATCTCTTCCTAGTTTTGCACCCAACTTATAGGTGTAAAAGTCTTTTGTTTTTTCCAGATCTTCGCAAGGAAGTGCCAGATGGAATTCAGCTTTTTTCATCTTATGACATTTTATTCTTCTTCCACATTAGAACCATCTGGTAAATCCTGATTTTTTTCACTAGAACTTTCATCAGTGTCATCAAAATCTTCCATAGCGGCCACTAAACGTTTACTTACTTTAACAAGATAAAGTGTATCTTCTGTTGTTACCTCTACGCATTCCACAATTTCATTTTGCGCATTTCTAAAAGTGATAACATCTCCATCACCATATCCATCCGGGTACTTATTGACTAATAGATCTAAAATCTGATTATTTAGTTTTTTATAATCTACAATAACTCGTTTTAAATGTGCGTTTCTTTGTCTTTTCATTTTTACATATCTAATAAGTAGCCAAATATTAATGGTGCTACGATGGTTGCATCACTCTCTATAACAAATTTTGGAGTATCAATATCTAGTTTACCCCATGTAATCTTTTCATTAGGTACCGCACCAGAATAAGAACCATAACTTGTGGTAGAATCACTTATCTGACAGAAATAATTCCAAAATGGAGTATCTGTTCTTTCTAAATCCTGATATAACATTGGTACTACACAAATAGGAAAATCACCTGCAATACCACCTCCTATTTGGAAAAACCCTATACCGTCTTTAGAGTTTTCTGTATACCAATCTGCCAAAAATGTCATATATTCTATTCCAGATTTCATGGTGCTTGCTTTCAACGCTCCCTTCATTACATAACTCGCAAAAATATTCCCCATAGTGCTATCTTCCCACCCAGGAACTACCATAGGTAGATTAGCTTTGGCAGCAGCGTACATCCAAGAGTCTTTGATGTCAATTTCATAATATTCTTCCAGTACTCCAGAGAGTAAAAGTTTATACATAAACTCATGCGGAAAATAACGCTCTCCTGCTTCTTCTGCATCTTTCCAAATTTTAAAAATATGCTCCTGCAGCCTTCTAAAAGCTTCCTCCTCTGGTATGCAAGTATCTGTAACACGATTGAGACCTTTTTCTAATAACTCCCATTCCTGTTGTGGAGTTAAATCTCTATAATTTGGTACCCGTTCATAATGGCTATGCGCCACTAGGTTCATAATATCTTCTTCAAGATTTGCTCCAGTACAAGAAACGATATGTACTTTATCTTCTCGAATCATTTCAGCAAATATTTTCCCTAATTCTGCAGTACTCATAGCTCCTGCAAGAGAAACAAGCATCTTTCCTCCTTTTTCTAATTGAGATTCATATCCTTTTGCTGCATCTACAACAGTCGCTGCATTAAAATGAAGAAAATATTTTTCTATAAATTTTGAAATTTCACCTTTACCTTTCATCGTATTCTTCGTAACTAGA
Source organism: Aquimarina sp. 433 (assembly GCF_054054605.1). Classification (NCBI taxonomy): domain Bacteria; kingdom Pseudomonadati; phylum Bacteroidota; class Flavobacteriia; order Flavobacteriales; family Flavobacteriaceae; genus Aquimarina; species Aquimarina sp. 433. Next base: position 8,350 of record NZ_JBSWZK010000005.1, read on the forward strand.
TTTAAATTTTCTTAATGCTTCATTTTCTGTAATCTCATCCTCTTCATCGATTGTATCTTCTGTGTCCTCAAACTTATAAGACAACATTTTATAGTATAATTTTGCAGCAGCAAAATCAGATGGTTTACTCGTTTCATTAGGACATAATTCCACGATATCAAATCCTACAACATTCTTTTCTGAAAAAACTTTTCTCAAGAATTCTAAGGTTTCGTACCAGAACAATCCTCCTGGTTCCGGTGTTCCGGTTGCTGGTAATATAGAAGGATCAAATGCATCTAAATCAAACGTGATATATACATTATCCGTCATAAGTTCGATTGCATTATCCATCCAATAATCGTCATTTGCCATTTCATGGGCAAAAAACACCTGATCATCATTCATTACCAAGTTTTCTGAAGCATCCATACTTCGTATCCCTACTTGAATCAAATTGGTTTTCTCATTGGCCTCATACATAGCGCAAGCATGATTATACTTAGAACCATTATATTCCTTTCTCAAATCCGCATGTGCATCAATCTGTAACACCGTAAGGTTATTAAAACACTCATCAAAAGCTCTGATAGCACCAATTGAGATAGAATGTTCTCCTCCAAATAGGGTTACAAACTTATTCCTCTTTATATTATTTTTGGTTGTATTATATACTGCCTCTACCATAGATTCTGGAGTATCATTCTCCGTAATTGGTTCTAATAAACATATCCCTTTTGTATATACTTCGCTGTCCGTTTCTATATCGTACAATTCCATATTTTCAGAAGCTTCTAGAAATGCTTCAGGGCCTTTGTCGGCTCCTTTACCCCAAGTGCTGGTTCCATCATACGGAACGGGTACTAATACTATTTGAGATTTTTCATAGCCCGCAAACTTTTCAGAAATGCCGGCATATGTGTTACTAGTTTTCATTGTATTAAATTATAAATGGTTTTTAAATTATAGTCTTTAAATGATGTTTGATACCTTTAACTGTAAAGGATCTTGTTGATATTCTTTCTGATAGCCAAGAATAGATAATAATTGTTCTGAAGTTTGTTGTTTTGTGAAGACAGAAGTCACTAAATTTCCATCCTGATCTCGATCAATAATAATATGTTTTGGCTGTGGAATCAAACAATGTTGTAATCCTCCGAATCCTCCAATGGTTTCCTGATATGCTCCTGTATTAAAGAAACCTATATACAGTGGTTTTTCTTTTTTATACTTAGGTAAATAAATCGCATTCATGTGCTGTTCAGAGTTGTAATAATCGTCGCTATCACAAGTTAGACCTCCTAATAACACACGTTCATATTCATCATTCCAACGATTAACAGCAAGCATTACAAAACGTTTATTAATAGCCCAAGTATCTGGTAAAGTAGTAATGAATGAAGAATTAATCATATTCCACTTTTCGCGATCATTTTGCTGTTTTTGATATAATACTTCATAAATAGCTCCTCCACTTTCTCCTACTGTGAAGCTTCCAAACTCTGTAAAAATATTTGGTACATCTACGCGAGCTTCTTCACAAGCTATTTGAATTTGATTTACAATCTCATTCACCATATACTCATAATCGTAATCAAATCCTAAGGAGTTTTTGATCGGGAAACCACCTCCAATATTTAGGCTATCTAAGGATGGACATATTTTTTTGAGGCTTATATATACTTTTAGACATTTTAATAATTCATTCCAGTAATAAGCAGTATCACGAATTCCTGTATTTATAAAGAAATGTAACATCTTTAGTTCTACTTGAGGGTTCGCTTTAATCTGGTTATTGTAAAAAGGAACAATATTACGATAGCCTATTCCTAAACGAGAAGTATAAAACTCAAATTTTGGTTCTTCTTCTGAAGCAATACGAATACCAACTTGAAACTTATCATTAATACTTTCGCTTAGTAAAGATAATTCTTCATAATTATCAATAATAGGAATACAGTTTTGATGACCATTATTTATAAGTCTTGCTATATTTTGGATGTATTGATCTCTTTTAAAACCATTACAAATGACATAAGTATGGTCATTAATTTTACCTTGAGCTTTTAGATTTTCAACAATGTCAATATCAAAAGCAGAAGAAGTTTCGATATGAATATCATTTTTTAATGCCTCATTCAACACATGTTGAAAATGAGAGCTTTTGGTACAGTAACAATAGTTATAAGTACCTGCGTAATTATTCGCTTTAATCGCGTTATCAAACCATTTTTTGGCTCTGTTAATATTTTCAGATATTTTGGGTAAGTATGTAAATTTTAAAGGCGCTCCATATTGAGCAATCAATTCCATTAAATCTATTTCATGGAACTGCAGCTGATCATTCTTCAGGTTAAATTCTTGCTGAGGGAAATCAAAAGTTTGATCGATAAGATCAATATATTTAGTCTTCATTTATTCGGTTTTGTTTTGCATATAAAAGAAATCAATAGATATAAAGATTAACATCGTTAAACTATATCTAATCGAGATTCTATGATGTCATATTTGAAAAATTACAAATTGTAGATAAAATGATAAAAGCATCTTATCAATTTATACTCATATCCGAATAATTGAAATCGTATGGGGAACGAATTTTATCCGTTCTAAAAACTGAAGTGCAATTGTATATTTTTTAGAAGTCAGCCTGAGAATTCGGTTCCCTATCCCTAAGGCAGCTTTTGGAGTAGACTTCTTTATTCTCCTAAGCCCGAATCTGAAAAAAGATTCCATTTTATTTAGGCAATGCGTCTGATTGTACAGACTCATTTGTTAACAGTTAATCAAACATAGTAAAAAAACAAATATCAAAAACTTTTTTACATATTTTTTTAAAATTTATTTCGCTTTGCAAATTTCAGTCAAAAACAATACCTAACACTATAAATACCAACACCTTAACAAACAATAACTTCAAGATTTATAATTTAAAACTGCGAATTATTTTCACTCCTCTACGAATTCTACTTTTATGAAGTCGAAAAATCATTTAACTCTCTTCTCCACAGATAATAAACATACTTTAGACAATTATAAATTGGTCAACCAATTTTATAATAATGATAAACTCCATAAAAAAATTAAAACTACACTATCAATCTAACAACAATGAAAAAAATACTATTACTCTTATTAACCTTTACCACCTGGAATTCCTTTTCTCAAATTACAGTCAATTCTTTACAACAATTATTACCTTATTTAAACGACAATAATGTACAAGTAAAATTAGCACCTGGCATCTATAATATTTCAGCTACTGATGTTGCTGCAGGAAAATTTAGCAACCCACTTTTTCTTTTCGAAGGTAATAACAGTACTTATGATTTCACAGGTGTTACTATCAATTTTGATACAGATATTTTTACAGCATTTGGAAACATCGGTGTTGAAGAACTCAAAGTAATTGGTAATAACAATGTGCTTAAAAATTTAAAGATGGTAGATGTAGGTAGTGTATATGATAGACCTACAAGAACAGCACTTGGTATAAGTTTACAAGGCCAAGATAATTTGATCGAAGGTTTCGACATGACCATTGTAGGATCTCAACCATATGGATACGGTGATGCTTTTGGTAAAGGATCTGGATATGTTATCAAGCATTTCAAACATTCAGCAATATTAGTTGGAGGAAATAGAAATCATGTAAAAGACTGTAACATAAAGCATAGAGCCTATGGGCATGGAGTCTTTATGCAAGGAGCAGTTGATGCCTTGATTGAAGGTGTTTATCTAGAAGGAGAAGTGAGATCTACTGATGATATGTTGGCCGGAGCTTATGAAGGAGATGGAGTCACCGGTGAAGATGTGGATTGGATGACTGTTTGGGGGTTTCCGCTTCCCGCTGGTCATACAATGAGTCTACAGGAAGATGGAATTAGAACGTACACCAGAGGGACTACTATAATTAATGGAGAAACAATATCTGATAGAAGAACAACAAATATTACCATTAAAGATTGTATTATAAAAAAGATGCGCTCTGGATGTTCAATAACGTTAACAGCTGGAACAAAATATATTGAAAACACCACTGCTATTAGTTGCGAAACTGGTTTTGGAGCAGGTAATGGTGGTCAAGTAGTAAATTGCTTTGCAGATGCCGCAATAGGACCTGTTTACAGAAATGCTTACAATACTACTAATAATTTTGAAGGTGAGATCACTGTTATTCCACCAGAAAATGGATACTACAATGGAGCTTATTGCTTGGCTTATTTAGGTGGAAATAATCATGAGGTAATTCTTAGAAATGCTGAGCCAAATTTACCCTCTGATTTAGCGATCATGTTTGGAGGAGATTTTTTAGCACATCGTTTTTTAAGTGATGATACCAATGTAGATCACCCTTCAAAAGATGTTTCTCTTATTAATTATACAACTGCACCAGTTTTAATATCATCCGAAAGTTCAGGAAATCAAATTGAAACCTGTTCTACTGTGACTAATAATGGTTCCAATAATACTATCTCACAACTAAATGATTGTAATACTGTTCCACCGCCAAGTTCAAGCTTTACTCCAGATCCTAATAAAACTTATTATATAGACAACCCATATCACAACCTTCGATTAGCTTCTAACGGATCTAGCGAAGATGCATATACTACATCTACTCAGACTACAGGAGATGATGTAGCCTGGAAATTTGTAGATAAAGGTAATGGATACTGGCATATACAAAGAGCAGCCGGAGGTCCTAAACCACGCTTACGGACAGATAATTCAGAACTGGCAGATATGCAAGTAATCACTAATTCAGGTACATATACCTATTATAATTTTACTCAAGGGGCTAGTGCTAACACACATTTTATAACACTTCCTGATGGTCCTTCAGGGCGTCAACGCTTACAAATCAACAATTCAGGTTTAGTTCGTTTTATGAGTTCTAGTTTAAATGGTACTTGGGAATCATTTACAATTACCGAGATAAACAGTACTAATATAGTTCATATTACCAAACGTAATGCTCCGAACTTTGCTATCGATGGAAATAATGGAGGAGAAAATGGGCAGAGCATTTATTTATGGACTGAAAATGAGAATAATGTAAATCAACAATGGATAGAAATTGATAGAGGAAACGGCTACTATTCGTATCAAAAAATGAATACTAATTATTGTATTGATGGAGGGATTTCTGGCGCTAACAGACAGGACGTATATCTGTGGACATGTAATGAAAACAACCGAAATCAACAATGGCAAAAGGTAGCTACAACCGGTGGAGCTTTTAAATTGATTAAACGTAATGCGCCATTTGCTATTAATGGAGGTAACAATGGAGCTAATGCTCAAAATGTAAATCTTTATGATGCCACAAATGGCTCGTATAATTTACAATGGTTTATTACACCAATTAGTGATACTAAATCCCCTGAGATTTCTAACGAAAGTAGTACAGTATTATATCCAAATCCCGTAGTAAGTACTGTAACTATAGTAGGGGCTGATAATTCAATTATCAGAGTGTATGATATGAATGGAAAAGAGGTATGGTCAAAATATGTTTCTAGTAATAACGAAACTATAGATTTAAGTTTTCTTCCTTCTGGCATTTATTATGCTAAGGTAAATGGCTCACAAAGCATTTCTACAATTAAAATAGCAAAACAATAATCCCATAATTAAGAATATAATTTAATATCAATATAAAATAACAATGAAAAAAATAGTATCAATTTCTTTGCTTTTAGTAGGTCTATTTGCTTCACAACTAAGTTTTGCTCAAAGAACAATTTCTAGTCTTCAAGAATTTATAGAACTTCAAGATGCAAGTAATCAGAATATCAAAATGACACCAGGTACTTATCATATCTCATTGTCAACAAAAACTTTATTTGATGGTGATGATTGGATTGTGCGTACAACAGGTTCGTGGCCGGGGCTTTTTAACTTTACAGGTAGTAATAATATCTTCGATTTAACTGGGGTAACCTTCACTTTTGATTCTACTATAATCAATGACATGCCTAATTTAGCGCATGGAAGCTTGGTAAGATTGGGAGGAACTGGTAATACCTGGATAGGATTTAATTTGCAAGAATTGCCTAATAGCAATGGAAACTATGGATACTACATTCATGTTTCGGGTGGTGTGGTTGTTGAAATAACTGGAAGTGGACATCGTTTTGAAGACTTTACCCTAAAAGCACGTTATTCTCATCCATATGGTTTTGGATCGCTCTACGGAAAAACAGGTAGTAGTAGTGGCATGCTACCTGGATCTCGTTTGGGAAAAAAGAGTGGTGTTATCCTTTCAGATTTAACCAATAGTACTTTTACAAATGTTTTAGTAGACCATAGTGCTTTTGGCCATACTTTATTTTTTAATGGACCTATTAATAATGTTGTTGTAGAAAATGTAACCATTATAGGTGAGTCCAGATCCACAAATGATCTTCGTCAAAATGGTATAGGTGGTATAGATCGTAATGGAGTACCCTTTGGAGTTAATTATCAAGGAAATGTTTTGTTTGGGGCTTCAGATAATGATACTTTTTTTGATCTTTTTGATGCAAATAATTTAGATCAGTGTCAAAATTTAGATGGCGGTTCTCAAAGATCTCCAATCCGTAATAATTATCAATTTAGTTTGGTCGAAGGTGCATTTAGGGGTTATACCCAAGGTGAAATAGAAAACCTTACCATTCGTAATGCTTATGTTGAAGGAGCACGAAGTGGTATCGCAATGGATATTGCCAATCGAGGTTTTGTAGTTGAAGGCATGACAGTAAAAGGAGTTGCTGGTCATGGAGTTCCTGCATGTAACGGTGCCTGGAATAGTGCCAATGGAGGTGAAGGCGATGCTACCGCTTTTGGTGTTCCCTCTTATGCGGTTATTAAAAATGCACAAGCTGATGCTGCATATGCCACAGTTTTAGAACTTGCTGGAGCACGACAAGAAGTTACAGCTGATATTGAAGTATTAGATCCGGATAATGGCTATTTACGCCCGTCTGGCTCTACAGCATTAGCACTAATAAGTGGTAGTGATCATAAACTCCGATTATGGAAACGTGATGGACAAGCCCTGGATAAAGACCTAGTCATAAAAGTAGGTAATCAAGCTACCTCAGGTATTTTGCTCTGCAATATGACTAAACAATCTGTAACATTATCCAATAATGTAACCAACTCCACAATTTATTCTATTGGAAACGTAGTAGATTCTAGTAATGGTAGCAATACCATCATAAATGTATCTAGCATAAACCAAGAACCTTGTGAATGTAGCTCTATTGCCAATGATAGTTGTGTGGATAATTCATTCACTCCCGATCCCAATAAAACGTATTATATTGATGCACCGCATCATAATCTTCGGTTAGCAGCAAATGGCAGCAGTGAAGATCCTTATGCTACCTCTATCAATACTACAGGAGCAGATGTAGAATGGAAATTTGTAGACAAAGGAAATGGATACTGGCATATACAAAGAGCAGCTGGAGGGAGTGTTCCGAGACTTAGAACAGATAATAGTTTATATGCAGATATGCAGGCAACTGCTAATTCAGGAACCTATACTTATTATGAATTTACAGAAGGGGCAATAAATAACACCCACTTTATTACACTTCCTGATGGTCCAACTAATTTTAAACGATTACAGATGACTCCTAATGGCGAGGTTCGATTTTTCCCTACTACCTCCAATGGTACTTGGGAATCCTTTAGGTTTACAGAAGTAGTCCCTGGTGAACAAATCGTACATATTACCAAAAGAAATGCTCCAGGATTTGCTATTGATGCTCCGGGATCTACTCCGTCCAATGGAGATCAAGTGTATTTATGGTCATCCAATCAAAACAATGCAAACCAACAATGGGTTGAGATCGATCGGGGTAATGGATATTACTCCTATAGAAAAAAAGATACAAATTACTGTATAGATGGTAATAACGGAGGAGCGGATCGACAGAATGTCCATTTATGGACCTGTGATCTAAACAACCAAAACCAACTGTGGCAAAAAGTAGCTGTTGGTGGAGGCGCCTATAAATTGATAAAACGCAATGCTTCAGGATATGCAATAGATGGAGGTTCCAACGGGGCAAATGGACAAAACGTGCAGCTTTATAATTCAGCTAACACGAGCCAAAACTTGCAATGGATTATCACACCAATTAATGACATCAAAGCTCCAGAACCTTCCGAAGATAAAACTATCGTCGTATACCCTAACCCTTTGGTAAATAAGTTTAACATAGAAGGAGCTGAAAATTCCATAATTCGAATATATGATATAAATGGAAAAAAGGTTTTTACCAAACATATTTCCCAGGATTCAGAAACCATTGATATAAGCTCATTTGCTCAAGGGCTGTATTACCTAAAGGTGAATACATCCAAAAGCATCCGTACAATTAAAATTAGTAAACAATAAAACTCTTTAAACTTAAAACCATGAAAAATGTAACCCCATCTAAAAACAGTATTTTGATAATACTATACTGTTTTTTCGCTCTACTTGTTCAGTTTAGTTATGCTCAGGATTTCAATGTATTAGTATTCCATGAAACCAATGGGTTTAGACATACTGGCGCTATTAATGCCAGTATAGCTATGTTAGAAGATTTAGGGGCCAATGCAGATCATGATACGTGGTCTGTTGATGATACCAGAGATGCATCTGTTTTTACGGATCAAAATCTAGCCAATTATGATGTTATTATATTTTCAAATACATCAGGTGGAGATTTATTAGATGATAATCAGAAGAATGCCATGGAAACATTCATACAAAACGGTGGTGGTTTTGTTGGTTTTCATGCAGCTAGTGATACATACAGAGGCACCAATGCAGGTTCTACATGGCCATGGTATAATGAGCTTGTTGGTGCCATTGTACAAACCAGTCCGAATCATACTTCTAATAATCTACCAGGCGTAATGAATGTGCTGGTAGACCATCCTGTCACTAACCATATAGGAAATGCAGGAGATGTATGGTCTCATGAAGAAGAATGGTATTATTGGGAACTAAACGGCGGACAATTAAGCGATACTAATTTTGATCTTTTAGAAGTACAGACAACAGGAAATCAAAGTTATGATGCCACTCGTCCTATTACTTGGTTAAAAGAATTTGACGGAGGAAGATCATTTTATACAGCTCTAGGTCATAATGCTACTACATATAATGATAATGAGACTTTTAGAAGAATGATCGAAAAAGCAGTGCTTTGGGTAGCAGATCGATTAGATACAAATGAGCCAGTTAATGATTGTGGCGCCACTTTAACTAGTCAATGGACAGATCTTCTTGAAAATGATTTAGATTGTTGGGAAATATGGATGGGAGTGCCACATAGCACAACTGGATTACCAGGTGCTAGTGATAATGTTACTAATGGATCTGGAACTCCTTTGGGATTAAACAATGATCCTCGAAATGTGTTTTCTATAATTGAAGAAAATGGTGAAAAACAACTCTATATAACTGGTGAAGTTTACGGAGGATTAACTACTTTAAATGAATTCGAGAATTATCATCTAAGCATGGAATTTAAGTGGGGAGAGCTAAAGTGGGAACCCAGATTAAATCGCCTTAGAGATAGTGGTATTTTATATCATTGTAATGGAGAACACGGAACGTTTTGGGATGTTTGGAAATCTTCATTAGAGTTTCAAGTGCAAGAAGGAGACCTAGGAGATTATATTGGTTTAGCAGGAACGAAAGGTTTGGTTCCGTCAGAAAATAGAAATGGATTAACCTTTACTCCTATGGCCCCATTGAATACGGGAACACTAATTAGAGCTGGATCAAACCCAGAATTTCCAAATGGAGAATGGAATTTATTAGAAATTATTGTAATTGGTGATAGAGCAATTCATTATGTAAATGGTGTTATGGTTAATGCATTGCAAGATGCTACCTGGAATGGAAATACAGTAACCAGCGGACAAATACAAATACAATCTGAAGGAGCAGAATTATACTATCGAAATATTAGGATAAAGTCAGAAACTGAATTCCCAGCAGAAGATGTTGCAACACTAGGATGGGGCGATGACACTACTCCTACTCCAACCTGTGATACTGATGCTCCCATAGGACAAATGATTGCGCTTAAAAAATCCGGTGGTGATCAAAAATGGGTTACTATCGATCCTTCTAATTCCAGCCTTATTGCAGATGGTGAAATTGCTGATAGAGCATTATTTTATGTAGAAGAACATCCCAATGGTTGTATTGCTCTTAAATCGGTAGCTAACGATAAATATGTACAAGTAGTTCGTAATTCGAGAACCACACCTATTCGTGCTACAGGTAACGCTCCAGGAACTTGGGAAAATTTTGGTTGGGAACCTAAAGGAAATAATCAAGTTGCATTAAAAAGTTTATTTAATAATGGATGGGTACAAGCTAATTGGAATATCAATAACACATCACTTTTTCCTGCTGGAAATGCGGATGGCACATGGGAAACTTTTGATTTCGAAATCATAGATAATTCTCCGACAACTACCATAGTACATATCACTAAGCGTAATGCTCCAGGTTTCGCTCTAGACGGAGATCATGGTGGTGCTAATGGACAAAATGTGTATTTATGGTCTGAGAATTCTAGCAATGTGAATCAACAATGGATTGAGATTGATCGTGGTAATGGATATTATTCATATCAAAAGATTGGAACAAATTATTGTATCGATGGAGATCATGGTGGTACAAATGGACAAAATGTGTATTTATGGAATTGTGCCGAAAACAATCAAAATCAGCATTGGTTAAAAGTTGATGTAGGAGATGGAGCTTTTCAATTAGTTAAACGTAATGCTTCAGGTTTTGCCATCAATGGTGGTAATGCGGGATCCAATGCTCAAAACGTTAACCTATATGATTCTTCTAATACAAGTCAAAATCTACATTGGATTATTACTCCAATTGATGATATCAAAGCACCAGAAATTTCAGAAAATACCAATATCATCTTATATCCTAATCCAGCTGCCAACTCTATTACTATTGAAGGCGCTTCAAATGCTGTAGTCCGTATCTACGATATCAATGGAAAGGTTGTTTTAAACAAAAGTTTAAGCTCCGAAAATGAGATCATAGATATACACACTTTTGCTAAAGGAATGTATTATCTAAAGATTCTCGGTGATATGGAAAATAGGGTAATAAAATTTGTAAAGCTATAAACCCTTTAAAAATGAAGTAAATACTAAACTAAATTATACAAATCGATAATTTAGTTTAGTATTCTATCACAAAATTGAAAGTTCTTGCAAAATAAGCAGACTATTTACTCATCAAAAAACTAGTAGCATGAGTAAAAGTTTTATTAGTGATATCGCTTTTAGTCCAGAAGTTAAAAAGCGCCAAGAAGAAATGGGTTCTCGAAAGACCTATCAAAAAATGGCAGAGCGTAGAGATTGGCAAGATACTATAACGGAAGGTTTAGAATCATTTCTTGCGCTAAGAGATTCATTTTATATGGCTTCTGCAAACAACGAAGGCCAACCTTACATTCAGCATAGAGGTGGACCGAAAGGTTTCCTGAAAGTTTTGGATGAAAAACATTTAGCTTTTGCAGATTACTCTGGAAACAGACAATATATTTCTGTGGGTAATTTTGATGTAAATAACAAAGTACATCTCTTTTTAATGGACTATCCAAATAGAATGCGAATAAAAATTTGGGGAGAAATCGTTCCTCAGACTGAAGAAGACGTTACTCTTTTTGAAAAAGTTTCAGATAAAGATTATGCAGCTAAAGTAGAACGGATTATTAAAATTAAAATCAATGCTTGGGATGTAAACTGTCCTCAACATATAGAACAACGATTTACGATAGAGGAATTTCAACCTAGAATACAACGATTAGAAAATAAAATAGAAGAACTAGAAAAACAGTTAAAGGAATTTCAGGATAAGAAATAACACTAATCTGTTTCTTTAAAAGAAGTACCGAAATTACAAAACATAACGAACTCTAAAAGTAATAAATCTGGGAAGAATAAAAGTCTCTGTAGAAGAAACAAACAAATTATTTGCTGTATTATTTACTCTAGATTGCACATCTAATATATTCGTGGCTCTAAGTTCATATTCCCATTTAGCATCTTTATCTTTTCTATAAGATAAGGAAGCATTCCATGTATCAAATGACTGAGCATTACCTCCTGATCTACGTTGTCTAGTATAGGTGTAATCGGTAACAAAAGTGAAGGATTTCCAGATATATGCATCAAAATCTATAGAAGGAGCATCCGTATAAAAAGTGGTTTTATTAGACCCTTGTGTATTGTTTGTAATACTATAATTATAGCGCACACTTATATTTGGTGCCTTTTTAAAATTTGTTCGTAAAGCTGGAGTATAACTCTGTGTAAAGCCTTCATTTACCGAACGTCGATCCTGAATAAATTGATTAATCTTGTTATAATTGTAGTTTACATTTAGCGTTGCCCTTAGCTTGCCAAAAGTTCGTTGTATACGACCAAAAGCAGAAAGATTTTCATCCGCGAAACTAGAATTAAAAAATGTGCTAGTGGTAATAACATTGTCAAAACTAGTCAAACCGCGAATTTGATCTATGTTTTTAGAATAAGCTAGTCTTGCAAAAATATTGGTGTAATTAAATAAGTTGAAACTAGAATAAAACAAACTCAAATTATGAGATAACGCATTCTGTAATTCTGGTTCTCCAAATTGAATACTATTAAAATTATTTAGCACGAGGCCTTGGGCTAATCGAGTTACATCCGTAAATTGATTCCTCATGTCATAGCGAAATGTAAGACTTTCATTTTTCTTAAACTGAATACGCGTTTCAAAATCTGGGAGTACTCTAAAAAAGTTTTCTTCAAAACGTTCTCCAAATTGGGTGTTCTTATTTCCATAGGAATGTAATGATACACCAGGCGTGATGATAAACTTACCTGTTTTAAAGCGATAATGCGCTCCTAGATAAAAATCACTAAAGGTATATTTGGTATCATTTGTTGCTCTTCCTTCATTAAAAGTAGGAATAGGATCAAATGTTGTATCTGATGTTAAAAATTGAAACAGTCTAGAATCAAACTGTTGTTGACTAAAAATTGATCCCAAAGTTATATTCAGATTACTTTTTGCATTGATAATATAAAAATAGTCAAGCTTTGCGTCTAATTGATTCGATTTAATTCTTCTATTTTGACCAAGATTATAATTCTCAAGGCTTGTATCTAAACCAAGAACTTCTGCAGTGTTATCAAATGGATCATTAGAATCCGGATCAGTATTGTTAGTAGGATCATTAGTAAGTTGAGCATTATAGAAAGGATCTTCATCCTTTATCAGATGTTCTGCTTCTAACGCAAAAATACTTTTCTCATTAAGTGTATAGTAATATTTCAAACTTTGGTTGATACTATAAGGTGTATTTTCTTCATTTTCTGTTGTACTACCTAAAACAGAAGAGAAAAAGTTTTGATTTTGAACATCTTTAGAAATTCTTCCTAAAACATCATAATCTACCTGATTACTCACATTAGGCTTATAAGATGCACTTAATTTAAGGAGTCCTTGATCTGATTTTTCTTGATTATTTTGTTCGGTTGACTCATCCGGAATACCCAGATCAGCATCTGTATATTGATTAAAACTTAATTGTCTCGAGGATAGATCACTTACATTAAAAATAGCAAATCCACTGATATCTAGCGATTTATTAGGTGAATAACTAAAATTTGCAGCTCCCAATATATTTTCGATATCGGTAGCATTATTCTGATTGGTCAAAAATCCTAAGTCGTTATTACCTAAGTTAATACTAGTTCCACTGCTCCTACTTGGAGCTCTAAATCCACCTCCAAAACTTCGAATATCTCTTCTGGATAATGCAACATCTCCAGTATTATTAAAATCCCCAATAAAGTTAACACTATACTTTGGACTGTAGTAAAACAATTTGGGTTGTACTACATATAACCCTTCATCAGTTGATGCTCCTCCACCAACCGTAACGTTTCCAAACCAAAAACTTTCTTTTCCTTCTTTCAGTTTAATATTTAGTGCTACATTATCTTGATTATTCGTTACTCCACGTAATTGACCTACTTCAGCATAATTTCTTAATACTTGTATTTTATCAACTGCTTTGGACGGAATATTTTTAGTGGCTACCTTAGTATCTCCATCAAAAAAATCTTTTCCATTCACCATCAGTTTGTTTACTACCTTACCTTCTACTTCTACTTGTCCTTCTTCATTAATCTCTACTCCTGGTAAATTTTCTAATACATCTTCCAGTTTACGTTCTGTTCCTGTATTAAAAGAGTCTGCATTATATATGAGTGTATCTCCTTTTACAGTTACCGGCATTTCATAGGTGATCTGAACCTCATCAAGAGCATTGCCAAGCTTTAAAACAATATTTTTAGTAATGTCTTCTTCTCCTGTAGAAATAATCTCTTCATAACTTTCCATCCCTACATAACTGGCGGTAATTTTATATTTGGTATTCGTACTCAGTTCGAGCTTATATTTTCCATTAGTATCAGAAGTACCGTAGGCTTGTAAAATGTTCGTTTCCTGATTAAAAGCTACAACATTAGCAAGTTCTAAAGGATTACCAAGGCTATCTTTTACAATTCCCTGAAGCTGAACTTGACAAAAGGAATTAGATATAGCAATACAGCTAAATAATAAAATAAGTAAAACTCTCATGGATCTGCGATAGATAAGGATCTACAATAACTCTATTATCTTCCTGTTCTTCCTGGTCGTTGTCTTCCTCTATTATTCCGCATTTCTTGCATCTTTCCAGTAATGATCTCCTTATACTCCTTTTTAGTTACAACCTTACCTTTTTTAGGAGCTTCTATAGATGACTTTTCTTCTGGGTTCATAACAACTTTAAAACACAGCATGGTCGTATTTCCAACATTTACCTCTAGAATTAAACCTGGCAATCCCCAATATTCAGAAGGTCCGGAACTGACAGGAATGTTAAGCGTATACCATGCAGTTACTTCAGTCATATTAACTTCTTCACCGTTTTCTTTATCAGCGGCTCGTAATTCACTCCACGAAAAATCATACCACGTAAGATCGGCGGTAGGTATCGCAGCTGTTGCTTTATAACAGGTATAACCACCTATTTGTTTGGTCTCGGCTCCCATTTTCCAATCTATCGATGGAAGTTTATCCTTTACCAAAAAATTTTTTCCATAAAACTCCTGCTTTTGAACAAGTTCATTGGTTTTTACATTCTTATATTGTGCTCCAGGTGAGAAATTCTTACCCCAAGTATCTGTCGCTCCAGAAAGTACATCCACATCTAATTTCTCATCTTCTTTAAAAGTCGATGCAGCTTTATCAAAAGTTAAGATGTATGTTTTTTCTAATCGATTCTTCAAACGTGCAGCTACTTGTTTTTTCTGAGCTTCACTCAATCGTGCTCCCCAACTTCCTAATTCCATTGTGGATTTTGAATAGTAATAGGCTTTTCCCTGAAAATCTTGAGAGAAAATATTTAATGAGAAAAAAAGAAAAAAGAAAAACGGTAAGAGGCTACTAGTAAAATTTTTCATCTGAGATTAGTTTTGTTTAACGAATATATACAAATGTTAAACAAATAAACTATTCTTTATTAAAACATTAACGGAATGTAGAAAGTAAACTCGAGCAAAACGGAAAATCACAAAACTTTGTAAGCAATAAATAACCTCAGTTTTTTCTTCTCTTCTTATGAATTTCTTTGCTATTGTCTAAAAAACCAAACTAAACACAGTTCCTTCATCTTCTTTACTATTTACGAGTATTTTACCTTTATGCAATAACATAATCTGTTTACATAAACTAAGACCAATACCGCTACCAGTTGATTTACTCGTAAAAAATGGAATAAAGATACTCTCCATTATATCCTGAGGAATTCCAGAACCATTATCGTATACTTTAATAACAATATTCCTATTTGGTTTTTGCTCTGCAATTACTCTTATTTGTGGTTGCTCTCTATGTTTACAGGCATCTACAGCATTTACAATTAGATTTATTAGCACTTGCTCTATGAGGTAGCTATCAATATTTAATTCTAATTTCGGAGGTGTTACTTTAAAATCTATATGAATGTTCTTTACATCCAGTGAGGGTTGCATCAATAGCTTTATGGTGTCGAATAGTTCTACTACCATTTTCTTTTCCAAGCTCAAATGCGTTACTTTACTAAGACTACGATAGGTTTTAGCAAACTTTAGTAGCCCCTCACTCCTATTCTGAATAGTTTTGATACCTGCATTGATGTCTTGTAATTCTAGCGGATATTCCTCTGGATTATCTAATGTTAACTGTAAATGTGTTTGCAATGTATCTGCCAATGACGAAATAGGAGCAATAGAATTCATAATTTCATGAGTCATCACACTCAATAACTTTTTCCAAGCTTCTGATTCATTTCTATTTAAAGTATCATCAATATTCTGCAGTACGATTAGTTTAAACGGATCATCCTTTACCTGAAAAACAGTATCAGAAATGAGAACTTTTATCTTTTCATTTTGTACTGCTATAGAAATGGAATTGGGTTCTCTATGATAGGTTTCAAAAATAGCATCATACAATTCTGGTTTTCTACCTTCTACAAAGCGAATATTTTTAAACGATGGAAAATCAAGTGTTTCTCTAAAGGAATCATTGGACCACAAAACATCTCCTGTATCCAGATTATACGCAATAATTCCTATGTCTACCATTTCTAATATTTTTTGGAGATATACATATTGCGCTTCATTCTTAGAATTAATTTCTTTAATAGTACGATTTACTTCATTAAAACCTCTATATAAAAATCGAATATCTTTAGGACCTCTATCTTCTGGAAACCATCGTGAAAAGTCTCTATATTTTACAGCCTCAAAAAAATCATCCATCACTACAAAACGACGTTTTACGAAAACATAGGTGGTGTAGCCGAAATAAACAATTACAAAACTTACTATAGTTCCAATACTAGTATATCCCTTATCAAAAGCATATACCACACCTAAGATAAGCCCTACCAAAACTAAAATCCTTAAAAAAAGGCGGGTGATATAACCGTTATAATTCATATTTGTCTAACCTTCTGTATAACGCTGCTCTTGTGATTCCTAATTCTTTTGCTGATTTAGAAACATTTCCTTTATTCTTCTCCAGAACTGTAAGAATTGCATTTTTCTCTATACTATCTAAATTCATTGTAGTGGTCGATGAAGTCTTGGTTGTTTGGCGTTCGATAGTTGAAAACACCAAATCCTCTGGTTTCAAAACATTTCCATCTGTCATAATTACTGCTCTTTCCAAAACATATTGTAATTCTCTAACGTTACCTGGGAAATCGTGTTTTTTTAATTTAGATATAAATCCAGAATCCAACGAAAACTGTGCTTTATTATATTTATCCGCATAGATACCGATAAAGTGTTTTGCTAATAACGTAATATCAGTTCCTCTATCTCGTAATGGTGGCATAACGATATCCACCGTATTTATTCTATAAATCAGATCTTTTCTAAACTTCTGCTCATCTGCCAATACTTTGGGTTCCAGGTTTGTTGCACATATCAACCGTATATCGATCGGTATTTCCTGATTAGAACCTAAAGGAGTTACTAATCTATTTTGTAATACGGTTAATAATCGTACCTGTTGTCCTAGGGTGATATTTCCTATCTCGTCTAAAAATAAAGTACCGCCGTTGGCAGCTTCAAACCTTCCTGTTCTATCCTCTTTCGCATCTGTAAAAGCACCTTTTTTATATCCAAACAATTCACTTTCGAAAAGAGAAGAAGTAAGCGCTCCAACATCTACTTTTACAAATGGCTTATTCCTCCTATTAGAATTATCATGTAATGCTCTTGCGATTAAATCTTTACCAGTACCATTCTCTCCAAGAATCAAAACATTCGCATCTGTTGGAGCGACTTTTTTAAGTTTTAAGAAAACATCTTTTATCGCGTCGCTTTCTCCAATGATGGTACTCGTAGAAAGTGTTTGAGGATTTTTGTTGGTTGTATTAGATTTTCGGGCTTTTAATAATGAACTAATAGTATTTATTATTTTTTCATTCTTCCATGGTTTTACCAAAAAATCCGAAGCTCCTTCTTTTAGGGCTCTAATCGCCAAATCGATATCAGCATACGCTGTAATTAAGACTACATCGGTATCAGGTCTAGATTTTTTAATTTCATTTAACCAAAATATGCCCTCATTACCTGTATTTACCAAACCATTGAAGTTCATATCCAAGATGATAATATCAAAACTCTTCTTGTCTATCTGAGCACCAATATTACTTGGATTTTTTTCAATAATTACCTCCTTTACCAAAGGCTTTAATAAAAGACGCAATGCAGTTAATACATCTACATCATCATCTATAACTAAAATCGTAGCTTCCTTTAATACCATTGATACAATATTACAATATTATCCTGATGTCGTAAAAATTATAAAAACAAAATATTTTGGGATTGCTAAATGTACTATTTCCGAACAGAAAGTGTATCAAAACCGAACACTTTTATTTTTACAAAAAAACATTAAATACTGATAATCAGATATTTATTTTTTTGGCATCATCTTGACTATCTAAAGATTGTAATTAAAAAATCAATCAATGGACGTTCCAATTCAAAAAAAGAAATTTTCTAAATCACGTATAGCGATGGTAATAGGTGGTTTATTAGTAGTAGCACTCATCATCTTTGTCTTTTCTCAATCTCTGGGAGGATCTAAATTAAATGTAGAAAAGGAGCGTATCGCTATCAGTACTATTAAAAAAGATGTGTTTCAGGAAAACATTCCTGTAAACGGAATTGTCCTACCTATTACAACAATCTATTTAGATGCATTAGAAGGCGGAAGAGTTGAAGAAAAATATGTCGAAGATGGAGCAATTATGAAAAAAGGAGAGCCTATCCTAAGATTATCTAATACAGACTTAGAATTAAGTCTGATCAATCAGGAAACATCGGTGTACAATCTACTTACTCAGATGCAGATTTCTCAAAATGCAGCAAGACAAAATACGATTAATCGTCGTAATCAATTTACGGATGTAGAAAATAGCCTTATCGAGGCAAAGCGAGTATATGAATTAAACAAAAGACTATATGATAAAGGAGCTGTAGGACGACAAGAGTATGAATCCTCTGAGAACAATTACAAATACCAGCAAGAAAGAATGCAGTTAGCCAAACAAGTATTAAGTCAAGATTCTATCTCTACTAAACTAGAATTAAATCAAGCACAAAGCTCTTATACCAGAACTCAAAATGCTTTAGAATTAATGCGAAAAAAAGTAGGAGATCTTGTCGTTCGAGCACCGGTAGATGGTCAATTGACTTCTTTAGATGCGGAAATCGGACAATCTAAAAACAAAGGAGAGCGATTAGGTCAAATAGATGTACTTAGTGGATATAAAGTAAGAGTTGATATCGACGAGCACTACATCTCCAGAATATACAACGGTCAAAAAGGAACCTTCAGTTTTAATAACAAGATGTATACCCTAGTGATCAAGAAAGTATTCACTCAAGTAAATAATGGTCGTTTCCAAGTAGATATGCAATTCGAAGGTAATGTTCCAGAAGGAATTAGAAGAGGACAAAATCTACAAATAAGAGTGGCACTTAGTGCAGAAAAACAAGCCCTGTTAATCCCTAAAGGTGGATTTTTCCAAAAAACAGGTGGAAACTGGGTTTATAAAATAAGTGAAAACGGAAATTCAGCATATAAAGTGAACATAAGTTTAGGTAGCCAAAACACTGAATACTATGAAATTATCGATGGATTACTTCCTGGAGATAAGGTAGTAACCTCTAGTTACGACAGTTTTGGAGATACCGAAGAATTAATATTAAAGTAAAAGCAATCAATTAAAAAAATAGATCGAAAATGATACAAATAACTGATTTAGAAAAGTTCTACAGAACTGAAGAAGTACAAACTATCGCATTAAACAAATTATCGTTTGAAGTAAAGGAAGGTGAATTCGTAGCCATCATGGGACCATCTGGATGTGGTAAATCAACCTTATTAAACATCCTTGGATTGCTCGATGATCCAGATGGAGGAAGTTTTAAATTCAATGGAGAAGAAGTTGCTGGATATAACGAGCGTAAGCGTTCAGATCTTCGTAAGCATAATGTAGGTTTTGTATTTCAGAGCTTTAACCTTATTGATGAGCTTACTGTTTTTGAAAACGTAGAATTACCTCTTATTTACACTGGTGTAAAACCTGCAGAACGTAAACAACGTGTAGAAGAAGTTTTAGAAAAAATGCAAATCATGCACAGACGTAATCACTTCCCTCAGCAATTATCAGGTGGTCAGCAGCAAAGAGTTGCCGTAGCAAGAGCTGTAGTAAATAATCCAAAATTAATTCTTGCCGATGAACCTACTGGAAACCTAGATAGTACAAATGGTAATGAGGTTATGGATTTATTAATAGAACTTAATGAAGCGGGAACTACAATCATAATGGTAACGCATAGCGAACATGATGCCAAATACAGCCATCGCATTATCCGAATGTTAGACGGTCAGAAGGTAACAGAAAATGTATTAGTGTAGAGGTCATTCATCAAATCATCAAAAAAAACGAGCAATCATGATTAAGAATTATTTTAAAATAGCGTGGAGAAATCTTTTAAAGAATAAGGTCTATTCTTTTATCAATATATCCGGTTTAGCTATAGGAATGGCGGCCACGATACTTATAGGTCTTTGGATACACGATGAACTTAATCACAATAAGCATTTTGAAAATCATGATACGATTGCTCAAGTGTTCCAGCATGAATCTTCAAACAACGTCGTAGGAACAGGACCTGCAATTCCAAGACCATTAGAATTTGCTTTGCGAGAAAAACACAATGATAATTTTAAGCATATCATTATGTCTTCTTGGGAACAACCAAGGTATATCCGATATGGAAATACCAATATTAACAGACGTGGTTATGCGATGCAAGAAGGTGCTCCAGAAATGTTAAATCTAGAAATCATTGTAGGAGAAAAAAATGGAATCAAAGAAAAAAACTCCATTATGTTATCCGAATCCTGTGCTCAAGCATTATTCGGAGATAACATAAGTATAGCTATTGGAAAAATAGTAAAAATTAATAATCGTGATGATCTTGCGATTACAGCTGTTTTTAAAGATAATCCAGAGAATACTTCTTTTAAAGACATGGATTATTTAGTGCCTTGGAAATACTATATCACTACACAACCATGGTTAGAACGTGCCAAAACTGCTTGGGGTAATAATTCATTTCAGTTATTTGTGCAGATCAATGATAACACCACTATGGAAGCTATTACTTCTAAAATCATTGATGTAAAGAAAAATGCCTCTCCAGAAGAAGCAGAATTTAATCCGCAAATATTTCTTTTTCCAATGAAAGATTGGTATTTGAGAAGTGAGTTTGAAAATGGAATTCAAACAGGAGGACGTATCGAAAACGTGTGGTTATTTGGTATCATCGGAATATTCATTTTATTGCTTGCTTGTATCAATTTCGTAAATCTAAGTACCGCTCGTTCCGAAAAAAGAGCAACGGAAGTTGGGATTAGAAAATCTATTGGTTCACAAAGAGGACAACTTATATTCCAGTTTTTAAGTGAATCATTTTTAATCGTTGTGTTGTCATTCGTTGTAGCAATAACCATTGTACTCATCAGCTTAGGCGGATTTAATAACTTGGCTAGTAAGGAGATTCTTTTTCCTTGGGCTAACCCAATCTTTTGGATCATTTCTGTATTATTTATTTTACTTACAGCATTCTTATCCGGAAGTTATCCTGCACTCTACTTATCATCATTTAATCCAGTATCGGTATTAAAAGGAACTTTTAAAGCTGGTCGTTTTTCTGCACTTCCAAGAAAGATATTGGTGGTCACACAGTTTACGGTATCTATCGCATTAATTATAGGAACGCTGATTGTCATGAATCAAATTCAACATAGTAAAAACAGACCCACAGGATATGATAAAGAAGGATTGGTGCAAATGCCTGTAATGAGTAGTGAATTTATCGGAAAAGCTGATGTAATGCGAGATCAATTCATAGCTTCTGGAGGCGCTATAGAAATGGCAACTACCAGTAGTCCTACAACAGATGTCTGGTCTAATCGAGGTGGATACACTTGGGAAGGTAAACCAGTAGGGTTTCAGGAAAATCTTGCTTATACAGATGTGTCTTATGAGTTTGTAGAAACATTAGGCGCTGAAATTATTGAAGGAAGAGGTTTCTCCAGAGATTTTCCATCCGATTCATCGGCAGTTATTTTAAACAAAACCGCAGTGGCATATATGGGTATTAAAAATCCTATTGGAAAACTAATCAGACATTCTGATGAAAATGACCCTAACCCACCTCTTAAAATTATTGGTGTAATCGATGATATCATTATGCAGTCGCCTTATAGCCCGGTAAAACAATCTATGTATGCTTTTGATCAACACGGAAATGTTTCTTATTGGAACTTAAGACTAAATCCAGAAAATAGTGTTCGAAAAAACTTAGAAATCATAGAAGGAGTTTTCAAAGAGAATTTCCCTAACGTTCCTTTTGATTATCAATTCATAGATGAAGAATACGCGAAAAAGTTTAGAGCCGAAGAACGAGTTGCAAGCCTTTCTAAAGTATTTACGGTATTAGCAATCTTTATCAGCCTTTTAGGTTTATTTGGACTTGCTTCATTCGTTGCAGAACAACGTACTAAGGAAATAGGAATTCGTAAAATATTAGGAGCTTCGATTACACACTTGTGGATGCAATTATCTAAAGATTTCATCACTTTAGTAATGATTGCACTTATCATGGCGGCTCCATTGGCATATTACTTTATGAGTCAATGGCTTCAAAAATTTCCTTATAGAATCAATATATCCTATACAACTTTTTTAATTGCTGGTTTAGGTGCATTGCTCATCACAATCATTACGGTAAGTATCCAAGCCATACGAACCGCAACTACCAACCCAGCCAATTCTTTAAGAACGGAATAAATCATCAATCAAAAAACGAACAGTAATGTTTAGAAATTATCTAAAAATATCCTTAAGAAACTTACAGAAAAACAAAACGCTTTCTCTGTTAAACCTTATTGGTCTAAGTATAGGAATATCAAGTGTATTAACACTATTGTTTTCTGTATATGCATACTATAACGCTGATAGTCCAATACCCAATAAAGAGCATATATTCTATGCAAAAACGATTTTAACAGATGGTAATGATTATAACGAAGTGCCCTACCCATTACTAGATCGTGTGTTGAATAGTTCTCCGGATGTTATTGCAGGAACGCATTTACATAGTTGGAATACTATTTGGTTAGCTTCCGACGGAAAAGATTTTCAAAATAATACGAATTATGCTGATCCTGAGTTTTTTGAAGTATTCGATCTTCCCTTTAAATATGGAAATAAAACGACCGCTTTAAAAGAAAAATACTCTATAGTACTTACAGATAAAGTAAGCAAACAGATTTTTGGAGATATCAACCCAGTTGGTAAAACTATCGTTGGAGCGGATACACTCAACTTAAAAGTTACTGGAGTTTTTGAACCTATTAGTCCATATTCGTCTTTTAGATTTGAAGTTTTACTTCCTAATACAATTCTTGAAACAAATGCTTCTTTTATCGCTCAGAATAACTGGGATAATACCTTTTCTCCTACTTATTTTAAAATGAGACCTAATAGTGATCTAACCAAACTTAAAACTAGTATATCGGAATTGATTATCGGAAACCGTACAGAGGGAAGCCCGATTGCCGAAATGAAGATAATACCATTCACAGATTTGCGAACGGATGCTATTCCTGTTGTTGACATTATCATTAACAGTTCCATTGCCGCAGCGTTGTTTATTTTACTTATCATATTAGTTAACCTTTTGAATCTAAACACTTCTACTATGCTGAGTCGCACAAAAACAATTGCTGTGAGAAAAGTATTAGGAAGTGATAAGAAAGGGCTCATTTTACAATACTGTATAGAGAATGGTATCCTGGTTTTCGTTTCTATACTTATATCCATGTTGCTGTTCTTTACCGTAAACCTTCCTAGATTCAATGATACCTTCGGTCCAGAATTTGGAAGAATTTCCTTTAATCTGATCGAAGATTATCCAGTTATTTTAGGAATTATTTTTATTGGAATTGTTGCAACCTTAGTAGTGTCTATATTGCCTAGTCTCCGTTTTGTAAAAATCCCTGTGACTCTAGGTATTAAAGGAAAAATCCAGCAAGTAAAAAGTAGCTTTTTGTTACGCAACTCTTTTATAATTCTTCAATTTACTATTGCTATCCTATGCATAAGCGTTGCTATTATACTCAACAAACAGATAGGCTTTATGAAAAATGCAGATTTAGGTTTTGAACGTACTAATGTTTTGGTAGGTAATATAGATCTAGATTATAAAAACTTTGATATTGCTCAATCAAAATTTAATGCGCTTTTAAATGAATTAGAGTCTAATCCTTATGTAAAGAGTGTTTCTACGAGTCAAGCAGTGCCATCAGAGTATTATTTCAACTATACCACGTATTATGATAAAGAAAATAATAGGGATGTAAGAATCCGAAGGTCATATGCAGACGATTCTTATTTTAAAACATTAGGCATTCCAATAACCAAAGGGCGTAATTTTGATAAAAATCTGGATCAGGCTGATGAATATCCAGTCATCATAAATGAAGCGGCGTTAAAAGCTTTTGGATGGAAAACAATCGATGGAAAAACACTTGGGTCTAAAGGAGAAAATACAATAAAACAACCTATAGTAGGTGTCGTAAAAGATTTTCACTATCAAGATTTACAAAATGCTATTGAACCTTTGGTTCACATTTACAGAGATCGAAAAACATTAGACAAGCATAGGTTTTTAACAGTACGTGTACAAGAAGGTCATGAAGCCAGTATTGAGAAAATGATTACTACCGCATTTGAGAATATCCCTTCGAGAAAAACTTATATACAATCCAGGTTAACGGATAAAGTTAGTGGTCAATATTTATTAATTGAAGGAATTCTAAAGTCTGTAAGTATTACAGCAATACTCGCAATTTTTATTTCATGTTTAGGCCTTTTCGGACTCATTTCTTTTTCTGCGAAAAGAAGAGTAAAGGAAATTGGAGTTCGCAAAGTTTTAGGTGCTGGTGTTACCAAGATAGTACTCTTATTATCTAAAGATTACATCTTCCTTGTAGGAATCGCCGCACTTATTGCATTTCCAATTGCATGGTACGCAATGAACTCTTGGCTAAATGGTTTCGCCTATAGTATCTCAATTAAATGGTGGATGTTTGGATTGGCTGCTGTTATTGCCGTATGCATTACCTCATTTACATTAGGAATAAGAGCAATTAAATCCGCTATGGCAAATCCAATAAATTCATTAAGAACGGAATAAATCATCAATCAACAAACGAACAGTAAACCAACAATCATGATAAGGAATTATTTTAAAATAGCATGGAGAAACCTTTGGAGAAGAAGAGGTTTTACATTTATTAATATCACGGGCTTATCGATAGGAATGACAGCCAGCTTTCTAATGCTTTTATATGTTAGTTTCGAATTAAGTTACGATAACTTTCATAGTAAAACAGATAATATCTACAGGGTTGTTGCAGATATTAAAACTCCTTCTGATAATATAGAAGCGAATATAACCGCTTGGGCTGTTCCTCCTAATTTAGAGAAGGATTTTCCTGAAATTACATCTGCAGTACGGATAAATGATTTAAATATGATCGTTCGCAAAGATGATCTAAAATTTAAAGAAACCAATGCTATTGCAGCGGATTCCAGTTTTTTCTCTGTTTTTGATTTCGAATTGGTACAAGGAAACCCAAAAGAAGTACTCAAAAAGCAATTTAGTATTGTATTATCCGAAACTACAGCAAAAAAATACTTTGGAAACCAAAATCCTGTTGGGAAATCATTAAAAATAACTGAAGAAGGGTTCAACTCTGTAGTAACTGGAGTAATGAAGGATTTTCCCGAAAACTCTCACATCCAAGCGGATATGATACTATCGCTAACCACATTTACACAAAATTTAGACAAAGAATTAGATACCAGATGGGGTAGTTATGACGCGGCAGCATATGTGTTGGTAAATCCAAATACTAATATAGATCAACTAACTTCTAAATTTCCAGCATTCTTAGAGAAGCATAGCGGAGAATTTATGAAACAAAGTAAAATGTTCGTCACATTACACTTAGAACCTCTTAAAACATTATATCTGCAATCCACCAGAGGTGGAACTGGTGGTGGGAGTATGACCAATGTATATATATTTTCTATCATAGCTATTTTTATTCTTCTTATTGCGTCTATCAATTTCATTAACCTTACTACCGCTCGTTCCGTAGAAAGAGCAAAAGAAGTGGGTATCCGAAAGGTTATGGGTGCCGAAAAACAACAGTTATCACTCCAATTTATTGGAGAATCAATTATAACTTGTTTGATAGCTTTTTGCATTACAACGGTCTTAACCATGCTAATCTTACCGTTTTTTAATGATATCTCAGGAAAGGTAATTAGCGAAGGCTTGTTTTCTAATTATTCCAATATTTTTAAATTATTTGGAATTTCATTAGCCATAGGAATTTTTGCAGGAATCTACCCTTCCATAGTATTATCCTCTTTTAAACCTATACAAGTCCTTAAAGGTAATTTCTCTACTGGTGGTAAAGGTGTTTTGCTTCGTAAAAGTCTTGTAATTATACAATTTACTATTTCGATTATACTTATTACTGGTACGATTATTATCTATAATCAAATGGAATATATGCGTAATCAGGAATTAGGGTTTAACAAGGATCAGTTATTAATTCTTGAAGCAGAATCATCTACATCTCAATTGGCATTAAAGAATGCTATCAGTAATATTTCTGGAGTAAAATTCACAAGTTTAGGTTCTAGTGTACCTGGAGGAGGAAATTCATCAGCTTATTCAGAAATAGAAAATAAATCAGGGGATTTGCAAATAGCAAATCTAGACCTCTACTTTGTTGATCATGATTATATCCCACAATTTGATCTTGAAATTTTAGCTGGAAGAGCATTTTCTAAAGATTTCGCTTCAGATTCTACAAAAGCGATGATCATTAATGAAGAAACTGTAAAATTACTAGGATATAGTGATCCACAGAATGCTATTGGTGCCAAATTTAAACAATGGGGTCGTGAAGGTCAGGTAATTGGCGTTGTTAAAAATTTCCACTTCAACTCTCTTCATGATCAGATTGGACCTCTAACCATGAGAATGGAGACGAATAGAAATGATTTAATTACTGTAAAGCTAGCTTCTAATAATATGAAACAAACTATTGGTGAAATAGAGAAACTATGGGAGTCATTTTTACCAGAACAGCCTTTTGATTATTACTTTTTGGATGATGCATTCAACGAACAATATGAAAGTGAAGAGCGATTTGGAAATCTGTTTCTGTATTTCGCTAGTTTAGCAATACTAATATCCTGTCTAGGTTTACTGGGACTTGCTGCTTACAGTACATTACAAAGAAAACGAGAAATCGGTATTAGAAAAGTAATCGGAGCTTCGGTATCTGAAATTGTAAATCTTTTATCCAAAGATTTCCTAAAACTTGTAATGATTGCTTTTGCTATTGCTTCTCCTATTGCTTGGTATGTGATGCATAATTGGTTACAAAACTTCGCATTTAGGATTGATATACAATGGTGGATGTTCCTATTATCTGGTGGCTCAGCGATCCTTATAGCCATATTCACCGTTAGCTTTCATGCGGTAAAAGCTTCTCTATCAAATCCAGTAAACGCACTTAGAACCGAATAAATCATCAATCAAAAAACGAACAATCATGATCAGGAATTATTTTAAAATAGCATGGAGAAGCCTTCAAAAAAACAAACTACAAACTACAATTAACCTGCTAGGGCTTACAGTAGGTACAGTCTGTTGTTTGAGTATATTATTATATGTATTTGCGCAGTTAGGTTATGATGATCATCATAAGGACGCTGAGGCTTTATATAGAGTACGAACAATTATCGATGATCCTAGTTCTGTTCAATTCAATGCTGCATCCAGCGGACCTCCTATTGGTTTTGCTATGAAAGAAGACTTTCCTGAGGTTATAGAAGCGACTCGATTGGTATATATGGGTGAGGGTACAGAAGAACTTATTAGAGCAAGTGATCAGAATGAAGGTTTTTATGAACCAAGAGGTTATCTTGCAGATGCTACTGTTTTTAATATTTTTACTTTTAAGTTTTTAGAAGGAAATCCTGAGACTGCATTAGTGGAACCTAATACCGTCGTACTATCTGCTTCATTAGCTCAAAAACTATTTGGTAATGTGCCTGCCATTAATAAAACTGTATTATCAGGAAGTGGAGAGCAACAATTATCACTAAAAGTAACCGGTGTTTTTGATGATAGTAATCCAGAAAAATCTCATATCAATCCTAATTATCTGGTTACGATGAATACTCCAGGTCTTGGAGAGTTTGTAAGAACAGTACAAAACTTTGCAACACAAAACTTTATTTATACCTATGTAAAGCTAAACTCGTCAGATAATGAGGACTTAGTACAAAGTAAACTTCCGGGCTTTTTAAATGCTCGTGGAGCGAAAGATTTTGCTAAATTAAATTTCACAAAACAACTGTTCCTTCAAAAAGTTAGTGATATACACTTACATTCCAAAGGCATATCCAGACAAATCGGACCTATATCAGATATTAGTTATCTATATCTTTTAATCACTCTAGCCTTATTTATTCAATTAGTAGCTTGTGTGAATTTTATCAATCTAAGTACTGCGAGAGCCAACAAAAGAGCTAAAGAAATTGGTGTTCGTAAAACCATTGGAGCTGACAAAAAATCACTTATCGGTCAGTTTTTGGGAGAATCTATATTACTTTCTCTTTTTGCTACCTTAGTAAGTATTCCTCTAACAACAATTCTTCTTCCTGTCATAAATTTGCTTACCCAAGGTAATGTAGCTTATCTTGATATATTAGATTGGAGAGTATTAACAACACTACTGGTAGTAGGTATTCTTACAGGATTTGTTGCTGGAATTTATCCTGCACTCATACTTTCCTCTGTAAAACCAACTCGTGTATTAAAAGGATCTGTATCAACAAACCCTAAAGGCACTTTATTACGCAAAGGATTAGTCGTTTTTCAATTCGTAGTATCGATTGGATTAATCGCTACGGTATACATTATTACGCAGCAAGTTCGATTTGCTCAAAATAGAGATATGGGGTATGAAACTGATAATCTAATCGCTGTTCGTTTGGGTACCCAAGAGGCCTTTGCGCAATATGAAACGCTTAAAACAAATATGAGTGCCGTATCAGGCGTAAAATCTGTCTCTGGATGTAATATTTTCCCTTCTCAATTATTAAGAAGTGACGTTGGTGCCTATTTACCAAGTGGAGATCCTACAAAACCTAAATTGGTAAAAACAAATGGTATCAATGCTAATTATTTACAAACCACTAAGACTAAACTCCTTACGGGTCGTCCTGTTAAAAAACAAGACACCACTCAAGTATTAGTCAATAAAGCCACAATAGATGCCTTTAACATAAGTCTAGAGGATGCTATCGGACAAAAAATTCTTTTCTCTACTGGTGGTGATGTTACTACTGTAGAAGTAATCGGAGTAACCGAAGACTTTCATTATGCTTCGCTAAAAGAAGAAATAGAACCTTTATTAATGTATGTAGATGATACACCAGAATGGTTATTAGTAAAAACAGAAACATCTAATTTCGAGACCATTCTTAGTCAATTAAAAACTGCTTGGAATGAGGTAAATAAAACAACTCCTTTTGTTTACACTTTTGTCGATAAAGAAGCTGAAAAACTAATTGCCGAAGAAAAACGCCTAGCGAATATTTCAGTTGCCTTTACTACACTCGCTATATTGATCAGCTGCCTGGGATTATTTGGATTAATCTCTTTTATGGCAGAACAAAAGAAAAAAGAAATTGGAATTCGAAAGGTACTTGGTGCTAGTGTAAGTACGGTAGTAAAAATGCTAACCAAAGACTTTTTTATCTTAATTACAATAGCACTAATCATAGCTACTCCTCTAGCCTACTATTTGATGGAGAACTGGTTGCAAGACTTCACTTATAGAATATCAATAAGTTGGTGGGTATTCTTATTGGCTGGTATCATAACTATGGCTATCACCCTTTTAACAGTTAGTATCGAAGCTATGAAAGCAGCTACCGCAAATCCAGTAAATTCATTACGAACAGAATAAATAAACGAATAATTATGATTAAGAATTATATCAAAATAGCCTTTCGTAATTTATGGAAGAATAGAATTTTCACATCCTTTAATATTGTAGGATTGACATTAGCATTTGGGGCAGCTTTGTTATTAACTATCTATGCTGTTTTTGAATTATCATTTGACCATTTTCACGAAAATGGAGATCAAATCTATATGGTATACTCAGAAGACAGCACCCCTAATGGCATAGAAGCCAATACTTCCAAATCAGAACCTTTTGCAGAAACTTTACAGAAAGAAATAAGCGGAGTTGAGAAAATAACACGTCGTGCTGGTGGAAATTTATTATTAAGTTATGAGGATAAAGAATTGAGAATGAATGGTGCTTTTGTAGATCTGGACTTTTTCGACATCTTTAGTTTTCCCATAATTAAAGGAGATACACAAAACCCCATTACATCAGAATCTTCTATTGCCATTACAGAATTTGCTGCTAACCGAATATTTGGTGATAAGAATCCGATTGGACAAACGGTAACAATTCTTAGGGATGGAAAGCAAGTACCATTTACCATTAGTTCGCTTATCGAAGACTTTCCTGATACAAGTTCCATAGGATTTGATATCGTATTAAACTTTAAAAGTCAAGGGCAACATGCATATGGCAGAACTGTGGGTCGCTGGGATGTTGAAAACCATGAAGTGTACATGAAATTAGCTCAAGGAATTACACCCGAGCAATTTGAAAACAGCACAAAAGATTTTACAAAATTACATTATAAAGATGCTATAGAAAGTGCAAAAAGAGATGGTATCCAACCGATTGTTAATGGGGAGTACAAACAAATAAAATTACTATCATTTTTAGATAAAAAGTTTGCCAATTTTGATCAAGGTCCTGCCAAAGTAAATCGAAAAATGCCGTACATCGTTTTAGGTATAGCACTACTCATCCTGTTTATAGCATGCGTAAACTTTGTAAATATGAGTGTTGCCAAAAGTGATCAAAGACTCCGAGAAATTGGTATGCGAAAAACTCTTGGAGCCAATAAAAAGCAATTATTTTTCCAATTTTGGGGAGAAAGCGTTCTTGTTTTTATAATTTCAGTAATTCTAGGTATTTTAACTACCATTCTTCTACTTCCCCATTTTAAAGTACTTTTTAAAACCAAAGCAACTTTTGGTACCTTATTAGATCCTGTATCTATAGTCTTCTTACTATTAGCAATAGTTGGTATCACACTAATAGCAGGCGGATATCCTGCGATATTAATGAGTCGTTTGAATACCATACAAAGTTTAAAAGGTAAATTAAATAACAATGGAAAAAACTATTTACGAAACGGTTTAATCGTAGCGCAATTTGGAATTGCTACGATATTGATATGTGGAACTCTTGTGGTTTGGGAACAAGTACAATTCTTACGAACCAAAGATTTAGGATACAATAAAGAACAAGTGATTGCCTTCCCATTAAACGGAAAGCGAAATGATCAACAAGCTTTACAACTTTTGCGAAATGAATTAAAAGATCAGACAAACATTTTAAGCGTATCTGCATCCAACAATATCTTAGGTTTAGGTAAAGATGGATCCCGATCAACAAGTGTTCTTGGGTTTGATCATAAAGGTGTCGGCGTTGAAACTCATATGCTTGTAGTTGATTCAGATTATATCAAAACTTTGGATTTAGAATTGCTAGAAGGTAGAGCCTTCCGGAAAAATCTGGCAAGTGACAGTCTATCAGTCATTATCAATGAGTCTATGGCAAGACAACTAAATGAAGATCAAATACTAAACGCTCAGTTAAACATAGATGATAAATTCTATTCTATAGTTGGAGTTATTAAAGATTTTAATTTTCAGGATTTAGATAGAAATATTGCGCCAATGTCTCTTTTTGCACTACCTGATTGGAATCTGAGAAACGTATATGTAAAAGTTGCTCCTCAGAATCTAGAAGCATCTTATGATATTGTAAAAAATGCTTGGGCTACTATAGAACCTAACGCAGAGTTTCAAGCTTCCTTCTTGAACGAAAATGTTGACAGAACTCTGAAAAGAGAACGCGATATGATCTCTATGATTAGTAGTGGTTCTTTATTGGCAATTATTTTAAGCTGTATTGGTCTTTTTGCGATGACCTTGCTTATTGTTGCAAAAAGAAAAAAGGAAATAGGCATTCGAAAAATTGTTGGAGCAAATATTACAGCAATTACTATGCTTCTAACCAAAGACTTTTTAAAGTTAGTTTCTATTGCCTTTTTGATTGCTGCACCTATTGCCTGGTGGATGATGAGCAAGTGGTTACAAAACTATATCTATCGTATCGATTTGAATATAGTATTATTTCTTGGAGCTGGAGGTATTGTTTTATTAATTGCTTTACTTACAATATCCTTCCAAACGGTTAAAACTGCAACTGCAAATCCGGTGAATTCATTACGAACAGAATAATATCAATTTTTCTGCTCCAAAGCAGATCTAAAAGCAGACAATTATGATTAGGAATTATTTCAAAATAGCTTGGAGAAATATACAGAAACGAAAAGTGTTTTCCTTTATAAACATCTTAGGATTAGCGCTTGGGTTTGGATGTTCGATTTTAATATTTCTATTTGTAAACTACCATTTACAATTCGATAATTTTCATAACAATTCTGATAGGATTTATAGAGTTGTCACCGAAGAACATCAAGATGCTATAGAATATGAAGCAAGTGTTCCTCCAGGTTTTGCAAGTGTATTCAGATCTGATTTTAATTATTCTGAAAAAGTAGCGAACATCTTTATTAGACAAGAATGGCAAATCGATGGAATGGATTCTAACACCAATCGTTTATTAGAAGATGTAGTTTTTGCGGAGCCCGATTTTTTTGAGATATTCAATTTTCCCCTACAAGAATCTCTAGGTACTCATAATTTCGCAGCACCTAATGTTGCATACATCACCAAGAGTTTTGCTAAGAAAATGTATGGCGATAGTACATCTTCTTTGGGAAAAACATTTACACTTCAGAATACAGGAACTATACAAGTTATAGGAATACTTAATGATATCCCTACTAATTCTTCTGTACAAGGAGATGTATTTATATCCTATGAGAGTCTTAAAAATTATAGTCAATTTGCATATAGCAAGAGTTGGGGAGGTATCACAAACAGTTTACAGTGTTATACCCTTTTAAGACCTAATCAAGACATCTCTCATATAGAAAAAACACTTATTCCTTTGGTTTCTAAATACAGACCAAAAAGTAAAAACGTTCACAGATACAAGTTACAACCACTTAGTGATGTTCATTTAGAACAAAAATATGGTGGTATTAATGTGAGTTTACTATGGATATTTTCTTTAATTGGGATATTTCTAATAGCAGTTGGTTGTATTAATTTTATTAATATTTCCACAGCACAAGCATTTTCCAGATCTAAGGAAATTGGAGTTAGAAAAGTACTTGGTGTAAGTAAAACCAAACTATTCTGGCAATTTATATTAGAAACTTTTTTAATAAGTCTCTTCGCATTACTACTAGGAATTGGGATTTCTATTGGAGTATTACCCAAGTTCAATGAATTATTTGAATTGCAGTTAAGTATCCAATCTTTACTTTCCTTTAAGGTAATAAGTTTTCTTATCACACTTTTATTACTAGTATCACTTTTGGCAGGTAGCTATCCTGGGATTTTAATGGCAAGAATTCTACCTACTCTGGCATTAAAAGGGAAACTTACCCAGAATGATACTGGTGGTAAGTTCACACGAAAAGTATTAGTAACCACTCAATTTGCAATTTCCATTATGCTTATTGTAGCAACTATCGTAATCGGTAAACAAATCAATTTTGCAATTACTTCCGATCTAGGTTTTGATAAAGAAGCTATTGTAATGTTAGAAATTCCAGAAGAAATTGAACTATTAAAATTACAAGGACTAAAAAACAGATTAAATAGTATTTCTGGAGTATCAAATACCACAGCATGTTTATCAAGTCCTGGAGCAGCAGAAAATGAATGGGGAACTAGTTTTCGATATCATAATAGACCCCAGTATGAAGAGTTCTCCATAGGTGCTAAACTTGCCGACGAGGATTATCTAAATACATTTGATTTAAAACTAATTACTGGGCGTAATTTTTTTACTTCGGATTCTATAACAGAAGTTGTGGTTAATCAAAGAGTAGCAGATAAGCTGGGACTCTCCTCCTATGAAGAACTGATAGGAAAACAAATAGAAGCCAATCGTGGAAGAGTAAAAGCTACCATCGTTGGCGTTATTGCTAATTTCCACGATCAAAACTTCTTAAGCGGTATTGGTCCTGTTTTTATAGCACCAGAAAAAACTGGTTATAGCGAACTCGCTGTTAAAATAGATGGTGCCGATATAAGTACTACATTGAAAGCTATCGAAAGTCGCTGGAAGGAAGTGTTTCCAAAATTTGTATATCAATATAAGTTTTTAGACGAGCGCATAGCTCAGCAATATATTGAAGAACAACGTTTCTTATCAATGACTAAAATATTTTCTGGTCTTGCAATTTTTATCAGTTGTTTAGGGCTTTACGGGCTTATTTCTTTCTTTATCGCACTAAAAACAAGAGAAATTGGTATCAGAAAAGTATTAGGAGGAAAAGTTAAGGATATCCTAGCTATTGTAATGCAGGATTTCTTCAAATTAATCTTATTAGCAGGTGCTATAGCATCGCCAATAGCCTGGTATTTTATGAATAACTGGTTACAAAATTATACGTATCGAACAGAAATAAACTGGTGGATTTTCGTAGTTGCTGTGGGGTTACTATTAATTATCACTTTACTTATCATTAGTTACAAAGCTATTAAAGCAGCCACTGCCAATCCGATAAAAAGCCTTAAAACGGAATAAATCAATCAATGTGTCCGCCTATCGTGGATCTAATAACACAAATCAAAAACGAACAATTATGATCACTAATTATATAAAAGTTGCTTTCCGAAGTTTATTAAAAAATAAAGGATATAGCTTTTTAAACATTTTTGGATTAGCTATTGGTATTACTTGTGCAAGTCTTATTTTTCTCTGGGTAGAAGATGAAGTAAGTTTCAATAAGGATTTTGCGAGACAAGATCATATCTATTATACACCTACCAATCAGAATTATGAAGAAGAATGGAGAACCTTCTACTCTACTCCAGGTCCTCTTGCTCAGGCAATGAAAAATGAAATTCCTGGTGTTATTAGAGCTACCAGGTCTAGTTCTGAAGAACGACTTTTTACGGTTGGTGATCGTGCTATCAATAGGACTGGAAGATATGCAGACGCCGATTTTCTAGATATTTTTAGTTTAGAATTTATAGAAGGTTCTGTAAAAAGAGCCTTTGAGAATCCAGAGGCCATAGTCGTTACTCAGGAAACAGTTGAATTGCTCTTTGGTAAAAACGAAAAAGTACTCGGAAAAACAGTAAAACTCAATAATAAAGACAATTACCTTATCACTGGAGTTGTAAAAAATTTACCAGAAAATGTTTCCTTTCCATTTGATTGGGTAGCTCCATTTGAGCGTTACAGAAATGGTGCTGAATGGATGACAGAATACGGTAGTAATTTCTCTGATACGTTTGTAGAGTTATCGCCAGAAGCTAACGTAGCCGAAGTGAATGAAAAAGTTAAAGCTCTGATCCCTGCAAAAGATCCTGAAAGTGACACTTACGCTTTTTTACATCCTATGAAAGATTGGTATTTGCGTTCCAAGTTTGAAGGAGGCAAAAAAGTTGGTGGAAAAATTACCTATGTACGCCTATTTTCTCTAATAGCACTGATCATATTATTGATTGCTTGTATTAATTTTATGAACTTATCCACCGCTCGCAGCGAAAAGAGAGCAAATGAAGTAGGTGTTCGAAAAGCTATCGGTTCTAGTCGATCTCGTTTGATTATTCAATTTGTATCAGAATCTATGATGATGGCTTGTTTTGCAGCTATCATAAGTGTGATATTATTGGTAGTATTATTACCGCAGTTTAATCTCCTGATTGATAAAAATCTTGTTCTTGGTTTATCCAAACCTTCTCATATTGGTATATTATTAGTTATTACTGTAGTCTGTGGATTGTTTGCTGGTTTATATCCAGCCTTTTACCTATCCTCTTTTAGACCAGTAGAAGTTTTAAAAGGCATAAAAGTTAAAAGTGGTTCCGCTTCATTTATAAGAAAAGGATTAGTGGTAGGACAATTTACTATTTCCATTGTTTTTATCATCTGTACAATCATCGTATATCAACAAATTCAGCATGCTAAAAATAGAGAGCTAGGATATGATAAAGAACGATTGATTTCTATGCGTGTTAATGATGAAATTATTGACAAGTTTTCTGTAATTCAGCAAGATCTAATTAAAAGCGGATATGCTCATAATGCTGCATTGTGTAATTCTCAAATCCTATCTGGAGGTAATAATGGTTCTGGATTTACCTGGCAAGGAGGTGTTAATACCCAAGATGTTTTGCTATCCTTTAGAAATATAACAGCTAGTTTTTTTGAAACTACAGGCATGGAAATTGTTGAAGGTCGTGGTTTTGGGACAAATGTAGATGCCGATAGCACCAATGTGATGATTTCTCAATCACTAGCTAAACTAATGAATACTGATAATCCAGTAGGTAAAAAGATTAATAGAGGTGATGAATCTTACGAAATCATAGGAGTTGTTAAGGATTATCTCTACGATGATATGTTCGATACCAGTGATCCGGTATTGTTTATAAACAACCCAAATTTTGCAAGATATATGTATATCAAAACAAAACAGGGCACGCCAATTGATCAGGCAATATCCGGAATAGGAGAAGTACTGAAAAAGCACAATCCTGCTTTCCCATTCGAATATACTTTTGTGGATGAAGCTTTTGATGCTAAATTTAAAAGTGAGCAACTTATCGGTGAGCTATCTAGAATCTTTGCTTTGTTGGCAATTTTTATATCCTGTTTAGGACTTTTTGGATTAGCAGCATATACCGCAGAACAGCGAAGCAAAGAGATAGGAGTACGAAAAGTATTAGGTGCCAGTGTAACCGGTATTGTAAAATTACTATCCAAAGATTTTCTAAAATTAGTCTGCATTGCCATTGTATTAGCAGTACCCTTAGCTTGGTTCTTTATGAACAACTGGTTACAAGACTATGCTTATCGTATAGAAATTAATTGGATAGTGTTTGTCATCGCAGGAATTGTCGCAATTCTCATTGCATTAGCAACTGTAAGTTTTCAAGCTGTTAAAGCGGCAATAGCCAACCCTATTAACAGTCTAAAAACCGAGTAATAAAAACTAACATTATGATCCAGAATTATTTTAAAATAGCATGGAGAAACATCTTAAAAAACAAGGTGTTTTCTTTTATTAATGTTATTGGACTTACTATTGGTCTAAGTGCTTCTTTTGTAATAGGTCTTATGATTTATTATGATTATACTTTTGATGATTTTCATAAGGATGGAGATCGAATTTATCGAGTGGTCACAAATTTTAAAAACCCAGAAGGTGAATTTTATAATTCTGGAGTTACTATAGCTTTAGAAGATGCTATTCGCGAAAATTCAAACTTTGAAATGGTGAATGGTTTTTATAGCGAAAGACCCGCAAAAGTAGAAAACAAAGAAAATGATCTTACGCTGAAGTGGCCCAATTTTGTGATTTTTACAGAGCAAAATTATTTTGATATGTTTCAATATGAATTCTTAGCAGGAAATACAGATGAAATATTATCACAACCTAATCAAGTTATTCTAACAAAGACAAGAGCTTTGGAGTATTTTCCAAAACTAAAACCCACTGAGATTATTGGTAAAACTTTGATTTATAATGACTCAATTCCTATTACTGTTTCTGGAGTAGTTGAAAATTTTGCAAGACGCACTGATTTAGTATTTCAGGAATTTATATCACGTCCTACCCTATTACAAACCCGACTTAGAGAAAACATCTTAGAAAAAAACTGGAATAGTACTAACTCTGCTTCACAGCTATATGTAAAGGTTAATAAGAATGCAAGTCTTGATCAGATTCAAAAAGATTTTGATGCATTAGCCGAGGCACATATAGATGAAGAAGTAGCACAATATGGACAAACAAGACAATATGTTTTACAACCACTTAGAGAGATTCACTTTGATGATCGTTATGGTATCTATGATTGGACACGTACTCAGGCAAGTAAATCTTTGCTACGAAACCTCGCGTTAGTAGCCTTATTTCTTTTACTATTGGGGTGTATTAATTTCATTAATCTTAATACAGCGCAAGCCACACAGCGAGCTAAAGAAATTGGAATACGAAAAACACTGGGTAGTTCTCGCAAACAAATTATTAAACAATTTATGGGAGAAACCTTTATACTAGTGATGTTATCTGCAATCATTTCTATAGCATGTACTAGTTGGTTAATCAAGTTATTCTCAGACTTTGTTCCCGAAAATTTGGAATTCGAGCTTATAGGAACTCCAATAATCATATTTGGTATTGCGATCGTATTGATGGTCGTTACTTTCTTAGCTGGTTTTTATCCTGCCTTGGTACTATCAAAATTCAATACGGTTTCTGTTTTAAAAAATCATTTAGGTATTGGCGAAAAGAAAGTAGGACTCAGAAAGTTTCTAACCGTTTTTCAATTTACCATAGCTCAGGTTTTTATAATTGGAACCTTGCTAGTTAGCAAACAAATTAATTATGTATTAAGCAAAGACATGGGCTTTAAAACCGAGGCCGTAGTCTCCGTTTATAGTCCGCGTAGCGAAAGAGAGCTTTCTAAGAAAGAAATATATGCACAAAAACTAAAAGCAATACCACAAATAAAAACCATTAGCCTTGGAGGAGTACCGCCAGCATCAAGAAATACGAACATTTCTAACACTACAGTGCATAATGGAAAAACAGAAGTGAAATCTGAATTACACTTCATTTTTGGAGATACTGATTATCTAGATCTATTCGAGCTACAGTTATTGGCTGGTCGTGTTTACAAGAATGATACGATACGAGAAATTGTTATCAATGAAACTGCTCGAAAAATATATGGCTTTGAAACTCCGGAAGAGGCACTGGGAACTATTGTGGATTTTGGAGATGAAAAAATTCCTATCGTAGGAGTGATGGGAGATTTTCATCAACGCTCTTTAAAATCTGACATAAGTCCAATGGGATTGATTGGAGATTGGTATAGACCAAATTTTAGTAGATTTCAGGCAGTACATATTGCTTTTCAAAACAATACCGAAGAAGGGTTAACACCTGTTCTATCTAAAATTGAATCCGCTTATAAATCTGTTTATACAGAGATTGATGATTATCGTATCGAATTTATGGATGAAACCATTGCTAAGTTTTACAATAGAGAAAAGAATATTTCTAAGTTGCTAAATTGGGCAACAGGCTTATCTATTTTAATAAGTTGTTTAGGATTGTTAGGACTCGTTATTTATACTACCAACAGACGTATCAAAGAAATTGGAGTACGTAAAGTCTTAGGAGCATCTCTACTGCAAATTAATACTATCTTATGCAAAGAATTTCTAGTATTGGTAGCTGTTGCTTTTGTTATCGCAGCACCTATAGCATGGTATGGGATACAAAATTGGCTAAATGATTTTGCTTATAGAACTAATATTAGCGTATGGATATTTCTTCTTGGAGGTAGTGCGATGATTCTTTTAGCACTTATGGTGATTAGTGCTAAAACCTTGCAAGCTGCTAATGCAAATCCAATTGATTCTTTACGATCAGAATAACAAGGATTGTAAAGTGTTCGATTTTGAACAAAAAGTGTATCAAAACCGAACACTTTTTATTTCAAAAATAATTTTAAAACACTGATTTTCAGTGTTTTATTTTTTTGGCATCATCTTCACTATATACATACCAAATTCAACAATCAAAATAAAATCAACACCGTGATCAGAAATTATCTTAAAATAGCGTGGAGAAATCTCATTAAGAATAAAGGGATTACTTTTATTAATACCGTTGGACTTTCGTTAGGAATATGTTGCTTTATTCTTATTGCATTATTTGTGACGGATGAAATAAGTTATGATCGGTTTCACGAAAAAGCGGATCAAATTTATAGAATCAATTCTGATATCCTCTTTGGCGGTACCGAAATGCATATGGCTGTGAGTTCTGATCCGATGGGAGCTACACTAAAAAAGGATTATCCTGAAGTAGAGGAATATACCCGAATATACGCTTCTGAAGGATCAAAACTAATCCGAAAAGGAACGGAACTTATTGATGAATATGCCATTGCGTATGTGGATTCGACTTTTTTTAATGTATTTACCTTTCCAGCTTTAAAAGGAAACCCGAAAATAGCATTGAAAGCACCTAATACGGTTGTTTTATCTGAAAAAGCAGCAATAAAGTATTTTAATGGTGTAGATACAGCTATTGGAGAAGCATTAGAAGTAAATAATACTTTGTATAAGGTTACTGCTATTATTGAAGACATGCCTAAAAACTCACATTTTCATCTAGATGTTTTACTATCTATGGCTAATGTGGATTATAACTTTGGAGATTACCTAAGTCATAATTTCCACACCTATATTGTACTAAAAGAAGGTGCTGATTATAAAAAGTTTAATAACAATTTTAGAGAAGTAATTGCAAAATATTCCTTACCGCAGATATCTCAGTTCACTAATATTAAAAGTATAGAAGATATAGAAAGTTCTGGTAATAAATTAGAATATTCTTTAATTCCTCTTACTGATATTCACTT
The DNA here is from genome assembly GCF_054054605.1 of Aquimarina sp. 433. Lineage (NCBI taxonomy): Bacteria > Pseudomonadati > Bacteroidota > Flavobacteriia > Flavobacteriales > Flavobacteriaceae > Aquimarina > Aquimarina sp. 433. The sequence continues at coordinate 49,342 of NZ_JBSWZK010000005.1, forward strand.
GCATTCAACTCAAAATATAGAACTCAGTACTAATGGTTCGATAAAGTATGTATACATTTTTTCTGCAGTAGCGCTGTTTATTCTACTTATTGCATGTACCAATTTTATGAATCTTACTACAGCTAGATCTTCTGGTAGAGCAAAGGAAGTTGGTATTCGTAAAGTATTAGGTACAGAGAAAAAATCTTTGGTATTACAGTTTTTAAGCGAATCTACACTGATCGTAGTACTAGCGCATAGTATCGCTATTATATTTGTATTTCTTTCTTTGGAGTGGTTTAATAACGTCTCTGGCAAGGAAATTTCCATAAAAGCATTACTACAACCACAATTTCTGATTTTCTTAATTTTATTACCTTTTGTAGTGGGACCTCTAGCAGGTATTTATCCAGCATTTTTCCTTTCTAAATTTCAACCGATAAGTGTATTAAAAGGAACTCTATCTAAAGGAGGCAATAAAAACAGCCTGAGAAATTTCTTAGTTATTTTTCAGTTCACCACCTCTATTATATTGATCATCGGTACCATTGTTGTCTACCAACAATTAAATCATATCCAGACTACAGATGTAGGGTTTAACAAGGATCAAGTACTGATCGTAGATAATTCTGGATTAACGAACGAAACAAGAAAGTCTTTAAAATCAGAAATCGAACAATTTCCAGAAGTAAAATCAGCATCATTTGCAGGATATATTCCAGTATCTCAATCTGCTAGATCGGATACCACCTTTAATACTGGAAGTGTAAACACCGCAGATAATGGTTTTAATATGCAGTATTGGAGAGCAGATTACGAATATATAGAAACGATGGGCATGGAACTTATTGCAGGTAGAAACTTCTCTCGTTCTTTTGGAACAGATTCCACAGCCATTATCATCAATGAAAAAGCGGTTGCTTTAACTGGTTTTGATGATCCAATCGGCAAGAAGCTTTATAAAACTATTGGTAAAGACGACAAGATTGTATACACGATTATCGGAGTAGTAAAAAACTTTAATTTCGAGTCTTTACGACAAGATGTTGGTCCTTTAAGTCTTAGACTAGGAGATAATAGTTGGAGAACTGCCTATCGATTTAATACAGGAGATGTAGAAGGTTTTATTAGCAAAATTCGTAATAAATATGAAGCTGTTTCTTCCGAACTATCATTTACCTATAGCTTTTTAGATGATTCCTATCTTGATATGTATCAACAAGAAAAAAGAATTGGAACAATTGCTTTAATTTTTACGGTACTTGCTGTGATTATAGCAGCGTTAGGATTGTTTGGATTAGCCACCTATATCGCAGAACAACGTACCAAAGAAATTGGAATTCGTAAGGTTTTAGGAGCTTCTACAGCGATTATCGTAAAGATACTATCCAAAGATTTTATCAAACTAATTGTATTTGCCTTTTGCATCGCCACACCAATTGCATGGTGGTTCATGAGCAGTTGGTTACGAGATTTTGCTTTCAGAATTCAACTTAATTGGTGGGTTTTTGCCCTTACAGGAATCATCACCCTACTGGTAGCTATTATTACGCTAAGCTTTCAGACGATTAGAGCAGCCGTTGCAAACCCTATTAAAAGTTTAAAAACAGAATAAAAAATAATATCATCATTTCAATCAAATAAAACGAACATTAAAAACTCATTCATCATGAAACATTTAAAATACTTATTAGCACTTGTAGCCTTAACTATCGCTCAATTGTTAGCTGGACAAACAAAGAAAAACGTTGCTGATTTTGATAAAGTAATCATTAGCCCACACATTCAGGCAAGATTTGTAGAAAGTAGCGAAGCCTCTGTAATTATAGAAGAAAGTACAGAACCAAACGATAAGATTAATATTGAAGTAAACGGAAAAACACTACGTGTATATCTAGATGGTGCCAAAGAAACTACAAAACATAAGGTTGTTGTAAAAAATGGTATCGAGCGAAAAGTACCGATCTATAAAGGAAGAGTATTAACCATTACCGTGAACTATAAAGACCTGGAATCACTTTCTGTTCGTGGTGAACAAGACGCTACCTGTGAAAGTAAATTAGATTCAGAATCTTTTAGACTAAAAGTTTTTGGAGAGTCTAGAATTACCTTAAACGAAGTAGATTTAAAATATTTAGATGCAGATATTTTTGGAGCTAGTACCTTAACGATCAAAAAAGGAAGTATCGAAAATCAAAAAATCACGGCTTTTGGAGAAAGTTTTTCGGATCTTATTGCAGTAGACAACAAGAACACTAAAATCAAAGCTTTTGGAGAAGCAGAATTTAAAATTAATTCTTCTAATCGTATTAAGCTTACTGCTTTTGGAGAAGCAAAACTATATTATAAAGGAGATGCTAGTATCCATAAGGGATTAAATATTGGAGAAGTAGAAATTTCTGAAATTCAATAATATCATGATCGAAAAAATGAATTCAATTTCCGAAAATTATGTCTGTCTGAGACATGAAAACTCTAGGGTTTTTAATACCATTAGACCCAGACGCATCTCTCAGAAGACTTATAGAAAATTACACTAGCTAATTTTTTATAGCAACTAAGTAAACAACATAGATAATCATCATCAAAAAATAATTATGATTTTACGACTTAACAACGCTTCTAGAGTAATTAGTTCTGGAGGAAAGAAAATAGCATTACTAGACAACATCGACTTAGCAGTAAAAGAAGGAGAGTTTATTTCTCTAATGGGACCATCAGGTTCGGGAAAATCTACTTTACTTAATTGCATTGGGATGTTAGATAGTTTTACTGCTGGGAATTACACCTTTTTAGACGAAGAGGTGCATACGCTAAAAGAAAAACAACGTTCTAAATTATATAAAGAATATATAGGATTTGTTTTTCAGGCGTATCATCTGATCGATGAGCTTAATGTGTATGAAAATATCGAAACTCCCCTACTCTATAAAAATGTAAAGTCGTCAGAACGTAAAGCTTTAGTAGCTGATATGCTAGACCGATTTAATATCGTAGGTAAAAAAGATCTGTTTCCAGCACAATTAAGTGGTGGTCAGCAGCAGTTGGTAGGTATTGCAAGAGCATTGATTAGCAAACCGAAACTTATTTTGGCAGATGAACCTACTGGAAACCTCAACTCTAAACAAAGTACAGAAATCATGGAATTATTTTCTGAGTTAAACAAAGATGGTGTAACGATTATACAAGCCACTCACTCAGAGAAAAACTCTTCCTATGGTTCTAGAATTATTAATTTATTAGACGGACGAATCGTCAGCGAATAATCCAACAATCACATGTCACTGAAATCAATTATTTATATCAGTGCTTTTCTTTTATCTTTTACAGGATTTACACAAAGAAAAGACACAGAGAAGTACTCTCTTGACCAATGTATAGCTATGGCTTTAGAAAATAATCTAGATCTAAAGTCTACTACATTGCGCGCCAATACTGCGCTCATTAATCATAGACAAGCAAAAGCGAATATACTTCCAAGCCTAAATGGTAATTACAATATAGGAGTAAATAATGGTAGAAGTATTGATCCTTTTACGAATGATTTTATCAATCAAGAGCTTACGTTTTCTAATGCAAGATTAAACCTGGATGCTACGATTTTTAATGGTTTTCGGATATTAAATACCGTAAAACAGCAACGCTATAATCGATTAGCTTCTGAAATGGAAATCGAAGAAGCGAAGCAGACGCTTATTCTTAATGTGACCTTGGCATATCTGCAGGTACTCAACCAAACGGATGTTTTAACGCTGGCCAAAGACCGATTAGTTGCTACGAATAAACAATTAAAACAACAAGAAGATCTCTATAACGAAGAGTTTGGGAATCCAGCGGATTTCGCAGATATCAAAGGACAAAAAACCATTGATGAAACTAATATTCTGATAGCAGAAAGTAGCTTAAATAATGCAAAACTAAGTCTGGCACAATTACTAAATACAGATGCTAATATTACGGCTGATAAGGCATCTATCCTCTTAGATTTTAAAGAGTATACCCTAAGTTCTGATGATGTGTTTAAAGATGCCATGCAAAACCTAGCCACATTTAAAGCACAAGAACTAAGAGTAAAAGCTGCGAAAAAAGGAGTTCAGGTGGCAAGAGCGCAATACATACCAGAGATTTCATTCTTTGGGCAGATAAACACCAATTATTCTAGTGTGGCAGAAACTTTTACCGAAACTGGATCTGAAATTGTAGAAACTGGTGACTTTGTAACCGTTAATAACGAACAACTTTCTGTATTTACTGATCAAACGCAGTTTAGAGGAGAAAGTATTGACTACTTAGATCAGTTTGATAACAACCTAAATACAGTGGTAGGGATTGCCGTAGATATTCCACTTTTTAATGGATTTAGAGCAAAAAACAATGTGGCGCTGGAAAAAATCAGAGCTGAAGAATCACTCATCGAATTAGAGAGAACATCACAACAAGTAAAAAATGCAATTGATCAGGTACATTTTGATATGCAAACTGCTTATGATCGCTATCAAAGTTTACAGAACCAGGTAACTGCTTTTGAAGAATCCTATCGTGTAAACGAAATACGCTTTAATAATGGCGTATCTAATTTTATCGCTTACATCACTAGTAAAAATAATCTAGATAATGCCAGAACCAATCTTACCAATGCACAATATGAATATTTATTACGGGTAAAAGTATTAGAGTTTTATCGTGGAAATGCATTGTAAATAGAATGCTTTTAAAATTCGATGCCGCTAGTTTGTAACTAGTGGCTTTTCTTTAGTATTTAACAATAAAACTCATCAAAACAATATTCTCCTTTTATGAGATATATTTTTATATTATTCTGAAATAAATATTGAAAAAGGAAAACCATATAATACATCAACTGATTTCCCTTGTAACTCTCCTGTTTGTAAAGTAGGAATTGCATATAATATTCGGGTAATCTCATTTACAATAAAAGGATCATCATGCAAAACAAAAACGTCTGTAATCTCTCCTTTGTGAGATACTTTAAACTTACTTAATATGAGATGCCATCCTGGTTTCAGATTTGCATATTCTATTACATTTCGATCAAAATTACTATTTACAAAACTTTTAAAATAAGAAGAAAAACACTTTTTTAATTCTTCATTATCCTTAAGATGTTGGCAATCCGTAGGTGCTGGATATCTATCTAATTCCCTATCTGTAGTGATATCTTCTTGCTTTATTATTTCATTTGATTGATTCATATTATGATAAGTGATATCGGTAATTACAGAATCTAAACGAGCGTTATCCCTTATTTTTCTATTTACAATCGAATGTCCAAGAATCGCATCAAAATGATTATTCTTTTTGATCATTTGTTTATACCAAGCTTTTGCAACACCATACTCCCCATTAAGCTCACAAGCCCAAGCAAGATGATATGTTATTTTATCATCATTCGGATCATCTTCCTGATAGGTATAAAAATCTGCTTTGGCATTTTCAAATTCTCCTCGTGACATATAGATAAGAGCTCGTTGAAAAAGATGTTCTTTCTTATGCTTTCCTTTTCTTATTTTCTTAGATATTGTTTTAAAATATTTTTCGTCAACATTATATCTAACATTGATCAATTTTTTGGCTCTTTGAGCACTTACATACCAATAATAGGGTTGACATTCATTCACGAAATATTCTTGATGTCCAGCAATAAAAGCATTAAGGTTTTTAGGATTTATTTTGTAATCTGAGGTATAAGATTCATCATTTCTAACGGCAAATTTTTCCTGTAAGAGAATTTCTTTATGTTCTGTTTTATATGACTTCATTTTTTTACTTAAACATTGTTCTAATATAGAATTACCTTTATGTAATCTTCCATTCTTAAATTGTTCATCCAAACAGTAGCAAATATCATTTTTCAAAACATCTTGTATATCCTGTGCAGAAAGTATATTGGAAATCAATACCAGTATGCAAACAATGTATTTTCTTATTCTCATGTGATACTATATCGTTTATAGAAAAGATGACTTTTTATCCTTAAGATCCTGATGATAATTTTTTGAGCTTCGCTCGCCAACGTTGTTTTACTTTAGCATAGGAATACTCTTCTAATTCATATAGCTCTTGATCTACTTTTAGTAACCAATCGCTACTTGGTTCTGCCAACGTACCATTAAATGTTTCTTGATCATACTTTCTTTGATACGCCTTGCATTCTTTCCAATAGGTAGTATATACATTTTGATAAGCATTAAAGTCTTTAATCTTCTTTTCTTTTAGCTTTTCAAAAGCTTTTCTCATTTTTCTGGCAAATAGTTCTCCAATATTAAAATGATTCTGTTCATGAGCCAATAACTGTTTGTCATTTTTTTTGCCTAGCCATGACTTATTCTTATAAAAATAGGTGGCAAGATTCATTTTTAGGTAATTAGCAATCTGATTATTTTCGTCTACCAAGACTTCTTTGGGTAAGATCTCTATTTTATAGGTAGTTAAACCATTCCTAGTATCATAAGGATCTACTTCTTTTACGATTCTAAAATCTTCCGGCTCTAAAAACACTCCTTTTTCCCATAGAATGATATCATCACCAACTTTAATATCTTTTTGACCAAGTATTACCATTGGAAATAACAGTAGTATATATTGTATTTTATTCATGTGTAGTTCTTTTTATGTAATAAAACCAGTTACATCTTAATACCATATAATGTAACTGGTTTTATCTTTATCTAATATCTATAATTGCCTTACAAACTATGTCGGCACCCGAAAGATTCGGGCGCGAGCGAGGGGACGACGCTCGCGCAAGCTATCTGGAAATTCCAAATTTCTTTTTATAATTTCTTCTTAACTCCTCTAAATTTAATTCTTTATTCTCATTATAAAATTTTATAAACCTTTCATATGATAAATTGGTTAAATAAGAGGGTATTTCGATTTTGCCTGATTTAAAATTCGAAAAATAATTATCAATTAAAATAAGAGCGGATTCCGATTTTGTCAATAAATCCAAATCACCAATTGTTGATAAATAAGGATTCTTAGTTTTGATCCAATTACAAAACTCCTTATCCTCATTTCTATATTTTAATAAATAATCAATGATTTTTATATCTGAACTATAGAACTTTCGAACCGAATTTTTATAAATATTAAACCTCATCTCATGTTCCTTTTCGTTGATATTATAATGCTCATAATACAAGTCATCACCAATTTCATCTTTTATTAAAACATAATTATATGATAAATCGTTTAAAATAGAATCATAATCTTCTGAACAACTAATATTAAAGATTATAATTAAGTATATTATTGTGTTTTTCATTTTTATGGTTTTTTTCTAAAATATATTCTACTTGGATATGTTTTTCCATTAGGTGCTACAAAAGTAGGAGTAAGAGCTCCATAACTAGATGGAATATCTCTCGGATGATGCTTGTATCTAGCTGATTTACCCCATTTACTTTCAACCTCGATTGTATTACCATATTGATCTATCGCAGTAACTATAGCAGAATGCGTCGGTATAATAGTTTGAGATTTGATATCCCATTGGTAATAAATTAACCTATCCCCAACTTGATTAGGATCGTTAAAATTTAAAGGTTTATACCCCCCAGTATTATTAAGAGGATCATTATCCCATTTTGTAATTCCAGCAAGAACCAATTTTTTATTAGAAGGATCCATAGGATCCCCTTTAGAATTGCACCAAGCGAAAGAATGACAGTTATAAGCATTCACATTTATATTACCATTCTTATCAAAAAAAGGTGTGGGTGGACCTGTTTGCTTCTTTCCCTTATAATTTTGGCCAATTGGCTTATCTCCATCAGAATCAAAGTTAGAACGTATACTATCCCATTCTTTACTAGATATATTATGATTCAATTCTCCTTCATCAAGCCATTTAAATTTTCTTCCTTTTTTAGAATTATTATCAACAGATTGAATACTCACCAAAAATTCCATAACCCCCATAGCTTCACTAACCTGAGAAGACGCATAATCATAAGGTGTATAACCTCCATATCCAGAACCACCCATAGCTCTTCTTTCCTGTACACCTATATGTCTACCCTCAGAAAATATCTGATCATCCATGTGACTGTACTCACTATTCCCTCCAGATGGATCTGCATATACTATCGGATTATTATCAAACGCATTATACGGAGATAATCCATGATGCACTACAGGATCGATACGATTCCATCTGGCAATGGCTGGATCGTAAGAACGTAAGGGCATTTCATACCAGTTAAGTCCAAGCTCTTCGGTAAGTTCTGTCCCATTATACTTATAGTTATGTTCCTGTCCTGTAATCTGGCTATTATAGCCCTTATGTTCTAATCCAAAAGGATAGTAGCTATTCTCCTGTAAAATCTCATGGGCATAATCCCCATCACCATCCAGATCGCTAGTATCATTTCTAAGAACGTCTATCTGACCATCATGATCCTTATCAGAGTAGTTTAATCTGTTATTACCAAGGTGGTCTTTATATTGGTAAATATAAGTAAAAGTTCCATCACTTTCGGGTTCTATATACCCTTCTGAGTGATGAAAAAGTTTTAACTGCCCATTTTCATATACATAGTTACCTGCGTAATCGGTTTCTGTATAGACGTCATCCGTTCCATATACTCCCGTATTCTTTTTTAATTTTGCTCCAGTTGCGTCATATGTATACCATATTTCTCCACTATCAGCATTATCAAACTCTATAAAAGTAGGTAAGTCCAAATGATTGTATTGTATACTGGTAATTCCTTTATTACGATCTAAGGTAATATTACCGTTAACATCATACACATAATCATCATTGGTATTCGTACCGTCTTTAAAGCCGTAATTATCATCTCCATAATCAATAACTTTGCTTAATTTGTTACCCGAGTCGTAACTATATACCAGATTATCCATATCCCAATAGTTACTACTATTCTTCCATCCATGACGTTTTAGCGTCTTTAAATTTCCATTTTTATCGTAGGAAACATTAGATAAACTATAGCGATTGGCATTATCTACTGCCCTAGTTAATCTATTTAAATGATCATAGCTATATCGATACCATCTCAGCACATTATCTGTCGCAGATTTCCATTCTATTTCGGCAATATTACCGTTGTATAATGCTGTGCCACCATGAGTTGGTGTATTGTAGTTTACTTTATAAGCAAACAAATCATCTCCAAGAGCATTAGGATCATTGATTTTGGTCATCCATCCTCTTACATTATACGTATAATCCACCGTTTGTAAAGGTGCTTGCTCTGCATTTCCTACTTTTTTCTGTACTACCTGCCCTAAATCATCATATATCAACTGAGATAACAATTCTTCTGCCTGGTTATTGATTTGCTGTTTTTGGGTAAGCAAACGGCCCATATGATCATAGGTAAACCTATCTATAGTGACTATGGCAGTATTACTACCTTTTGTATGTGTTGTTTTTACCTCTATAGCTTTACCTACAAAATCGAGTTTTGTTTCTGTTTTATCAATAGTGTTTAAATACCTATTTCTACTTCCTGCCCAGATTACTCTACCTCTATCATCATAAGCATTTACCGTAGTAATCCAATTATTAGTTCCTAATACACGTACTTTAGAACCCGTAGCCAAACCTTTGGTCTGATTGGTGGTAGCTACTCCGTATATGGTAGCTGGTTTGTTCATTCCATCTCTATCAAAAGTATAATCATCATAGTAGTGGATGGTATAAATTTTACTAATCCCAATAGGTTTTGCATCATTACTATAATATAGGGTTGTTCCTGCTAAAGTAACAGCATTTTCAAGTTTTGTTTCGTATTGCTGATCACTATTATCCAAAACCTGTTCCATATACTCTCGATTTCCTTCATTGAATATTATTCCTGTATAAGCCACTCTACCAAATGCATCATATTTGGTAAATGACCATTCGTCTCGGGCACGTTGTTTTGCATCCTGTGTCATTACAGGTTGGTCTAATTTATTATAGACAATATATTCCCAACCTTTTTCTGGTATTTTCTTTTCGATCAATCGGTTTTGGTTATCGTACTTATATTGGTAACACAGCTCACTAAGCTCTGTAGCCGACACACCATTATCTACAGTTACCTTGGGCGGAATAACATACGTAAGATTTCCAAAATCATCATATACATTATAGGTATCATGGGCAGCTCCATTGTTATACGCTCTGCTTAGTACTACATTCCCGTTTTTATCGGTAAAGGTTTCAGCAGTTTTGTTTTTACCATCTGCTACAATCCAATTTTCGTTTTTGGTGATGTTTTTAGTTAACTGTCCTGCGGCATAGTTTCCATTAGCTACCAATGTTGGTTTCTGGCTATCTCCATTTTGCATTGCCACATCAAAACGTTTTACCTCACTACCTGTATTGAGTCCGTAAGATGCCTTGGTAGTAGTATTAGTGGAATACACCTCATCATATCCTGTAAGTACTTGTAGTTGGTTTAGATTATGATCACTGCTTGTATTGATTCCTGCGGTAATCAATCTCGGGTTTTGATTAATTGCCTCTACAGCAAAGTAGTTATCTTCTATATATACTTTGTAATCCATATTATTACCAGAAGCATCTTTGATATACCCTAAATCCAAATATTCAATCGCTGGTGTAATATCTAGTTTACGCAACTTACCTGTTGGTAATCTTTGTAGACCATCACTAGACGTACTTTTGATTCTAAGTTTTAGTTTACCTGCATTAAAATAAATCCACACATAACTATTACTAAATAGTGGATTAATTACTGCCTCTTCATTAGGAGGTGTCCCTTGTCCAGGAACATAAAAAACACCTTTGGCAGCCCACGCCTTACTAAAAGTAACATCGGTAGGGTATGATGCATACACTGGATTTTTATACTGGATATTTTTTTCATCATATCCCCAAGGGCCTCCTGGTGCTGCCTGCTCCATCACTCGGTTTGCAGGAGAAGCTTCTGTAATCGTTTGGCTATAAGGATTTAGTGTATTTTCATATTTTGGTGTATTATAAAATGCTTGTAACTCGGCTAAGGCATCGGTATGTATAGCACCTTGTGCTGTATTATCTGATGCATAGGACAAATAGGATTTGGTTTGTTTTCCAAAATCGTCATACTCATAATGAGATATAATATCCTTAGGCTTGGTCTGTTGGATTAGTTCTGTAACTGGCACTCCATTTCCATCAATCTTTGTCAATACAGGATTCCAAAAGTATTGACGTACACTGATATCAGTTGAATAGTACAGGTAATTTCTAAATCTAGAAGTGGTTGTATTACTTCTCCATTTAAAATCATTTCCTGACTTTACTTTAGTTCCATTGATATCATACATACCGCTAACACCAGAATTACCACCACTATAGGTATATGGGTGTATGACTCCAACTAATAAATACCATTGGTTCAGATTAGGTGTATCACCTACGACAAAGTACGGGTTGTTATTAGCACTTCCACTAAGGTTATTCACATTTTGTGTACCATGATAAGTACTTCCATCCTGTGATCCTGTACGCTTTACCCAAACGGTATATCGATACGCAACATTTTTATCTACAGGGATGTAATCTGTATTCCATCCACCATCTGCATCTCTATTCGGATCATTTCCACATCTCCATAAAAGGGATTGTTCTCCAAAAGGATTGCTACCAAATATTCTTTGGTTATCAGAAGATTGACCGTTTAAATTAAACAAAGGGGTAGCTCCTGTACCTGCTTTCCAATCATTTGTCCAATCCAAGATATTCGTACCTTGTTGTTGTCCTCCTGCGCGTACTGCCACCGTTTGTTTCGTTCTACCCAATCCATCCGAGTATGCTACCGTAACAATTTGATCACTTTCTAATACCTGAGCTTGTTGTCCTTCTTTTACTTCGGTTTGATATACCGTAGTTTTTACATAATTTTCTGTTGGTGTCTGCGCACTTACTATCGTAGCTACTAATACAGCAACTACACTTACGATTTTTTGTAATGTCTTCATCTTTGTACTGTATTAGTTGTTTTTATAATTGTATTCATTGGCTGACAGGATATTCCCATCCTGATCTTTTACTTGTTTTAGTCTATGGAGACTATCATATTCGTAGTAGGCCGTTCTATTTCTAACATCCGTAGTACTGGTCATACCGATCAAAGGATCGTAGGTATAGGTGACCATCTGCGATGCAGCAAAATAGCTATGGTTTCTCAAGTTTTGTAATGCTGTCCTTAATTGATTTTCTGTAGAAGCATTGGTATCATTATCGGATGCTGTGATAGCTGCGTTAATCAGATTTTGTACTGCAGATGGCATTCCTGTGTAGGATGCATTTGTAATGACAGCAATGGGTGTTGTATGATTGTATCCCCAAACATAAATGGTATGTATACCTTCTCTAGCGGAAGTTTCTAGAGGATTTCCGTATACATCATATTTATGAAAAATAGTTTGATCCAATAATGCTGCATTCTCCTTAGCCGATTGTATGGTTTTCGGGAGGTATCCTCCCGTATTCCAGGAATCAAAATTTACCAAAGCAGTACTCTGTTTTTTATTATTAAAAAAGGTTTCTGTTTTTATAGGAGAAGCAATACGATTATCTGAAACTAAGGTGCTATTATTAACGGCACTATGATACGGATAAAAATAGGTTGCTTTTTGAGTATCCCCTTTAGAAGTGGTACTCCTTTGTTCTATCACCTGTTGGTTATTGTCATAGGTAAACTCCTGAACACTTTCCTGATACTGATCTGGTGCAAGATCAGAATACGTTTTACTTACTACTCGTTTTCGTTGATATTGTACATTAGTATCTTTATAACTAATTACGGTATACATCTCTTGTCTATCCCCCACAGGTTCGGCTAGGTCTGCCTCTACCATGCCCACTCCTTTGGCCATCCTGAATAGGGTTTTCCAACCAACTGAATTTACTGGGAAGCCTGTGTACCCTATCATTTGTCTGGCATAGTCTTCGAATTCTGCTTGTGTGCGGTTTTCATAATATTCTCTAAAGTTCTGCAATCCAAGTGGTAATACGTTCATATTATTTTGTTGCATAATGATCGGTATCAACTTATCATAATGCATATCTCGCTTGATTTGGGTTTTTGCTATTACTTTTATCCCGTATGGATAGTCAGTAGCAGTTGCGTTACCAAAGAAATCCGTAGCAGGTGTTACTGCCTCGTATTCGTAAGCTTGCTCTGATATCAATTGCTCTTTTGGAATCACTGCAGAAACGTCTGTCTTATACGTTTTAATAGTGCTGATTCGTAATCCTCCTTCATTGATACCTTTAGGAGCGCGATCATAATATGCTCTTGTTCTAAAATCATAAGGTTCGTTAAAGAAATAAGGATCTTCATAGCGATACACTGTTTTTCCATTTTTTGCACTGCTCATAGGATCAGAAGAAACAACGGATTCATTTACTTGCGAATAATAAATTGGTAGCCCTCTTCTCTCTACATAAAACGGGATGTAATACTGATGTGAAGTACCATACCAGTATTTTTGCGGTTCTAGTTTTAAGGCTGTATAAATTTTAGCACTAGAAACTTTCTGATCATTGATATATTCGTATCTTTTTTCGGTACATTGGCCCGTATCGATTGGACAACTGCGAATACTTGCTACACGAATCCCTCCGTATATTTGGTCTTGAGAGGTATTTACATAATTCTGAGGAGTTGAAATTTTTACATTTATTTCTGCCTCTGTATTTGCTTCTGTTTCTACATAAAATGTATAGGTTCCTGGTTGTACGGTAAGTGTACATTTTCCATAACTATCATATTGCACCAATCCGTCAGCCAGTTCTGATCGTTCTCCTACTTCGTTTATATACAATTGAGCAACACCTGCGGTATTGCTGCAATCTGTATAAGGAACATATGCTCCAGTATATCCCTGTTTAAAGATTCTAAGTTGTACTCTAGAACCATATTTGGTAATACTTGCTTTATGCTCTATCTCAATTTGTGTAGCGCTGGTAAATGTCCCAGAACGCACCTCTTTTCTTGATGTTCCAATAGTATTGGTATTACGACTGGATACCGTAAATGATCCGTTAATCGTGTTATTATTGGCATATTCTTGGGGAATACGATTTAACTCATACTGGATTGTTGTTTCCCCACCAGTTTTATACCGTATCTTTTGCAAAGCACCTGCGACTGTATGGCTCAAAATAGGATTTACACTTGCTTCTTCTTTTAATTGATCGGTAGGGGTTTGAGAACCATTGTAGTATCCCCAAGCATCCATCGTAGAACCTACTTCTTTATTATTATATTCGAATGCTGGAATGGTTGAAGATATATTTTCATAATAATAATCAAATCCAAAAGTAAACTCGTTATTGGTTCGGATTTCTTTTAGTAAATCTCTATTTCCTTGTGTAAAGAACTCATAAGTATTGATTAAGTTTCCATTAAAATCTTCAAGATCGATAGATGTATACTTATGATGTGCTCCATTAGGAACAGATGCTTCATTAAAATGCAATGTACCGTCAGCAAATGTAATTTTCTGTAATACAGGTACTGTTACATCTACATCCAATCGTGTATGGGTATATACATTGGGATCTTGTCCTTCTTGTAATTCAGATGGTGGTGCTTGTTGTCCAAATGGAGTTAACACGGGTTTTACCAACAATCCTTCTAAAAACTGCGCCTGTAATCCCTTATATGAATATATTTTTGGTAAAAAAGCCTTAGTTTTAAATAAATGATTTTGATAGGTAAAATTAATTTGTTGTGTTGTATTTGGAGGTTGTATGCTTGTTAAATACCAACTCCGTGTGTACGGATAATTAGGTTCAATTGGCAAAAGCGCTGTTCCACCAATACCTAAAGTATGTACAATATCATCCTCTGGTACTGGCGTAAAAATTTCTTTTGCCGCAAAAATATAAAGTACACCTTCCGAATCTATAACTTCTATCTGATTCCAATTAAAGGTTACCTTAACATTGTGATGTGATAATAATACGGGTTCTAGATTTTCTCCTAGTTTAAATGAAAAATTAATACTACCTGCATTTACATGAAACACATCTGGTTCTCCATCCATCATTCCTTGTGCAAGCAAATAGGCATGATGTTCTTTGATTACTTGTTTTCCATTGGTCGCAGTATTATTGCCATTAGGGTTAAAATAATAGAATGGATCTAAAATAGTGGCTCTCAAATTTTCGGATCCATAATATCCTTTTGGGTGATCATCTGGCAATCCTCTTACTTCTCTCGATATCATACCTGTTGCTGCCAAATCCCACCCTAATCCAATAGCAGAAGGTTCTTCCATCACTCTTAATCCAGAATAACGATACTGTAATCCTGTGCTCCATGACACTCCATTTTGTTCTATGGTATAAATTGGCACATACTGTTGTGCGCTACCACTAGTGAGACTTACGGTAGCACTACCACCTCCACTAATCTTAGCGGCTGTCGGAGTCGTAGTGGCTGATGGAGTATACCCTCCGTAATAGTTATCTTGTGCTATTGACACCATACTAACGGTTATCATACACATCAAAAGAATTTTCTTCATAAAAACGATACTTACAAATTGATTACTTACTTTTTTGCGGCGGCAAACTTATGAAAAACTTTCCGCGTCATATGTATGTGTCATAATCCATACTTGTGTTACCCCTATTTTTTGATTTTTTTTTATATTTTTTGAAAAAAGCTGATTTTCTGAGGATTCATAAGGCGTATTAATTGAATAAAGAAATGTATTGACCTTTTGACAAAATCAAAATGAAGAGTTTTGAACTAAAATTAATGAGGTTAAAGATTTAGAAAGAAATTACTCTATATAGGCTGTAAGTTTAAAAGAAAATCTTTTTAGTAAAGTATTTTATCTAGTCTACTCTATGAAAGTTTTGGTGCTAACCATAAATATCCAAGGCAGCAAATTAAAAACACATATAATCCAATAGGATTTACGGGGGCTACCGGAGAAGTTGTTTTGGTATCTTTGGATAGAGAAGTTTCGAAATTCCTTTGGTTAGCCTGAATTCGATTATACTTACTATTGGATTGCCATGTAGTAGTATCTGTTACGTAGTAATTAAGAACCGTAGTAGTATCTTGTGCTGTTATAATATGATTCCATCCCGTTGTTTTAGGATATATTTTTCCTTTCCATAAATTAGGAATGTCGATATTTCTTGCCATCGAAATTTGATATCCATTCTCAGTAATTACGTCAGGATTTGGTATAAAAGTTCTTAAAGTAAATTCATAAGGTTCATCCTTACGGATAGGTACCTCACCACCATCCCAATAAATCGCTTTACTATCTTTTTTACCAATTTTATTGATAATATCTGACCATATTCTTTGGTAAGTAGCACTCTTTCCATTTAGCAAGAGTTCATAGGTTTCTTTTAATAAGGTAGTACCTACTTTACCCTTACCTATATGTTTGCAACCAGAAACCACGGATTCATTAGCAGCAATATGAATAGGTTGAAGCATCAATCCTTGTTGTATTGTAAATGGATACTTACGCACCTTTGCACTAGTTTCATTATATAAACGAACTTCTGAAGTTTTTTCTCGGCTTACATCAAAAGACAGTAAGCTATTGTTTGTCCTAAAAAGACTTTCATCTGGTTGTATAAAAAGCCCTAATCCCTTAGTGCGTATTACGGTTTCTAAAGCTACTCTCGAATTCCTACTAAGATTCTTAGCCGTAAGAGCATCCAAAATCACTAAATCATAAGGTGCTAGACTTTTTTCTGTAAACCCTCCTATCGGAATCCGATCTGTATTAAAATATTCAAACTTATACTTACCTTTTGTGATTTTAGTTTTCACTAAAACTTTATGCCCTTTTTCACTTAAGTAGTTTTTGAGATATTTCGTTTCGAAGGTCGGAAAATCATTTATGATCAGTATTCTTAGATTTTTACGTTTTGCAACTTGAATAGGTATAGAATCTTTAGCAAGTAAAGTCCCTAAGGAATCTTTCTCAGTAATTTTATAAGTATAGTTTCCAGCTATTTTTAGGGTAGCAGATAACTCAAATTTCCAGTTTTTATCAGTTTGTAATGTTACAGAATCTATTACATCACCCGATGGTTCCTCTAAAAATAATTGAGTTCCTTTTTTAGCATCGTTATAAACCCCTTTGAATACTAGCTGCTCTCCAACAGTAGCTTTTTGATTATAGGTATATTTTATAATTCCAGAAGGTGCGGCACCATTGATATAAGTAACGTTCTGATCTTTTAACTGCCAAAAATCATAGGATGCTAACCCATTTCCAATCACAAAAATAGTATCAGAAGTATATATTTCTTTCAGAATTGTTTGGTTTTCCTGATAAGTAATTGTGGTTAGATTTCTATATTGATTTTTTAGACTATCCAACGTGCTTTTCTTATAGTCATCGGTAAGAATAACTACTTTGGCGTTTTTACGATGTATGGGTAATGCAGGTTGTAATGCAAGTATTCCCATCGTAAGGATTGCTAAAGAAGCTACGACGCTACGAATCCAAAACTTTGGTTTTGAAAAATGACCCCATTCTTTCCAGATAAAGATACCCCAAATGATGAGACAGCAAACTACAATAGGTATCATCCAATGGTTATGCAAAAAGGTAATCTCGTTATTCATTAATTTCAAGTTCTTTTAACAATAACTCATTGATTTCACTTAACGGTTGCTCTTTTTTGAAAGCATTTGGAGGCATTGCAGGAAGTGCCTGCAACAATCCTTGTTGCAACTCGATCAAGGCCTCATAAGGAATCTCTACATCCTCTGATATCCATTTTAATTGCTGCAATGTTGTTAGATATTTTCCAGGTTTTTCGATTGCTTTTATGGCCAACTCATTTGCTGCTTCTCTAAACAGTTGCTTATCGGTTTCGGCGATTTCCTCTTTTTCTCTTGCAGTGATTAATGTTTGCAATCTGTTCAATGTTAACCGTATGGATTTATAAGTATCCACTTCAGTTATATCGGCTATTTTTCGAAACCCATGTACTTTATCAATCTCTCCGGTTAATCTCTTCTCTTCTTTTATGGGTGGAGGATCAAATCCTATACGATGTACATAAATGCGAGCACTATTCTTTATTTCCTGAATAAGTTTTAAAGCTCTATACTGATACGGCAATGACTTTTCTGGTTTGTATAATCGTAGATACAATTCAGCATCCCACATTTCATTTAGTGCTTGTCGTAATTTACTTTTTAACGATTGTGTAAACAAAGTAGATTCTTCTGGATCATCATGATTGTGTAAATACTCTTCTAAAGGATCTTTCTCTTTTTTTTCTTCTTCTGGTACAAGGTTATGTTCGTTCTCATGATCATGTTTATGTGTATATTTTGCTAAAGGATCTTCTTCTTCATGATCTTCATGTTCATCGTGATCATGATCATGTTCTTCTTCATGATCGTGATCATCCCCATCTCCCTCGGCTGCATGAACTTCTTCGGTTTCGTCTCCCATAAACTCAGCATACTTAATTCGCAATACTTTTTGATCAAAACCTAGCTCATTACTTCTTGACTTATATTCTTTAGCAGATAGTTTCGATTTATCTTTCAGTAATTTTTCGGTATCTATAATAAGCTGTCGCTGGCTTCTGAAATAATCTGGCATCAAGTCTACTCCCATAGTTCCTTCTACTGCAAATGTATCCGAAATGGTATCTTTAATCGCGGCAAAATAGGTTTCGCTACGTGAAACATTCTTTTGTGGTCGTTTTTGATCTGTAGCTTCTACATAAAAATACAATTCATCACCAGGTTCCATTTTCATCTTATCCAAATCGATTTCTTTAGATAAGTCCAAATCTTTACTTCCTATTTGTAGATTACTAAACCTTAATTTTTCTTCTCTAAATTTTACAGACTCCCCAGAACCTTTACTTACTGTAGCAATAATATAGGCATCTCCAATTCCAAAATCATCTGTAATCTTGGTTCTAAAGGCAAGTTTTTTATCCTCTGAATATTCAAAAGATGTGAACTGCTTAATTCCTAGAATTTGTGTCTCGGGACTCTTATCTTTCGTAACTTCTATCGGATATAATTTAGAAACGTGAGCTTTATCGTCTAAGTCAATAAACTTAAAATTATAAAAGCCTGAACTTCTCATTTCCGAACCACCAAAATAAATTCCATCAGTGAATTTCATTACATAGCTATTTCCAGCACTTTCTACAAAAGCTTCCTTAATTTCTTTATCAAATTCTAGTCGCCATGTTACTTTAGTACCTTCTATCACTTTAATATCCATATCGGAAGTGATCACAGACTTTATTCTCGTATATGCCGGATATTTAATTTCTAATTCTTGTTTTATCAACTTCGGAGGAGCAGTTATTGCGATACTGCTATCCGTTGCTATAAAAACAATTTCATCTGACACGTTTAGTGGTGATACTGGATTTTGAGAAAAAGGAAATATGCCAATAGTATTTAAAATTAATCCTATTCCCAGACATAATGCAAAAAACAAGAAACTCCATTTTAGATGACTAGGTGGTTGTATTGTTTTATATTTTTCAACCAGAATATTGCCCGCCCTATTTTGTTGGATTCTAGCCAATCCGGATAATTCATTTTCCGGAATTAGTATCAGACCTGTACTATACTCGATCGCATCCAAATGTTGATCCATATAACTGGCAGCGCTTTCTAAAGAAGGTTTCCATGGTTTCGTAAAAATTAGTAGTACTCCTACAATAAGGATAGCTACTACAACTGCCAACAGTATTTTTGAAAACAATGTGTATATCAGTATCGAAGTACCCACCCCATACAAAAGGGTTTCTAACCAAAGTAGGACTTGCCATTTTCGTTTAAAACCTACTAATATGTTATATCCTGAGCTCACTACTGTTTTCTATATTTTGCTATACAACGTTCTGCTATTAACAATGTTCCAAATACCAACCACAACCATTTAGAAATATCTAAAAGCGCAAACTGTTTTTTTATCGTCTGTTTTGAAGTCACTAGTGGTGTTATTTCAGAAACTTCTATCACTCGTCTATCATGTTTTGCTATATCATTTTTTATATCCTGATAATCATCTAACACTTCTAAAAGCTGTTCTGAAAAATGTTGATCTATACTGCGCTCTACGGTAAGTAGTTCCGTAAGGTAGAATATCTTAGATGCATCAGTAGTTTCTATACTTCTTTTTGCATATTCATCGGGGTTAAACACCAATAATTTTGAATTGGTATTAGGTACAGGATCTGTAGACAACCAAATAATAAGATCAAAACCTGTAATGGTATCTGCAGTATTTGTAAACTCTTTTATTTCAATAGTTCTATCCGTATACTTCGCAATGGCTTGTAATGAAGCTTTTATTAATCTTTTTTGATCTAAGAGACTATCATCATAAAACAATGCTACTTTTTTAGCACTAAAATTAGAAACAGGAACTCGTTGTTTCAGATCATTTTTTGTAAAAACTATACTATCATTATTTTTTGAAAACTCAAGGTCTTCATTTGACACCTTTTCTTTTATAAAAGTTAATTGATCCGAATTACTCCTTAACATTAGGACTTGGGTAGTATCTTCTTCTTTAATAGCCTTAAGAGCATAGTTATATGATTCTTTTCTATCGATAGAAATCCAGTTTATATTTTTATAAATCGTTGGTCTGGCTCCTTTAAGTCCAGATAAGAAAGCGCTGGTAAATACTACTATACTATCTGTTTTTAAGTTTTCCATTTCTTTGGCTAATTGCCAGTAATTCGGAATGCTTTTTTGATCTACATCTAATTCATCTTTGTCTAGCAGCGGAAACGTACTTGCCAATAACCGTAGGGACTCTCCTTCATCTATCGTATCCAAGATATTCATTACACGATCATGTTTCAGTAGAGAAGGTTCAAAAAGATAGGTAACAGGTAACGTTGTTTCTTTTTTATTAATTCGTATTCCGGAAATAAGTAATACAAGTACACCTAATAGTAACATTCTTAGCATCAATAAAAAGATCTCATTCAGTTGAATGCTTTTAGATTGTTTAGAATCTGATTCACTTAATAATTTAGTACTACCTACTTTTATTGTTTTTCCTTCTCTCTTACTCCAAAAATGGATTACTATCGGGATGATAAGTCCCAACAACGCCCAGAGATATGTAGGATATAAAAAAGACATCTCAGACTAGTTTATTTCGTTTTTTAAGGAATAAGCGAAGGGTCTCTTCAATAGGTTGATTCAGTTCACATAAATGATAATCAACATCATTCATTAGCAAGGTGTTTTTTGCCTTTTTAATCATCTCTTCTAATGACGCTAAATACTGCTTTTTAGCGGTTTTAGTATCTATCTTAAGCTTGGCACCTGTCTCTAAATCTTCAAAAGTAACTGTCCCTTTGTAATTAAAAGTAAGCTCGTTTTCTCCCATCAAATGCAATACAACCACTTCATTCTTAGGAGTCTTAAGTCTTTTTATAAAATTGGTTAATTCTTCTGTATGTTCGTAGAGGTCTGTAATAAAAAAAATCAATTCCTTTTGATTTCTATTATGAAGACTTTTAGAAGTATTCAAATTCTCAGGCCATTTCCCTTTGTTTTCTATCTGGGTCAGTTCTAACAAAAATCGATTATAGTGCTGTTTTTGAATTCTAGGATATAAGTCATACAATTGATCTTCATTTAAACCAAACAATCCAATAGCATCACCTTGGTTTTGACACAGATATCCCAAGGAAGCGACTAATACTCTTGCGAAATCCATTTTAGAAAAGGTATGTTCGGTATGCAACATGGATGCACTTGCGTCTATAATAAAGTTGACGGAGATATTGGTTTCTATTTCTGATTGTTTGATATAATATCTACCTGATCTGGCTAACATTTTCCAATCTAACAGCCGCAAATCATCTCCTGGTTCATAATTCCGAAACTGATTAAATTCCATTCCGGTTCCTACGTTACGACTTCGGGTTAATCCAGATAAATATCCATCTACAATAATACGCGCTATAAGAGACAATCCAGATACGCTTTTGATCAATTCTGGTTTAAGTAATTGATGATAATCTTGTCTCACGGCTACTTATATTAGTAATTCTTTATTTCCCTACCTGGATCTGCTCTAATAAGTGATTGGTAACTTCATCTGATGTAATTCCTTCTGATTCCGCTCTAAAGTTCACAATTACTCTATGACGTAATACAGGAATCGCCACTTGTTTTAAATCTTCTAAGGTAACTGATAACCTTCCTTGTGCCAAGGCTCTGGCCTTCGCAGTTAATATCATCGCTTGCCCAGCTCTGGGTCCTGCTCCCCAGTTCACCCATTCTTTAACATAAGAAACGCTTGTTGTCTCTGGTCTGGTCGCTCTTATTACCTTACTAACAAAAGCGATTAGATCGTCACTAATAGGAACCTCTCGGACAAGCTGTTGTAATCGAATAATATCTTCTCCAGAGATCACTTTATTTAACGTTGCTTTTTTTACTCCAGTGGTATTTTTTAAAATGGTGGTTTCATCAGATGCTGTTGGATACCCTATCTTGATATATAATAAGAATCGATCTTGTTGTGCTTCAGGAAGCACAAAAGTTCCTGATTGTTCAATTGGGTTTTGCGTTGCCAGAATAAAAAATGGCTTATCCAACTCGTATGTTTTTCCAGAATACGTCACTTCGAACTCCTGCATTGCTTCTAACAGAGCTGCCTGGGTTTTTGGAGGTGTTCTATTAATTTCATCTGCCAAAATGATATTTGAGAAAATTGGCCCTCTATTAAATTTAAAAAACTTCTTCCCAGTACTGTAATCTTCTTCCAATATTTCGGTACCTATAATATCAGAAGGCATTAAGTCTGGCGTAAACTGAATCCTTTTAAACTTGAGGTCTATCGCTTGCGCTAACGTTCGTATCATTAGGGTTTTTGCTAAACCTGGAACACCTTCTAATAATGCGTGCCCGCCAGCTAAAAAAGTAATCAATAGTTGTTCAATAGTTTCTTCTTGCCCTGTAATGACCTTAGCGATTTCTTTACGTAAATTCTGTAATTTTTCTGTGAGCGTATCTATCTCTCGTTCTATACTAGCCAACTCTTTATTCATTTACATACATTATTTTAAGACGTCAATGCATACATAACAATATTAACACCAAATCGTGTATTATCTATTTTGTACCATCGCTTGTTTCTAAAATCATAATCCCATTCGCATCCATAATCTTTATTACTGTATAAAACCCCTATTCTGCCATTAATTTCTATTGCTTTTAGATAATCATGAACGATATCATCTCCCCATCCATTTAATTCTTGAGAAGTGGTAGGAGGACCATCTTCAAATTCAAAAAACACTTTATATAACTCATGATTATTTGGTATTTTTTTTAGTGCTTGTGGACCAAAAATATCTGCCATCTGACGCTCAAAAGATTTTGAAAACAAACCATCAATATCATGGTTACAATCATCTGCAAATACAAAACCTCCATTATTCACATATTTTTTAAAGTTTTCCCTTTCTTTTTTAGTAAATTGAACAAGCTTATGACCGGAGATGTAGCAAAATGGACTTTTAAAAATCTCATCGCTACTTAATGAAATAATCTTCTCCTGTGTATCTACTTTTAATGTAGTATACTCTACTAACGAGTTCAACAAATTGGAAGGCATTCTTTGATCTACATCCCAATCTCCAGACTCATACTGTAATCGCGTAAAGAAAAACTTGGCACTCAATATTTAACTAACTAGGTAAAACAGCAATATAAACTATTACTTATGAAGATGATCTAAAATTAAAGTTAATTAGGATTCTATTACCAGAAATACATCAAAATAACAAGTATAGTTGTTAAGTATTACTTTGTAACACCTAACAACTATACTTATTTGATATATTGTGATATCCGTTATACAGCGTCCGAAAGGCTGGTAAAAGTAAAGTCTCTTATTTTCATATAAGGCACTAAATTACCATCTATTCTTACTTGTTTTCCAAGAGTTTCGAGATTATTAAGCATGATAATCGGGCTCTCATTAAACCTAAAATTCTTTACCGGATGTTTGATTTTACCGTTTTCTATGTAGAACGTTCCATCTCTGGTAAGACCAGTATATAATAAGGTTTGTGGATCTACACTTCTGATATACCATAATCTGGTTACTAAAATTCCTTTTTTAGTTCCTTTGATTAGATCTTCGAGAGAAGCATCTCCTCCTTGCATGATAAATCCATTAGGAAAAGGTACTGGATCTACGCCTTTCTTTTGAGCCCAAAAACGACTATAGGCTAGGTTTTTCACCACACCATTTTCTATCCACGTTGTCTTTTTCAAAGGTTGCCCAGAACCATTCCAAGTACCTGTTGGCACATCTGGATTTAATGGATCAGACCAAATATTCACACGTTCATCTACAATTTTCTCTCCTAGTTTTGTTCCACCGCCTTCTTTAGACATAAAACTCCTACCTTCATCTGCAGTACGAGCATTGAATGCAAATGCCATATTTCCTAAAAGACCTACAGAAGCTGCTGGTTCTAAAATAACTGTATACTTACCAGGTTCTATAGCTTTCGCTTCTTTAGACATAACCGCTTTATCGATCGCTATTTTTGAAGCTTCCGCAGCATTAAATTTGGATACATCATTGTAATCACGTGTTACCCATCCAGATCCTGTACCATCGTTACTACGCATCGTTACTGTAAAACTGGCATTCGTAGATTGATTATAGGCAAATAAACCATTAGAATTCATCATTGCACTAAAACCTGATGAATCATTAAAAAAACCTGCTGCAGTTACATTTTTAGCCGCTGCTGGTCCTATACTACTATTAGCAACTTCAGCACGGTAATCAGGTGTTATCTTAGCAGTAGACTCTTTAAAAGTAATAGATTTATCATATTCTTGAGGACCCAATGGTGCCATAAATTCTGGATTTTCTGGAGAAAGTTTTGCTAACTCCTCTGCCCTCTTTACTACCTTCTTAAGTGACTCGTCATCAAACTCATCAATTGTTGCTGTACCTGATTTTTTTCCAAAACTAGATTGTACTACTAGTGTTTGGTTGGATCTATGTCCTGCAGTGGATACCGTATTTCTTGCATAGCGGATATTACCACTTTCGCTTCCACTTAAATTGATTTCGCAAGTATCTGCAGTAGAAAAGCTTAAGGCCTTTTCCATGATCTTCTTTGCTTCTTCTTTCGTATATATTGCCATGATATTTTTATTTGTAATAAGACAGTGATTTAAATTTTTCTACCTGTGTTGATCACATTTACACCATTAAAACGTGTAGTAGAACTTCCATGAGAAACAGCACTTATTTGCGAAGGCTGTCCTTTTCCGTCAAAGAATGATCCGAACATTCGATAATCATCTTTGTCACATATCTTAGCACAAGAATTCCAGAATTCCTGCGTATTAGATTGGTATGCTACATCATCTAACATACCCACTATCTTTCCATTTTTGATTTCATAAAAAACGGTTCCACCGAATTGGAAATTATATCGTTGCTGATCAATAGAGTAAGAACCTCTACCAGCTATATAAATTCCTTTCTCTACATCCTTAATCATATCATCTATAGAGTATTTCTCTTTTCCTGGTTCTAGAGAAACATTTGGCATTCTTTGGAATTGCACATCATTCCAGCTTTGGGAATAACAACATCCATGAGATTCTTTTTGATCAATCATATGAACTTGATCCCGTATTGCCTGATAATTGGTTAAAATACCATTACGTACCAGATCCCATTTTTTAGTCTTTACTCCTTCATCATCATAGCCTACAGCCCCTAGAGACCCCACTTGAGTTTTGTCGGCTACCAGATTAACAATTTCACTACCATATTTAAAGTTCTTTGTTTTCCATTTGTCTAACGTTGCAAAACTTGTTCCTGCGTAATTTGCTTCATAACCAAGTACTCTATCCAATTCTAAAGGATGACCTACAGATTCGTGAATAGTCAACCCAAGGTGATTTGGTTCTAACACCAAATCATACTTACCTGCTTCTACCGATTTAGCAGTTAACCTTTGCTTGGCTTGCTGAGCAGCTACAGTTGCATCCTCTACAATATCATAACTATTGCGATACAAGTTTAAGCCTTCTGGACCTTTTAGTTTTTCAGAAGCCAGTCCATCCATATACTCATATCCCATTCCCATAGGAGCACTCATTGCCTGACGTGATTTAAACTTTCCTGTACTTTTATCGATGGCAGTAACTGTAAATGTTGGCCAAATACGATGTACATCCTGATCTATATAAGAACCATCAGTAGATGCAAAATACTTCTGCTCATTTACCATAAACAATCCAGAATTCACATAGTTTGCTCCGTTTTTTAAAGCTGCCGCATTTGCAGATAGTAACAGATCTACCTTTTCAGAAACTGGAACTTCTTTGAAATCCTTTTTTATCGGTGTTTTCCAGCTTACTTCTCCATGGGATGCTACTGGAGCTAATTTTACCTCTTCCTTCTGAATTTTAGAATTGGCTTTTGCGATAGCAACTGCTTGATCTGTTGCTTTCTTAATTCCATCTTCATTAACACTATTGGTAGATGCAAATCCCCAAGTGCCATTTACGATTACTCTAATACCTATACCAAAGGATTCCGTATTTACTACATTTTGCACTTTATCTTCTCTAGTAAACACATATTGGTTTAAATATCTACCGATTCGAGCATCGGCATAGGTAGCACCAAGCGATTTTGCTGTATTGAGGGCTACATCAGCCATCCTCTTTTTAATGGCTATATCCATTCCTGGATTAAGTAAAGCCTCTGCCGAAATATCATTTCCTAGTAGTAATGATGGCATCATTAAAGCTCCAGCACCTAATCCTGTGTATTGAATAAAATCTCTACGTTTCATAAACCTCTATTTTGATTGAGTGAATATTATAATAAGTTTGATGAATTGATCTTGTAACAATATCTAAGTTCACCAATTACTAGAAGATATTCTTAAAAGATTGTTACAAGACTAACTTCTGTTAGCTTTAAAAGTAGAAAAATTATATCAAACAACCATACCATAAAAACAGGTAAACCCATAACCTTAACGTGTAAAATTCCGCTTATCAAAGCAACACTATTAAATAACATAAACACCTGATATACAATAACATAAAAACCAAAAAAGAATTAAAAAATTCTCATCAAAACCATCCAAACTCAATAAAAAACGCACTAAAATCACATTTGCTTAAATTTTTGTTAAACTTTCAAGTTATTCTTTGGTAATTATTCAAATTATCGACTTAAGCCATATCATAAACAGTTGTTTTGCAAAAAAATACTGCCGAACGATATACCTAATGATACTAAAATTATGATTAAGCATCATAATTCTGGTATTCTTAAAGAGTATCTATATTATTTGTAATGTAATTTCAATTTTTATAATTCACTATTTTATGGAAAGTTTGTTGTCTGATATTTCAAAATGTGATGTTTGCGCTTCTAAATTAGCATTGGGACCAAGGCCTGTAGTTTCTGCAAGCGAGCATAGTAAAATTGTTATTATCGGACAGGCACCTGGTAGCGTTGTTCATAAGTCTGGCATTCCATGGGACGATAAAAGCGGGCAGAATCTACGGAGTTGGATGGGAATTGATAATGAGACCTTTTATAATCCAGAAGTAGTAGCCCTTATTCCTATGGGGTTTTGTTATCCAGGAAAAGGAAAGTCTGGTGATTTACCTCCCACCAAAGAATGTGCTCCTCTATGGCATCCAAAATTATTAAATCAGATGTCTAATGTGCAACTTACCCTTTTAATAGGAGCGTATTCCCAAAATTATTATTTAGGTAATAGATTAAAGAGAACCCTTACTGAATCTGTTAAAAATTATAAAGAATACTTACCTGATTATTTTGTGCTTCCGCATCCTTCTCCAAGAAATAATATATGGCAAGCCAAAAACGAATGGTTTAAGAATGAAGTCCTACCAACATTACAACGGACAATTGAAAAGATTATAACTTCCTAATCTTTTCTGGTTTATAAATATCTTTCTTTTATAATATCCATATGCCAAATCTCATGACCTATAATAGTAAATGCTGCTGCTCTTGCCGACATATCACCTCCGTTGGCATTTCCTATAAATTGAAGATCGTGATCAGAAATACTGGCTAATACAGAAACTGAATTTTGTCTACATATGGTATATTCTTCAAGTAACTCATCTATTTGTTTATCCTTTGCTCCAGAAGGTTTGATATAAATATCTTGATCGAAACCTGCTAACGGAGTTTTATCTCTACGAGCAATTCGAAAACATCGATACATAAAAACTCTTTCCGTATCAATAAGATGTTGTAAAATCTCCTTTACTGTCCATTTATCATTTTCATATTGATAATTATGCTTACTCCTTGGAATTGATTGAAAAAACGCGATAATATTTTCCCTTCCTATTTCAAAAGCTTCACGTAAATCCAAGTGTGATGATAATTTATCGATATATCTCTTGTAGTAGGAATCATATTCTTGTGTACCTAAGTCTGTAATAGTCATTATAATTATTTTGATACAATGATATTATTTATCTATATATACGTTGTAGTCCAGTTTTTGAATAACCGCTATTCCAGTTTCACTCGATACACTCTTAAATGAATTAAAAATCAAATATGTACTAGTTAAGAATTAATAGGATAATCCATAGAGAATCAAGGAAAATAATTCACTACAAAAAGATTAGGAAAGTAAGAAATTTCTCATTAAATTAGTTAAATCGTTAAAATTTATGATACGTTTTTTAATGAAATATTCTTTTTTATCAAAAGCTGTATAATTAACATTTATATTCTTATTAATTTCTGTTATTTATATGAGGATGTAAATGCCTATTTTTTTTATATATTTACGCCCGAAAATGTTAAGTTTGGGTACCAAATTTTAGAAAATATAACCTACTAAACATTTTATTTTATACAAAATATTGAGTTATGGAATTAATGGAGAAAGCAAGGGAGTTTGAGAACAGGAGTATGAGCAATATGTCCACTAGTGATAGAGTTGAAGCATCAAGAGAAGCTAAAGATCTTGTCTTAAGTCTTAATGAAATTTATAAGCAAAATAAAGATCCTGAAATAATGGATATGATGAAAATCATTACTGCTAAAAAGCAAAAAATCGAAAAAAGACTTAAAGGTAGACCAGAAATATAAAAGTCTAGTCTACAAATCGATTTTTATCCCAGATTTATCTAATAGTATATTTTCCTTCTTAGGAATAGTGAAGTAAAAGGTAGTTCCTTTTCCTTCTTCTGATTCTAGCCATATATTACCACCGTGAGATTCAATTATCTTTTTACAGTGTGCAAGTCCTATACCTGTACCTTGATATTGTTCTCTAGAATGTAATCTTTGAAAAATAGCGAATATCCTATCCTGATGTTTTTTGGGTATACCGATTCCGTTATCCTTTACTGAAAATTCCCAAAATGTTTCTGTCTGACTATTGATTGGTACGTTCTTGGTAGTCACATTAATATGAATTTCCGGTATCGTCTCTTTATCTGTAAATTTTATACCATTACTAATTAAATTTTGTAATAAGAGTCTTAACTCTATTGGATTTCCAAATACTACGGGTAATTTTACTGAATGTATTTTTGCGTTTGTTCTTTCTAATACGTTTCTAAAGTCCTCTTTAATTTCCTGTAAAATAGTTTCCATACCAGTATCCACAAAGTCAGTAGATCTGCCTAATCTGGAGTATTCTAATAATGAATCAATCAGTTTTTTCATTCTAATACTTGCATCACTGATATAATTCAAACTTTCTTTTCCTACCTCGTCAAAACTGTCACCATAATCCTCTGATATCAATCCTATAAAACTAGATATCGTATTAAGAGGTTCTTGTAGATCATGACTAGCGATATATGCAAACTGTTCTAACTCCTTATTTTTAGATTCCAGATCTAAAGATTGCTCATGAATTTCTTTATTCTTCGCTTGTAAAACTTTATTCAACTTCTTTTTATTGAGATAACTTCTATACACAAAGAATCCACCTATGAGAATTAGAGAAATTAATGCAATAAGATACCAGTTAATTGTTTTTTGATCTTCGATTTCTCCTCGTTGCCTGTCTAAAATACTTTCTTGTTCCTTAATCTGTTTATTTTGTTCCTCTAAATAACGTTCCTTCTCCTCTATTTCGACTACGCTCTGTTTAATTCTTTCCTCTTGAGCTTTGATAAAAGTAACCTGCTCCTGAATATTTTTCTCTAATTCTTTTTCTATCAGAAGCTTCTCTTCATATTTCTTTTCCTGAATTTGATTCTGATTAGATAATTCTTTTATCCATTGATTATTCTCAACAATTTTTTCCTGAATATTATCAAGAGTTTTAGATTGATTTTCAATCTTCTTTTCTTGTTGTTTTAACTGATCATTTTTACTTTTAATTTCTGCTTTCTGCTCTTCATTTTCATTCAAAGCATTCACTAAAGATTGTTCTGTGGATTTAAATAACCCTTTCCATTTTTGTGAAGAAGTTACCGCGTATTGTTTTAACGAAGGTGCGATCACAAACCCTTCTCTTTCTATTCTATTCTCATTGATTTCGTACTCGAAAGAATCTCCAACATTCACCATATTAATCATCGAAGAATTATAAAAATAATCCTCTGAAACTAATAGTATATTTTGTTTAGAAATTTTGCGCAAGATATAAGCTATATCATAATTGTACTTATTATGTACATAAAGCAATTGAATATCTTTAATATTTTTCACAAACTGATATCGAACAACCTCTATCGGTTTTCCAAAAATCTTTCGTTTTTGTGCGATCGCCTTTAAATCTATTACCGTACGGTCAGGACCTAAAACTCCTATCTTAAAAGTTTCTAGTTCTGCTATTTGTGGCCATCCTATTTGTTGGGCAAAATTGTAGATAAAAATCGTTCGCTGTGCTCTTTTTACCTCTTCATTTCCAAGATCTTGTCCTTCCGCCCTTTGTATATTACCAAGAACAAGGAATAATATCAATATACCTATAGTATATCGCCTGCCCAATTTAGTATTAAAAAGATGTTGGTGGAAGATCCTCATTATAACCGTAAGAATAATCGAAGATAGTAATTCGCGCCATTAACTCCGAATTGTTGCACTCTTCTGCTGTAAACGAAATTACCATCACTCGTATTTGCTGAATGTGTATGCTCATCTGGATACACATTAAAAATATTATTCCCGCCTATAGTACATTTTACGTAATCATTAAATTGATAGGAAACTGCTAGATCTGTAGTTAGTTTAGGAGAAAAGGTTTGGTCACGTGATTCTACTACTCCGGTAAATTCATTTAGCACCCAATTTGCAGCGTCTCCATCATCAGGATGTACAAATTCCACTTCGCCAAATAGAGAATTCATCATTTGCAATCTGAATTTATCGAATTCGTAGGATATTCCAGAATTAATTTTATAATTAGGTTGAGAAGATTCTACTCTTGCAATTTCCTCTCTATTAAACAAGACATTCTCCTGTCCAATAAGCGATGGAGATACTTTGATGCCTCCTTTTACTTTTGTACTCGTAACATTTGCTCCCAGCGACGCGTTTAATTCACCCGTACCGAGTATAGTTTTGTAAGCAACCGCAAAATCACCACCAGAAGTTCTGGAATCAATTGCATTGGTAAAAAACTGTGCTGCACCAACACCAAACGGTTCTAAGATAGTCTCATATCCTTCTGCAAATCTACCAGAAAGAACAATTCTGTCATCTATATTAATTAAATAATAGTCAAAAGCGAAGGTAAATTTATCATTTAGCTTTCCACTAATACCAGCACTAAAGTGTGTTGACAGTTCTGGTTTTAAACGTCCAATCTGGAATGCTTCGGCAGTAACTGCACTTTCATTATTAAAAGTTCCTACCTGGATGCTTTCGCCATTTACAAATTGAGTACTTATATTTTGAAAAAACACCTGATGTAAAGAAGGTGCTCTAAAACCAGTAGAAAAACCAGCTCTTACACTGATATCGTCCTTTACTATATAACGCCCAGAGAGTTTCCAAATACCTTGACCACCAAAATCATTATACGCTTCATACCGTCCTGCTGCTTTTACCAATAACTTTTCTGAAATATTGGTTTCCACGTCTAAGTATGCTGAACTATTGGTTCTAAAACGATTTAATTCGTTTTCTGGTCGAAACCCTGGAAAAACTTGTGCTCCTACTGCTCTTGGAAGTTCTTGACCAGAAGTATCAAAATAGGTGCTACCTCCATCTACATAAGACGCTTCTTCTCCTGCTATAATCTGATAATTCTCCACTCGTAGCTCTGCTCCAAAAGCAATACTTACTCCACTTAACCAATCAAAAGATTTAGATAAATCTAAATTCGTGGTATTCTGCTGGTATTCAAATCCACCTGCATAAAATGTTCTTGGTGAGGCTACACCAAGAGACGCATTATTAGAGTTATTTACTGTATAGTCTAAATGATTGATCCCTATTGAGTGACTAAAATCAATATTCCATCCATTCTTAATACCTTTAATTCCTCCGGCAATTACATCGTCTCTAATATCCGTTAATATCTGGGGGGAGAATCCATTAGGAAATAGCTCTGGAACTACTCTATCCTGATCTTTTGGGAAACGATAAAATCCAGCGGACATTCCTTCTCTGTAATTTCTACCTCCTTGTAAGTAAAAGGTAGCATTATCTGACATTTTTATCTCTCCATTAATGCCTAAAGCCAAGTTTTGAGTCTCTGCACTTCCTATTTCCATGACACGACGATCATCATAACCTGTTTGACCAAAAAAATTATTCTCCTGAATTAATCTTTCATCCTCAACCGCATCATCGGTATACACTGTTCCTGTGTAATCACCAGCTCTATTTACTGATTCTCTATTCCTGTATTCTGCGGTTACGTTTACAAACCCTTCTTCCCCAATTTTTAACCCAAAATTGGCTGATGAATATGTAGTAAAACCGTCTCCCTCTGTAGTGATTCCTACTCTATTATCTACCTGTATTACCTCCGTCTGTTTTTTCAGTATAATATTAATTACACCTGCAATCGCATCTGATCCATACTGAGAAGTAGCGCCATCTCTAAGAATTTCTATTCGCTCAATAGCAGAAATTGGTATTGCATTAAAATCTGTTCCTACAGTACCTCTACCTACGGTACCATTTACATTTAGTAATGAGCTATTATGTCTTCGCTTTCCATTAATAAGCACTAACACCTGATCTGGTCCTAATCCTCTTAATGTGGCAGGGTCAATATGATCCGTTCCATCCGCAATGGTTTGATGTGTAGAGTGAAAGGAAGGTACTAAATAGTGTAAAATATGGCTTAGCTCTATTTGGGAGGCATTTGTAATTTCTTGTGGAGATATAATATCAACCGGAGCAGTGGTTTTTAGAGAAGATCTAGGTTTAGCTCTGGATCCAACAGCAATAGGTTGGTCTATAGAAAAACCTGTTTCTAATATAAAGTCTACGGTTACCTTTTCTCCTACCTTAACCGTAACAGTTTTAGAAATGGAAGTATACATAACAAAAGCTGCTGTTAGCACATATTCTCCTTCATCCACATCAAAGCTATAACTTCCATTTACATCTGTAGTTGTAACTTTATTTGTCCCTTCTATACTAATTTTTGCTCCAGGCAAACTACCAAATTGATCAGATACATTACCTGATATAACTCCTCTGGACTGAGCAACAACATTTCCTATAGTACTAAAAAAGAATAACAAAGCGATACAGGCTACATATTGTAATCTGACCATAAGGGGGTAATTTTAGTTTAATTCCTATTTAAAGAATGTATTTGCGTTCTATTTATGTCTGAAAGATAAAAAAATTAACGTGAAATCTTTTAAAAAGTACAACAAACACAAGTACGTCTTTATGATTGTAGCAAGGCAAATTCTTCTTGATAATGCTTTCTCATAATATCATCCATAACAATCCTAGAAAGCATCTTTCCCTGAAATTCTTTAATCTGTGGAAAAGACAGTACCTTATCCTTATCCTCATTTGATAAAGGTGCTCCTATCATTAAAACGATGATCGTATTTTCTAAGGCATTGTTCAAACTTTTAAATTCTTCTAAAAACTCCCATCCATTCATAACAGGCATATTAATATCTAAAAATATGATATCGGGAACTACTCCTGATTTAATGATAGTTAATGCTTCCAAACCATTTTTTGCCACTAATATCTCATCGATATATCCTGTTTTGGAAAGTATTGTTTTATTAAAAAAAGTTGTAGCCTCACTATCGTCTACTAAGAGAACCGTTCTTATTTTTTTCATAACTGTGGGGTGTTAAAAAAATGTTTGTTAATTACGTTATTTAATATGGGTAACGATAAAGGCTTATTAATTAAATCTGTAACTAGATCATTGGATTTTGATTTTTCTATATCTCTGTGATCTGAAGAGGTAGTAAGTATGATTACGGTAATATCGTTGGTTAAACTAGGGTTTAGTCCTTCATATTCTATAAGAAACTCCCATCCGTTCATAGCCGGCATATTCAGATCTAAAAAGATTAACTTAGGTTTTTTCGCATTACCTTTTTCGACCTCTGACAAGTATTCTAAAGCAGCCTTTCCACTTTGTTTGATGAGTATTTTATCAAAGCTTTTATGCTTAGCCAAAACGGTACTATTAAAGAAGTTAGTAGCCTTACTATCATCTATTAATAATACACAGTCAACAACATTATTCATAATATATCTTTGTTGGTTGGCGCAAAAGAAATAGATACAGCGTTAGAAAGGTGTATTTACCTGAGAATCAATCTAAATTTATAGACAAAATACAACTAAACACGATAAAGTGCATTAACTATTTAGAATCGAATATAATTTGGACGGTTTTATTAAAGTTTTGAGGATACTTCTTGTGCAAAATATTTCAGAATAATTTCTTCTAAGACTTTCTTAGATAACATTTTATCTCTGAACTCTACCACTTGAGAAAAAGATAAAAGCCGTTCTCGTTCTTCTTTGCCTATTTCTACCCCAAGCATGATAACGATTTTTGAATTCTGGAATGGATTCGAAGGATGATGATAAGCGTCTAAAAACTCCCATCCGTTCATGACAGGCATATTTAAGTCTAAAAAAATTAGTTCTGGAGCGCTATCTGACTGCAGACTCTCTAACGCCTCTTTTCCATTATAAGCAACAGCAATTTCTTCTACGACTTCCGTTTTTA
Organism: Aquimarina sp. 433; assembly: GCF_054054605.1. Taxonomy (NCBI): domain Bacteria; kingdom Pseudomonadati; phylum Bacteroidota; class Flavobacteriia; order Flavobacteriales; family Flavobacteriaceae; genus Aquimarina; species Aquimarina sp. 433. The sequence goes on from NZ_JBSWZK010000005.1 coordinate 84,521, forward strand.
AAATAATCGTTTTATTAAAAAATGTCGTTGCTTTACTATCGTCAATTAAAAGAAAACGTTTCAACTTTCTCATAAGCTCCTAAAATAATCCACAAAATAAGTAATTCAATTTACTTATCTGCAGGAACGGTATTATTTGAGAAATGTTTTTTGATCACATTGTCTAACAAATCCAATGATAGTGGTTTATTGATAAAATCATCTACAGAATGATTTTTTATAGACTCATTAACATCATCAGGATTAGAAGACGTAGATAATAAAATGACTTTTATACCTTCGGTAAGGCTTTTTTTCAACTTAGCAAATTCTATTAAAAACTCCCACCCATTCATAGCAGGCATATTAATATCCAAGAAAATAAGATCTGGTTTTATTGCCAATTCATTCTCCACATTAGCGAGATATTCCAGCGCAGCTTTCCCACTCTGCACCGTATTTACATTATCAAAACTATTGTGCTTAGTAACTACTCGTTCATTAAAGAAGTTAATGGCTCTATCATCATCGATTAAGAGCACACAAGTGATTGATTTCCCCATAAGACTTTCCAATTACACCCAAAAAAAGTAAACTTATTTGACATATGCACCATAAAATCAGACTTTTCGAATGAGTTTTCGTTCAAAAACATCATTTAAACGACAAAATAACTTTAAATGTTTTTCCGTAAATAAATTACGGCTACAAAACACCAAAAATAAGGCTTCTGCCAAAATTGAGAAGGGTTTAACAAACTACTAATAAAATTAAATGTAAATTTGATATTAATCCTAGGGGCTACACGAAAAATATTTGTAAGGGATTTATGCTTAATAAAATAAAAAACAGGTGCAAAGGCACCTCGCTTCAATATTCGATATTTACCAATACTTCGGAGATTCCAATTAATGAATGGAATGCTATAAATGAACAGCATAATCTGTTTTTATCCTTATCATATCTTCGAACTTTAGAAAACACCTTAGCAGATACCATTGATTTTCGTTATATCATTTTTTATCGGAGAGACGAGGCCGTTGGTATCGCTGTAAATCAATTGATAAAATTTAATCCTCAGGATCTAAAACTACAGGAATTTCCTTGTCGCATTAGTGATACTATTAAAAATACTCTAATTAAAAGTATGGACGTTCGCGTACTGATATGTGGCAATTTATTTTCTTGTGGAGAACATGGTTTTGTGTATTCCGATCAAATTACGGATCAAGAAGCTTTCGAAAATTTATCTGAAGCGCTTAAAGAAATACGAAAAACCGAAAAAGCAGACAAACCTTCTTTCATTTTACTAAAAGAATTCTGGCCTTCTTCTTTTACTAAGAGTGATTACATCAAGAAACAAGATTTTAGAGAGTTTAGTATTGATGTGAATATGGTATTAGAGGTTCAAAAAGATTGGACAAGTTTTAATGACTACTTAGCTAGCATGAAAACAAAATTTAGAACCAGAGCAAAAAAAGTACTTAAAAAATCAAAGGAATTAGTTATCAAAGATTTTACAGCCAATGACATTGAAATACACCAAGAAATCATTGATGCTTTATACCTTTCTGTTTTAGATAAAGCAGATTTCAAAATAGGGAAATTGAATGCCATTACATTTAAGAACTTAAAAGAAACTCTTAACGACTCATTTGTTTTTAAAGGATATTTTCTTGAAGGTTCTCTTGTTGGTTTTACAACTGCTTTTATTCTGGATAATATCGTGGAAGCTAATCATATTGGAATTGATTATTCTTACAATAAATCTCATGATATCTATCAGAGAATGCTATATGATTATGTGAATCTTGCCATTAGTCGCAAGGTCGGCGAATTAAGATTAGGAAGAACTGCAGAAATCATTAAAAGTTCTGTGGGAGCTAAACCCGTGGAAATGAAATTATATGCACGACATGGAAATTCCCTTTCTAATCAATTAATAAAACCGTTGATAGAACTTATTTCTCCCAGTGAGTATGAAATTCGTAATCCTTTTAAGCTACAATTAGGATAGTATGGATTCATTAACCCAAATTGTATTAGGAGCCGCCGTTGGTGAAGCTGCTATTGGTAAAAAAGTTGGTAACAAAGCCATGTTATGGGGTGCTATTGCTGGAACTATTCCTGATTTAGATGTAATTGCTAAATGGTTTTTTGATCCTGTAACTGCCAATGAGTTGCATAGAGGTTTTTCCCATTCAATACTCTTTAGCGTTCTGATGGCTCCAATACTCGGTTGGCTTGTGAGCAAAATTTACAGAAACAAAGAAGCCGATTGGAAAGACTGGACGAAGCTCATGTTTTTAGGGCTCTTTACGCATCCGATACTCGATGCTTTTACTACCTGGGGAACACAATTATTCTGGCCATTTGGTAACAGATTAGCTTTTAATAATATTTTTGTTGTTGATCCACTATATACAGTTCCCTTTCTCATATTTGTAATCATTGTTATGTTTTACAAACGAACAAATCCCAAAAGGAGACGTGTTAATAATATTGGGTTATACATAAGCTCCACATATCTTTTACTTACCTTGGTTTTGCAAAAAGGAGCTAGCTCAAATTTTATTACCAATTTGGAGAATCAGCATATTCAATATCAGGATATACAAACTCGTCCTACACCGCTTAATAGTATTCTATGGACTGCTAATATAAAAACAGATGATTCCTTTCTTATCGGATATTATTCCTATCTCGATGAACCTGATGTTATTGATTTTATAGAGTTTCCTCAAAATCATCATTTATTAGGTGAAATGAAAGACGATCCACTTATACAACGTCTCATAAAGTTATCTCATGGCTGGTACACCATAGAAAAAACTGAGAACAACATATATTTTAATGATCTTAGATTTGGTTTGTTAGGGTTAGGAAAAAGTGCAAAGCGCTTTGTTTTTAGCTACGAGCTTTTTTACGATACTTCCGGAAAATTGCAAGCCAAGGAGCGAGAGCGAGATATGCAAGAAGCTGGTCCAATGTTAGAAAAACTGTTTGCTCGAGTATTTGGAAATAAATCATAAAAAAAGGGATCGCTATGGTATCCCTCTTTTGTGTATTTAAAAAAGAATATTAAGCAAACTGACAAATAACGCCTCCCATTAATGCTAAACATACCGTCCAGTAACCTACATTAATAGCAATATATTTAAAGCCCTTTCTCTCGAACATTGCATTGGTTCCTAAAATTGGTAACGCTACTAATATTCCCATCATGGTACCATGTAGAGCGCCATGTTTAAAGGTTCTGAAATTATCTCCATGATCTGCCATAAAATCCTGAGCATATTTGTATGCTTCAGTCCCTTCTACTAGAACATCAGGATTCTCCATAAGAACTTGAAAAACACCGAACTGATGAATTACATAAGTTTGAACAAAACTTGCAAGAAAAAAGCTGAGTACGTAGCTAAGGATAAAAATTAACGCCATATTTCCTCCTTTGAGATCTTCTTCGGTAAAACCACAAACATTCATCCACGCAGTTCCAAAAACCTTTGGGTTATACCATATAAATCCTAATACCATAGGGATAAGAGCGGCAAGTGCCGTAATCACTAAATTAAATTCCATATTGGTTTGTTTTTAAAGTTGTTACTCAAATATAGCAAAAATCTAAAGTATCATTTTCACCATACCAAATACAATAACCGAAACGAAAAGATTAACAGCACTGCACCCGTAATTCTAAAAAATACTTTTAACCTATCCACGGAAATAAATCTCTTAAGTTTATCAGAGAGGAATACTTTTAACAAATCAGTTGTTAATATTCCCATAAGTACCGCACTTAAAAACATGTATAATTCTAATGTTTCGAAATATTTCTGAGAACCATATTTAAAAACTCCAATCCAAACTACAAATACAAAAGGATTAAAAAAATTAACGCTGAATCCTTTTATAAAAAAAGTACTACCCTTTTTGGAGTCAATCGCAAGATTATTTGAAATATGAGGTTTTTTTAAAAGATAATTAATGCCCAATCCAAAAAGAATACAGCTTCCTATAACACCTATCCAAAATTGATTATGTGATGCTGTTATAAACTTTGATATTCCGTAATAACATAGTATTACACAAACAATATCACTAACAATAATACCCAAAGCAACAGATATCCCTGCTTTCATGCCGTATTCAAAGCTACTATTGAGTAACAAAAAGAATACTGGTCCAACAAAAATTACCATTGCCAAACCAATCAAAAACCCTTCTATAAATGACATATCTACAATTGTTGCTTAACAAATATAGTTTTATAAATATGCTTATTAATCTAAATGTATTGAATTCCTAATATAAAAAAACCACCTTATTCTAATAAGGTGGTTTTTTCTAAACTACTTAATTTGTGATTATTAGTTTATAAAAAAGGATCGCTCCATTTTGTATCTGTATACATATTTGATCCTGATAATGTTTTGAGAAAAGCTTCTAGCGCTAACATTTCTTCATTAGTAAGATTCAAATTTTGACCATTTCCTCCAGCTCCTCCTCTTAGGCGATTATCTAAATTAGTATTTCCTGTGGCATCGATATCATTATAGTGTAAAATTGCATCCATAATTGTTGGGATACTAGCATCATGCATTAAAGCACCGTTCATAGTCCCGTTTGCATTCATGATATCTCGTAATGAAGGAGATCGTGTAATCGTGAAATCAGCATCATTAACAACTCCAAAGACACCGGTAACCCCATTATTTAAACTTTCGGGATCAATAGAGAACTCTGGTGCTTGGTGACAAGTAATACATCCTGCACCGCCTTCATTTGGAGGTTGCATAAAAATAGTTTTTCCTAGATTTTCCTGATCTGTAAAGTTTGGAAAGTCCATATTATTATTTGCTACTACTGCCTTACCATCATCGTATTTTGAATCGAATGATTGTATACTACGAATGAATTGTGCCAAGCATTCCTGAAGTCTCTCTTCTGTAATAGCAGTATTTCCATAAGCGAACTGGAAGAGTTCTTGATAATATGACAGTTGTTCTAATTTACTTAAAAGATCTGTCATAGATGGATCTCCGTTTTCACCACTGAACCCCATCTCTGCATGGTCTTGAATTGGTTGTGTGGTTTGCTCCTCTAATGTACTTGCTCTTTCATCCCAAAAGAAATGAACTTCATCAGAAAACCTAGCATTTACCAATCGCATACTATGCCTTCCTGTAGTTCAGTTGACTCCTGTACTCACATCTGAACCGTCGCTAAATGCAAATGCCTGTTGATGACAACTAGAACAAGAAATTGTATTATCGGAAGATAAATTCTTATCATAGAACAATACCCTTCCTAATGTTGCCTTTTCATCAGTTATAGCATTTCCATTAGTATTATCTCTTGTTATATAATTAGGAATATTTTGTGCTGCATAATTCGCTAGATTATTTAAATCTATATTTTGACCAAAAGTGGCTTGGAGGGTTTCTGAAATTTCTTCATTATTTTGATCTTCATCAATTTCTACATAGTTACTTTCTTCATTGGAACATGCTACGAATATGCAAGTACATAGTAGTAAAAGTAGGTCTGTTACTTTCATTATTTTGGGATTTGAGGGTTGTTTATAAATTATTAGACTTTCTAAACCTAAAAAGGCTTAACGATTTCATTCTCAAAGATATTTTAATTCTCCAAAGATGTAAGCTTATATAGGGGTACAAAAAGGGGTGCAACTTCAAAAAACATCATTTTATGGCTGATTTTAAAAAGGTTATATTCTATTTACAAATCAGATACATATAAAAACCATCCACCTGATGAGGCAGATGGTTTATAATTGCAAAGAAGTTTATGTTCCCCATAATTATATAAATCTTCCTTGCACAAGAACTATTGAATTATCATTTTTTTATCAATCGTATGGTTTGCTTGATATCATTTTGCTCTATTGTAATCAAATACACTCCTTCAGATAAATCTGTGGTAGATACAGCTTGTCCATTCACAACTTTTATGGTTTGTAACATACGCCCGTTGATATCATAGAACGTAACTGCTGCCTCTCCACTTACTCCGGTAATCCAAAATTGATCCGTTGCTGGATTTGGGTATATGGAGAATATGTCTTCTGTATTTTCTTCTACACTTAGTACACCAGATACGGTAATGGTAAAAGAAACTGTTTCTATATTCGAATTATCATCTGTTGCCGTAAGTGTGATTACATGATCGCCTTCCGCTAACAACGTACCTGCTACTGGACTCTGCGTAATCGTCGTAGCAAATGCACTTTTGTTAGTATCGCAATTGTCTGTAACTACTACTCCAACTGTAAAATCAGCCAACGTATACATATTACCAGTATCAAAAGGTACTTCCATATCTGTAGGTACGGTAGTCATATCAAATTCTGGAGCTACCTCATCTTCTACCGTAACAGTAGCCATGCACATATCCGTATTTCCATTAGCATCCGTAACCATTAGCGTAACCATGTTATCTCCAATGTTAGTACAATCAAAATCTGTAACATCAATAACAATTGATGCTATGCCTGAAAGATCTGTAGAACCGTTATCGATCATAGCGGCCGTAATAGTAGCATTCCCTGTATCATCTAATTGTACGGTTATATTTTGACATACAACAGTAGGATTGGTAGTATCTACTACATCCACTGTTCTGGCCACCTGAATCGCTGCATTGCCAGCAGCATCGGTAGCATCATAATAAATCGTATAACTACCTACTGCGTCCATAAATTCTAAAGTATCAATACTTACTACAGAACCATCATCGGTAGTAGCTCCTAATTCTGTATATCCAGCTCCTAATTCTATAATTTGTGGATTTGCTCCGTTTAAGGTAATTACTGGTGCGGTAGTATCGACTACATCCACCGTTCTGGTTACCTGAATAGCTACATTACCAGCAGCATCGGTAGCGTCATAATAGATCGTATAACTACCTACTGTATCCATAAATTCTGAAGTATCAATACTTACAGCAGATCCATCATCTGTAGTAGCTCCTAACTCAGTATATCCAGCTCCTAATTCTATGGTTTGTGGATTTGCTCCATTTAAGGTAATTATTGGTGCTGTAGTATCTACTACATCTACAGTTCTGGTTACCTGAATAGCTACATTACCAGCAGCATCGTTAGCATCATAATAGATCGTATAACTGCCTACTGCATCCATGAATTCTGAAGTATCAATACTTACCGCAGTACCATCATCGGTAGTAGCTCCTAATTCTGAATATCCAGCTCCTAATTCTATAGTTTGTGGGTTTGCTCCGTTTAAAGTAATTACTGGTGCAGTGGTATCTACTACATCCACCGTTCTGGTTACCTGAATAGCTACATTACCAGCAGCATCGGTAGCATCATAATAGATCGTATAACTGCCTACTGCATCCATGAATTCTGAAGTATCAATACTTACCGCAGTACCATCATCGGTAGTAGCTCCTAATTCTGTATATCCAGCTCCTAATTCTATAGTTTGTGGGTTTGCTCCGTTTAAAGTAATTACAGGTGCTATACAATCTAAACTAAAACTAGTTTGTACATCTTTATCTATAAAATTGGTATTCGCATAATCCACATCGTCCACTTCTACACAATACAGATCTGGATTTCCAGTTATTTCTAATTCGTCGATACCCGTGTTACCACCATTCTTTAAGTTGATTCCTGTTAACTTTCCATCTGTAGCGTAGATATCTAACAGTATAGGGTTATGAGATAAATCTAAAAAAGTGATATCTGTTTGTCTTAGACTTATTTCTCGTAAATCTACCAACAAGCTAAGGTCGATATTGGTTAGTGCCGTGTTATCTAATTGAATTGTTTCTAAATCTGTGCTATTCCCAAAAATTATTGATGAAAGGTCAGAACAGTTATTACAATAGACCAGTTGAATATCTCCATTAGTAGTTAAATCTAAAGAAGACAAAGCTGTATTGTCATTTGCAAATAACTCCAATAAACTTGTATTACCACTTACATCAATACTTGATAAGTTATTCTCATCTAAATAAAGAAATTCTAGGTTTACAAGACCATATATATTAATTGTAGTAATATCATTAGCATCTAAAGACACATTTTCTAGAAGTGTATTGTTAGATAAATCTATACTAGATATTCCGTTATTATTCGCATTTAATTCTTCTAGGTTTACATTTGAAGAAAGATCAAGTATAGCTATATTATTATCATGGATATCTAAAATTTCTAAAAATGTATTTGTAGAAACATCGATAGTAGAAAGTTGATTTTCTCCTAAATAAACTATTTGCACTTGTGCATTCTCAGATAGGTCCACTGAAGTAAGTGCATTATCCGAAGCATTCAAAATCTCTAAATTAGCATTATTTGAAAGATCAATTACCGATAAACTATTTGAACTCACATTCAAAGTTTCCAAATCTACAAAAGCTTCAATCCCCGTTAGATCAGAGATACCACTATTTGCTACATTTACGATTGGAACATTTTCTATCCGATCTGTAGGTATCAAACCATCATTTGCTATATCATCATAGGCACTCAAAGCTGCCTCAAAATTTGCGTCAGGAATTAATGTATATCCACAGGTTGTTTCACTAAAGGTTACTCCCATATCAATATCAGTAAAATCAGTAATCGCCGCTGTAGCATCATCCACCATAATACAGGTAAGACTTGCATTAGATGTTGCCTCCATCCTACTAAAATTACTGTTATTACCATTTCTAAGATCCAAGCTTACCAAATCAGCATTATCAACTCTCAAATCCGTCAACGCGATATTTGCTGAGATATCTAAGGTCTTCAAATTGGTATCTCCTACATCTAGTACTCTCAAACCTGTAAGTGGTGAAACATCTATGGATTCGATAGCAGTTTCATCAATATAAAGTTGAGTCAGCCCAATTGCATTTCCAAAAATTACTGTAGTCAACGTAGCTGTATTATCTATATCCAATCTGGTAAGCGCTGTGTTATTAGAAAAATCTAAATTTACAATCTGCGTGTCATCCGTATCTACATCTTCCAACAATAAGTTTTGAGAAAAATCAATTGCCGTTAATGGATTGCTCTCCAAATCAGCTCTTTCCAGATTAGGTAGAACCGTTAGATCTAAAGTTGAGATGTTATTCGTTTCTATATCCAGAAATTCTAATAACGAGTTATTACTCAAATCTAATGCAGAAAGGTTATTATTGTCCAGATCTAAAAACTCAAGTAGTATATTATTACTAAGATCTAGTGTGGTAATTATATTATTATCTAAATCTAATGATTTCAGGTTAATATTAGTAGACAAATCGATAGTACTCAAGTTATTATCATCTGCTTCCAGCGTTTCCAATACTGTACAACCGTTAAGATTTATAGATGTAAGTAATCCACAATTATCAACATATAAACTAATTAATTGGTTGTTATTAGATAAATCCAAACTTGAAAAGCTATTGTCTCCACAAGTCAAAGTTTCTAATAACTCATTATTAGAAAGATCTAACGTACTTAAATTATTTCCACTACAATTAAGTGTTGTTAAGGATTCAAAAGATGCAATTCCTGTAAGATCCGAAATAGTATTTCCTTCTACATCCAGCTCTTCTACATCGTAAATGTTTTCTAATGGAATTTGACCATCACTACTAATATCATCGTAGGCAGCTAATGCTGCTTCAAAATTCGAATCAGGGATAGCAACATAGATCGTACAATCTGTTTCGCTAAATGAAGTTTGGTTATCTATATTGACAAAATTAGCATTAGCATAGGTTTCGCTATCTACCAAAATACAGTTTAAATCTGCATTTTCGGTCGCGTCAAAAAAAGTAAGATTGGTATTTGCTCCATTTTGAATATTTAAAGCGAATAAGTCATTTTTATCTACTTCGAGACTGGTTAGGTTTACCAGATTTGATACATCTAATGTCTTTAAAGAATTTTCTTCTAGATTAACAATTTGTAGATCTGTATTATTTGATAAATCAACCTTTCTAAGACTGTTAGTACTGGCATTAAGTGATGATAATGCAATAAAATCTTGAATCCCAGTCAAATCAGCAATATCCAGAGAAGAAACATCTAAAGTTGTTAGAATTTCGATTGCTGCTTTTGGCACACTATTATCACCTGGTATATCGTCATAGACTGCTAGCGCAGCTTCAAAATTGTCATCTGGCACATAGGTATACAAAGCACAATCAATACTATATCTAAAATCTGAAGTAAGATTTGCTTCTGCTAAAGCTACATCATCCACTGATATACAATCCAAATCATTATTTCCAGATGCAGATAAATTAATTTGTGTAACATCAATATTACGCAGATCTAAACTGGTCAAGTTATTATTTGGAATCTGAATAACAGTTAGTGCTGTATTGTTTCTTAAATCTAGAGTTTCCAACTGACTACCAATAGCGCTTAAAAAATTTAAATTGGTTGCTTCACTAAAATCTAAAGAAGTTATAGATGCGGTATTTACCTGAAAAACCTCTAATGCTGTTACTCCTGCTAAATTGACCGTAGTCAGATTATTGTTACCGCTCCCATCAATTATGGTTAAGTTACTTAAACCTGAAAAATCGAGACTTCCAAAATTATTACTCTCAAAACCAAAAAATTCTAGCTGTGTATTATTTGATAGATCAATAGTAGTTAATTGATTATCCGAAACTAACAAACTCTCTAATGCTGTTAGATTAGTTACATCTAAGGTTGTGAGGTTATTATCTTCTAAGTCAAGTTGCTGCAATAAAACATTATTAGAAAGGTCAATGGTACTTAAATTAGAATTTTCCGCAACGAAATTCGTTAGTTTGGTATTTTGAGAAATATCAATCCCTGACGTTAAATTAAGATCATTAATACTTAAGTAATCAAGATTTACATTGGCAGAAACATCTAAAGCAGTTAGATTATTATCTCCTATAAAGAGTGTTTCTAATGCTGTGTTTTGACTTAAATCTACCGATGAAATACTATTAAAATTAGCTCTTAATTCTTCCAATGCGCTAAAATCTTCAATACCGGTAAGATCTGTAATCTGTTCATTCCGTATATCTAATTCTGTTATTGTTGCTATGTCGGCTGTTAAAACCTGTCCATCACCACTAACACTATCGTGACCTAAAGCTACTAACGCAGCTTCAAAATTGGCGTCAGGTATACTCGTGTATTGAGCATGACTTACTGTAATTCCTACTAAAAAAAGTAAAATAATTAAAAGGTATTTTTTTTTCATAAACTAAGGGCTTTATAAATTACTTGGATATTCTATATTAATTTTGGTGCAATGGTACTACTTACCGCTTGTTAAAAAAACTATATTGGGGGTACATATAGGGGGACAAACATTTTTTTGCAATAGTAATCAAGATATTAGGTATCCATAAAAGGAAAAAGAAGACAATTGGGAGACATTTTTTTAACTATTCAATTTTTAACAATTAGAGATAAAAAACCATCCGCCTAAGGCGGATAGTCCTATCTTGCAAACTTCCGTACTACGACCCCTTACCTCCGCAGTACTTAGTTGCTAATTTTTGTTATGCTAATTCTTGATCAATCGAATAGACTGATAAATATCATTTTGCTCTATTGTAATTAAATAGACTCCTGCAGATAAATCTGTGGTAGAAACCGCTTGTTCATTCATAACTTTTATGGTTTGTAACATACGCCCGTTGATATCATAAAACGTTACTTCTGCTTCTCCGCTTACTCCTGTAATCCAAAATTGATCCGTTGCTGGATTTGGGTATATCGAGAATATGTCTTCTGTATTTTCTTCTACACTTAGTACACCAGATACAGTAATAGTAAAAGAAACTGTTTCTATATTCGAGTTATCATCTGTTGCTGTTAGCGTAATCACATGATCGCCTTCCGCTAATAACGTACCTGCTACTGGACTCTGCGTAATCGTCGTAGCAAATGCACTTTTGTTAGTATCGCAATTGTCCGTAACTACTACTCCATTTGTAAAATCAGGCAACGTATACGTATTACCTGTATCAAAAGGTACTTCCATATCTGTAGGTACTGTAGTCATATCAAATTCTGGAGCTACCTCATCTTCTACAGTAACAGTAGCCATACACATATCTGTATTTCCATTAGCATCGGTAACTGTTAGCGTAACCATGTTATCTCCAATGTTAGTACAATCAAAATCTGTTATATCAATAACAATTGATGCAATACCTGAAAGATCTGCAGAACCATTATCGATCATAGCGGGCGTAATACTAGCATTCCCTGTATCATCTAATTGTACGGTTATATTTTGACATACAACAGTAGGATTGGTAGTATCTACTACATCCACTGTTCTGGTCACCTGAATAGCTGCATTGCCAGCAGCATCGGTAGCGTCATAATAGATCGTATAACTACCTACTGCATCCATAAATTCTGAAGTATCAATACTTACTACAGAACCATCATCTGTAGTAGCTCCTAACTCTGTATATCCAGCTCCTAATTCTATGGTTTGTGGATTTGCGCCGTTTAAAGTAATTATTGGTGCCGTAGTATCTACTACATCCACTGTTCTGGTAACCTGAATAGCTGCATTGCCAGCAGCATCGGTAGCATCATAATAAATCGTATAACTACCTACTGCGTCCATAAATTCTGAAGTATTAATACTTACTACAGAACCATCATCCGTAGTAGCTCCTAATTCTGTATATCCAGCTCCTAATTCTATAGTTTGTGGATTTGCGCCGTTTAAGGTAATTACTGGTGCGGTAGTATCAACAACTTCTACAGTTCTCACAACTTCCTCAGCCATATTTCCAGCAGCATCGGTAGCATTATATGTAACTTGGTAACTACCTAACTGATTTACATCTACCAAAGAAGCATCTATAACAATCGTACTACCATCATCCGTTATAGCTCCAAGTTCTGTATACGATGATTTCCACTCCACAAATTGTGGATTATCTCCCAATAAAGTAATAACAGGAGGTGTACAATCTAGACCAAAAGTTGTTTGTACATCTTTAACTGTAAAGTTAGCATTTGCATAATCCACGTCATCTACCTGTACGCAGAATAAATTTGGATTTCCATCAATTTCAAAATCTGTAAAGTTACTATTGTTGCCGTTTTGTACATTTAAAAATTCTAATTGTGCGTTTGATGCATATAGCTCATCCATTGCAGGATTACTGGAAAGATCAAGTCGTTTTACCTTTGTATTACTAATATTTAGTTCATTCAATACTAGTAAATTTGAAACATCGATACTTTCTAATTGAGTATTTTCTGCGGAGATATAATCGAGATTGGGATATGTCTGATTAGAGAAGATTACTTCTGTTAACAATGTATTATCTGATATGTAGATATCCTCTAATGATACATTATTTGAAAAATCTATTCTTGTAACCGCAGTATCATAAAATTCTAGTTCTGTTAATGCAATATTTGTGCTAAAATCTATAGAACTTAGTTTGCTCTCTTCAATATAAAAGTAATCGAGTTTGGTCAATCCAGTTAAATCAACACTTTCTAATTCTGGTGCTCCATCAAACTCTATATCCTCTAACAATATATTATGAGATAGATCAATATGAGCAATTTTAGGATCATCAAACTCTAAGTCTTTTAGCGCTACATTTTTTGATAAATCTATAGTACTAAGATTTGTATCAGATAAAATTAAATATTCCAATAAAACATTATTAGTTAAGTCTATAGAATTCAGGTTAAAATTATCTTCTAGATCTAATATCTTTAATAAAGTATTTTGAGTTAAATCTAATGTCTGAAGATCATTGTCATTCAAAATTAATTCTTGAAGCGCTGGATTGTTTGTTAGATCCAGAGTTGTTAAAACATTATCGTCTATTTCTAATTCTCTTAATTTAGGATTATTAGAAAGATCAATAGAACTAATATTATTACGCCTTAAATCTATTCGTTCGATATTATAAAAATCTTCAATACCTGTCATATCAGCAATATTGCTACTAGCAAAGTCAAAAGACAATACATTGTAAACAGCTAATCTTGGCACTTGCCCATCATTTGGGACATCATCATATGCACTTAATTCATTTTCGAAGTTAGCATCTGGAATTGCTGTATACACTGTTCCACAAGTGGTACTACTAAAACTAGTTTGAGGATCGATACTCGTAAAATTGGTAGTAGCAAAGGTTTCATCATCTACCAAAATACAAGCCAAATCATCATTATCTGTTGCTGTAAAACTGGTAATATTTGTGTTGTTACCATTTTGTAGGTTGAAATCAAACAATAAATTTTCTTGAATGTTCACACTAGTAAGATTTGGTAACATCGATAGATCTAATAACTGTAGTAGATTTTCGGAAACATCAAGGTCTTGTAATAGGAGATTTGCAGAGAGATCAATTTCCTGAATCTGATTTTCATTTATGTTTAATGTAGTTACTCCAGTAAAAGCTTTGATTCCAGTAAGATCTGTTATTCCCCTATTGGCAACATTAAGATCGGTCACAGCTTCTGCACTTGTATTTAAAACATGGTAATCATTTGGTGTACTGTCAATACCTAAATCTACTAAAGCTGCTTCAAAATTTTCGTCAGGAATATAAGTATATGTTCCACACTCCTTACTATAAACTGTTTGAGCATCCAATCTTTCTGCTAACAGCATTGATGCATATACTGGATCATCTATGGATACACAAGTAAGATTTGGATTATCTTCCAAAAGTATGCTAGTAAAGGCTTGAGTATTTCCTGTACGTAAATCTACACTGGTCAATTGGTTTTCTGACATATTAAGAGTTGTAAGTAAAGGATTTAATCTAAAATCTATAGAGGTTAACTCGTTTTCACTTAAGTAAGCAGTGGTTAATAAAGGGTTATTACTAAAGTCTAAGGATGTAAAATTATTCACACTAAGTGCCACTGTCTCTAGGTTGGGGCATTCTACTAAATCCAAACTAGATAAGTTACAACGCGATGCACCAATACTTCTTAAAGCTATATTATTTTTTAGTGTTAATGTTTCTAACTCATTCACTCTTGTGAGATTAATCACTTCTAATCGTGTTAAATCCGATATATTTAAATTTACAATGTCATTATAGCTTATATAAAGTTCTTCTAAGGCTATGTTAGTCGATACATCTAAAGCTGTTAAATTATTGTAACCAGCACTTATATACGTCAGCTCCGTTAAACCTGAAATTACTAAAGAAGTTAATTGATTACGTAAAGCAATCAAACTTAATAATTTTATGTTCGAAGAAAGATCTAAAACAGTTAGTGTATTATCACGTACGTCTAAGGTTTCTAGATTAATAAAATCTTCAATACCAGTAAGATCAGAAATAGATTTACTATCTAAATCAAGTGTGGTAACATTTTCGATATTGGCTGTTAAAACCTGTCCATCACCACTTACACTATCATATCCTAAAGCTACCAGAGCAGCCTCAAAATTAGCATCAGGAATACTGGTATATTGCGCATTAGTTGTTGTAATTCCTACTAAAAAAAGTAAAATAATTAAAAGGTATTTTTTTTGCATAAACTAAGAGCTTTATAAATTACTTGGATATTCTATATTAATTTTGGTGCAATGGTACTACTTACTATTTATTGTACAAATAATCGTGGGGGTACACATGGGGGTACAAACTTTTTTTTGCAATAGTAGTCAACAACTTAAGTATCCATAAAAAGAAAAAGGAGACAAATGGGAGACATTTAATAAATATTTAATTTTTAACAATTGGATATAAAAAAAAACCATCCGCAGCAGCAGATGGTTTTGTTTGGTAATCTTCCATGTTACAATCTCTTAAAGTTCGTAACACTTCCTTTTGCCTATGATTATTTAGTATTCTAATTCTTCATCAATCTCATCGTTTGATTGATATCATTTTGTTCGATCCTAATCAAATACACTCCTTCGGATAAATCAGTCGTAGAAATCGCTTGTTCATTCATAACTTTTATGGTTTGTAACATACGACCGTTGATATCATAAAAAGTTACTTCTGCTTCTCCGCTTACTCCTGTAATCCAAAATTGATCCGTAGCTGGATTTGGGTATAACGAGAATATGTCTTCTGTATTTTCTTCTACACTTAGTACACCAGATACGGTAATGGTAAAAGAAACTGTTTCGATATTCAAATTATCATCTGTTGCTGTAAGTGTGATTACATGATCACCTTCTGCTAATAATGTACTTGCTACTGGACTCTGCGTAATCGTCGTAGCCAATGCACTTTTGTTAGTATCGCAATTATCTGTAACCACTACTCCACTTGTAAAATCAGCCAACGTATACATATTACCAGTATCAAAAGGTACTTCCATATCCATAGGTACTGTAGTCATATCAAATTCTGGAGCTACCTCATCTTCTACCGTAACAGTAGCCATGCACATATCCGTATTTCCATTAGTATCAGTAACTGTTAGCATAACCATGTTATCTCCAATGTTAGTACAATCAAAATCTGTAACATCAATAACAATTGATGCTATGCCTGAAAGATCTGTAGAGCCATTATCAATCATAGCGGCCGTAATAGTAGCATTCCCTGTATCATCTAATTGTACGGTTATATTTTGACATACAACAGTAGGATTGGTAGTATCTACTACATCCACAGTTCTGGTTACCTGAATAGCTGCATTACCAGTAGCATCGGTAGCATCATAATAGATCGTATAACTTCCTACTGCGTCCATAAATTCTGAAGTATCAATACTTACCGCAGATCCATCATCTGTAGTAGCTCCTAACTCATTATATCCAGCTCCTAATTCTATGGTTTGTGGATTTGCTCCGTTTAAGGTAATTACTGGTGCGGTAGTATCTACTACATCCACTGTTCTGGTCACCTGAATAGCTGCATTGCCAGCAGCATCGGTAGCATCATAATAAATCGTATAACTACCTACTGCATCCATGAATTCTGAAGTATTTATACTTACTGCAGAACCATCATCGGTTGTAGCTCCTAACTCAGTATATCCAGCTCCTAATTCTATGGTTTGCGGATTTGCGCCGTTTAAGGTAATTACTGGTACGGTAGTATCTACGACATCCACTGTTCTGGTCACTTGAATAGCTACATTACCAGCAGCATCGGTAGCGTCATAATAGATCGTATAACTTCCTACTGCATCCATAAATTCTGAAGTATCAATACTTACCGCAGATCCATCATCGGTAGTCGCTCCTAACTCAGTATATCCAGCTCCTAATTCTATAGTTTGTGGATTTGCTCCATTTAAGGTAATTATTGGTGCGGTAGTATCTACGACATCTACTGTTCTGGTTACTTGCATTGCAGTTTCACCAGAAACTGTATTTATAGCATCATAAGTAACCGTATAACTACCCACTTGATTTGTATTTACAGACGCCGAATTGATAGTTAACGTAGCTCCATAGGTAACTTCAGCTCCTAATTCGGTATACATATCTCCTTTTTCTATTACTTGTGGATTATCTCCTAATAGAGTAATTATTGGGGTTATACAAGCTTGCCCCATATCGTTGATTATCCAATTATAAGGTGCAGCAGTTAAAGTATTTCGTGCCGATTCTCCTAAGCAATAGGTACTATTTCCTGCATTAAATGTAATTCCCACTGGGATTTGAGTCTCATCTGCATCTAATGTTGTCCAACCGATTAAGGTCTGATCATAATTTTCTGTCGATAATCCTGAACTAAACAACATATTTCTCATATCTGTCACACTCGATATATCCCAATCCCCTAGTGATTGATCGTAACCAAAGTTTTGTCGAAACATTTCTCTTAAGCTACTTACCTTGCTCATATCCCAATTGCTAAGATCCTGGTTAAAGGATGTTGCTCTAGCAAACATTTCGGTCATATTTATAGTACCTGTAACCTGTTCCCCAATATTCCAACCACCTATATTTTGAGAAAAACCACTTTGATAGAACATTCTACTAAAATTGGTCACATTTCCAACATTCCATGAAGTTATATTTTCATTAAAAGCCGTAGCAGTATCAAAAACACCCCACATATTGCTAATGTTCGAAACATCCCAACTATTCATAATGTCTTTATGATCCTCAAAAGAAGTCGCCCCAGCGAACATAAATGAGATGTCTGTTGTGGTTGATAAATCTGGTACGTCATCAGCATTTAACACTAAGTTACTACAACCAGCAAAAGCACGATTCATACTATCCCATTGCTGTGTTCCCCATTGATCTATGGAAATAATTTTGTTTCTACTACCCGTATTGTTAAAATAAATTCTTGGGAACTCTCCTGTTATTTTCACCCTATAAGTTCTACCAAATTCATAAGTATGTGATAATGGTGTATCATCTACGGCTGCACTGGTTGTATTATCTCCCCATTCTACTACATAACGATATGATTCTCCACTAAATGTAGGTATCGTGATAGTTTCACCAGCTGCAACTTCCCATGTGGTTATAAATTTATCATTTTCTGGGCACCCTAAACCAAGATCAGAGATTCTCCAACCGTAGTCACTAACTAATAAATTACGTTCTACAAATGCATCGCAATATCTGGTTAAATTAACACCTACAACAAGATCTCTAGGAATTCTTGTTTCTCCTGTAGTGAGTGTTGCCCAACCTTTTAAGGTTTTATCGTAATTTTCCATTGAGAAACTACTTGTAGCTAGTGAAGTGGTACTTATAAAAGAGCGCATGTTAACTGCTTCACTTAAATCCCAATTAGCTAAGTTTTGATTAAAATTAGGACAATCATAAAACATCCCACTAAAATTAGTTACTTTAGATACATCCCAATTTCCTATTTCTTCATTAAATCCAGAACTAATAAACATGGCGTTCATGTTATTAATATTTCCAGTATTCCATTGACCAATAACTCCTCCTAAATCTTCGAAATTTGTTGTATTTGCAAACATTCTAGTAGCATTGATTACTTGGCTAAGGTTAGGTAAATCAGTTGCTTCTAATTTTAAGTTTTCACAGCCATTAAAAGCTTGTGCCATATTTTGCCATTCTTGATCTCCCCATTGCTCAATCGACATAATTTTTTTTCTATCCCCTTGATTATTAAAGAAAATTCTTGGGAAATCTCCAATAATTTTTACTGTATAGTTTCCTGAAGTTGAATATTCATGTGTTGCATTTCCCGTAAATCCTGTTTCAATAGTACCATCTCCCCAATCTACTGCATAATTATATCCAGCTCCTGTAGTCGGTATAGTAATACTTTCATTATCTGTAGTGGTCTGCCATGTGGTTATAAAAAAGTCTGTAGAAGCACACGCTGCACCATCATCTATGATAGACCAATTATAAGGAACACTGGTTAATGTATTCTTTGCTGCTTCTCCAATACAATATTGACTTCCTTCAAAACTGATGCTAATATTTGATGGTATCGTTTCTCCCGCATCTTGTGTAGCCCAACCAATTAAGGTAGCATCATAATTTGTTGTGGAAAGTCCAGCTAACTGGAACATAGCCCCCATAGCGGTTACGCTAGAAAGATTCCAATCACCAACATTTTGATCAAAGTCTGATGCTCCAAAAAACATTCCTCCCATATTCTCTACGCTACTCGTATCCCAATTATCAAGAGGCTGATTAAACGCTGTAGCAAACCCAAACATACTTGACATGTTTATGACTCTACTTATATCCCATGTATTTAAAGGACTATTAAAACTACTAGCAGAGTCAAACATAGCCCTCATATTTATAGTACCAGTCACAAACTCCCCAATATTCCAACCATCTATATTTTGATTAAATGCGGTATTTCCGGTAAACATCCCTGTAAAATCTATTACGTTTCCCACATTCCATAACCCTATATTTACATTCATTCCAGAATTTCTGAACATATCGATCATGTTTTCAATAGTTGACACATTCCAATTTCCAAGTTGTCCTCCATTATCCACAAAGTTGGTAGTCCCATCAAACATTTTTTCCAAAGAAGTAGTATTACTTAAATCTGGTATATCTGTAGCATTAATCACTAGGTTTGTACAACCTGAGAACGCTCTGGTCATATCCGTCCAGGCATTTGATCCCCATTGTTCTACGGATACTAATTGAGCTGGAACTCTAAAATCAGGATTGTTACCAAAGGTTATCGAAGGAAATACTCCCTGTATTTTCACAGTATAAATACCATTACTTGCGTATGTATGAAAACTAATTCCTGTTTGATTGGATTCTATAACTCCATCTCCCCAATCTACAGTATAATTATAGCCAGATCCAGAGGTGGGTATAGAAAGTTCTTTTTGATCATCAGTGGCTTGCCAAGTAATTATAAACTCATCCTGAGCAAATCCTACAGTAAAAGAGCTAACAATCAAAAAAAGTGCAGTGTAAATGTGTTTCATATTAAGGGGTCTTTTAGAAAAAGAGTTGATATACATTTTTTAAAATCGAGTGCAAAATTAACAAGATATTAAGTTTTACCAAGAAAACAGGGGTTGCAAAGGGGTTGCAAAATACTATAAACAAAAAACCATCCGTCTGAGGCGGATGGTTTTGTTTGGCAAATTTCCATGTTACAACCCCTTAACTTTGTAACACTTCCTTTTGCCGATGATTATTTAGTATTCTAATTCTTCATCAATCTCATGGTTTGATTGATATCATTTTGTTCTATCGTAATCAAATACACTCCTTCAGATAAATCCGTGGTAGAAATCGCTTGATCGTTCATCACTTTTATTGTTCTTAATATGCGACCATTGATATCTGAAATCGTTACTTCTGCTTCACCTTGTAATCCAGTGATCCAAACCTGATCTTTCGCTGGATTTGGATATATCGTGAACAGATACTCTTCATTTTCTTCTACACTCAATATCGCGGATACAGTAATCGTAAAAGAAACTGTTTCTATATTCGAATTATCATCTGTTGCTATTAGTGTAATGACATGATCCCCTGCTGCTAATAATGTACCTGCCACAGGACTCTGTGTAATCGTCGTCGCAAACACACTGTTACTATCACAATTGTCAGTCACCACTACATCAGTAGTAAAATCAGCCAACGTATACATATCACCTGTATCAAAAGGCACTTCCATATCTGTTGGTACTGTGGTTATATCAAATTCTGGAGAAATGGAATCTTCTACCGTAACAGTAGCCATACACATATCTGTATTTCCGTTAGCATCGGTAACCGTTAGGGTAACCATGTTGTCTCCAACGTTTGTACAATCCAAATCAGTCACATCAATTGCTAGTGATACTATGCCTGAAAGATCTGTAGAACCGTTATCGATGATAGCCGCGGTAATACTAGCATTTCCTGTGTCATCTAGTTGTACGGTTATATTTTGACATACCACGGTTGGATTAGTCGTATCTACCACCTCTACTGTTCGGAATACTGTGGAACTATTACCACTAGCATCTGCTGCAAAATACATTGCAGAATACGCACCTACATCACTAACCAAGAGACCAATATTAGTATCTAAAGTTACTGGACTACCATCATCGGTGGTTGCTCCCAACTCTACGTACGGATTTCCTAATTCTATGATTTGTGGATTTGGTCCGTTTAA
The DNA here is from genome assembly GCF_054054605.1 of Aquimarina sp. 433. Taxonomy (NCBI): domain Bacteria; kingdom Pseudomonadati; phylum Bacteroidota; class Flavobacteriia; order Flavobacteriales; family Flavobacteriaceae; genus Aquimarina; species Aquimarina sp. 433. The sequence continues at coordinate 106,034 of NZ_JBSWZK010000005.1, forward strand.
GGTAATTACTGGAGCGGTAGTGTCTACCACTTCTACTGTTCTAAATACTGTAGAACTATTACCATAAGCATCCACGGCAAAATATATTGCGGAATATGTACCCACATCACTAACTAAGAGACCAATATTAGTATCTAAAGTAACTGGACTACCGTCATCGGTTGTTGCTCCCAGTTCTACATACGAATCTCCTAATTCTATGATTTGTGGATTTGGTCCGTTTAAGGTAATTACTGGAGCGGTAGTATCTACCACTTCTACAGTTCTAAATATTGTAGAACTATTACCATAAGCATCCACGGCAAAATACATTGCCGAATATGTACCCACATCACTAACTAAGAGACCAATATTAGTATCTAAAGTTACTGGACTACCGTCATCGGTTGTTGCTCCCAGTTCTACATACGGATTTCCTAATTCAATGATTTGTGGATTTGCTCCGCTTAAGGTAATTACTGGAGCGGTAGTGTCTACCACTTCTACTGTTCTAAATACTGTAGAACTATTACCATAAGCATCTACAGCAAAATACATTGCCGAATATGTACCTACATCACTAACCAAGAGACCAATATTAGTATCTAAAGTTACTGGACTACCATCATCGGTTGTTGCTCCCAGTTCTACATACGGATCTCCTAATTCAATGATTTGTGGATTTAGCCCGTTTAAGGTAATTACTGGAGCGGTAGTATCTACAACCTCCACAGTCCTGGTTACTTGTGTTGCAGTGGCTCCCGATACCGTATTTACAGCATCATAAGCAACCGAATAGCTACCTACCACATCTGTATTTACAGAAGTTGCATTGATTGTTACTATTGCACCATAGGTAACTTCAGCACCTAGCTCTGTATACGCATCACCTCTTTCTATTACTTGTGGATTATCTCCTAATAAAGTTATCACTGGGTCAACACATCCTTGTCCTCCATCATTGATGGTCCAATTATAAGGTGCGTTGGTTAGCGTATTTACTGCATCGACACTTAAACAATGAGCAACCGTAGCATCCAGTGTTAAATTAGCTGGGATTGTAGTTTCTCCAGCTTCTAAAGTTGCCCATCCGATCAAAGTGTTGTCATAATTTTCCTGAGACATTCCCGAACCGATAAAAAAGTTATCTAATGATTCTACATTACTAATATCCCAATTAGAAAGATCCTGATTAAAGGATGAAGCACCTTCGAACATGTTTCCTGCATCATACACATTACTAAAATCCCAATTACTTAAATCCTGATTAAAAGCGGTTGCTCCCTGGAACATTCTATCTATATAATCTACAACTCCTAAAGTCCAATTCCCGATTGGTTGATTAAAAGAAGTAGCATCCTTAAACATCGCGTCTAATTGATCTACTTTACTCACATCCCAGTTTGAAATATTCTGGTTAAAAGTTACAGCACCCTCAAAGGCATTAAAAGCTGCAGTTAAACTATTAAATGTCCAACTCCCGATATTCTCATCAAATAGAGTACACTCTTTAAACATAGAAGAAATAGACTCGATAGTATTCATATCCCAAGAATTCATTACATCCTTTAAGTCTTCGAGGTTAGTACAATCCCTGAACATACTTGACATATTTGTTACCTGTGATAAATCAGGAATATCATCAGCATTCAATTTTAAGTTATAGCAACCCTGAAAAGCATTCTGCATTGAAGTCCATTGTTGTGTACCCCATTGTTCTACAGTTAACAATTTACCTTCATCACCACCTGTTAATCTTGTAAAAAATGGCGCTGGGAAGTCTCCTGTTATCTTTATAGTTTTGATTCCTGCTGTTGCAAATGTATGTGTTACATTTCCTGTAAGACCCGTTTCTATAGTTCCATCTCCCCAGTCTACGCTATAATTATAAGTTTCTGTACTTCTAATAGGAATAGTGATTACTTCATTCGCTGTAGTCGTTTGCCAAGTAGTAACAAAGAAATCTGTTGCTGAGCAAACAGCTCCTTCATCAAAGATGAGCCAATTATACAAGGTACTTGTTAATGTGTTTCTGGCAGCTTCTCCTAAACAATAGGTGGCATCAACATCTAATACAATATCACTAGGAATTTGTGTTTCTCCCGTTTCTAAAGTCGCCCAACCGATTAAAGTCGCGTCATAATTCTCTGTAGACATTCCTGCATCTCGAAGCATTGTGTCCATACTCGTGGCACTGCTAATATCCCATTGACTTAAATCTTGATCAAAAGAGGTAGCACTTAGGAACATAAAATCAAAGCGGGTTGCTTCGCTTACATCCCAATTAGTAATACTACTACTGTTAAATGCGATCGCATCTGCAAATGCCCAGGTAAAATTTTCAACCCCGCTGGTATCCCATCCAGAAAAATCAACATTGAAATCTTTATCTAAGGAATGGCATGAGCGAAACATCGATTCAAGTGAAGTAACATTTGATAAATCCGGACTATCCACTGCTTTCACTTCTAAATTCGTACAACCGTTAAAAGCATCCTCCATAGAAGTCCAAGTATTGCTTCCCCATTGTTCTATGGTTTGGATTTTATTCCTATCTGCATTTCCATTAAAACGCATACGATTAAAGTTTCCTGAAATACGGATGGTGTACGTTCCTGCATTCGCATAGGTATGGTAAGCCTCTTCGGTTTCATTGGTAATCATACCATCTCCCCAATCTACTATAAAATCCAGCCCCGTATCTGTGATAGGAAGTGCTATTTCTTCATTATTTGTGGCTATTTCCCAAGTGGTAATAAAGAAATCTGTGGAAGCACAAGTAGTTCCTGCATCGGTAATAGACCAATTATAGGGAGCACTGGTTAACGTATTGTGCGCATCTACTCCAAGACAATACGTTAGGTGATTTGTAACAATAGAAATTCCTGTAGGTATTTGTGTTTCTCCAGTATCTAAGCTTGCCCAACCCATTAAAGTTGCGTCATAACTAGCTGTAGAAAGCCCTACATTACTAAACATTCCGGTTGTGATTCTTAAACTAGATATATCCCATGCACCAAGACTTTGATCAAAACCTGTAGCGTTAAAAAACATGAATCCCATATCAACAACATTAGATACATCCCAATCACTCAAATCCCGGTTAAACAATCCTGTTCCTCCAAAAACTGCCTCCATGTTATCAACATTACTCACATCCCATTCGTTGATACTACCATTAAAGTTTGTTGCGCCTGCAAACATTCCGTTTATCTTTGTTACGCTTGAGAGATTCCAATGATTAAAATCTTCATTCGTAAGAGAAGTACAAGCCGCAAACATTTGACTTAATAAAACAACATTACTTAAGTCTGGAGCATCCGTCGCATTGATTACTAAATTAGAACATCCATTAAACGCATCAGACATGGAATTCCAGGCAATAGTTCCCCACTGTTCTACACTTAAAATTTTTGTTGCAATAGATGTGTTTCCAGAAAAGTATATTCTAGGAAAGTCACCATTGATTTTAACTACATAAGTTCCTGCAGTAGCATATTCATGACTTGCATTTCCTGTAAATCCATATTCAACAGTTCCATCTCCCCAATCAACTGAATAGTTATATCCATTTTCAAACGTTGGAATGGTAATACTTTCATTATCTGAAGTGGTTTGCCAAGTGGTAATAAAAAAATCTGTAGAAGCACAAGTGGTTCCATCATCGCTTATGGTCCAATTGTAAGGTGCACTTGTAAGCGTATTATGAGCATCCACTCCTAAGCAATAGCTGCTAGAACCTGCATGAAAAGTAATATTAGCAGGAATATCATCAATTCCATCAGTTGTATTTCCACTAAAGTCCGTTGCCCAACCAAGTAAGGTAGCATCATAATTAGCTAAAGAAAGTCCTGAGGTAACCAACATATCAGACATATTAGTTACACTGCTAATATCCCAATTACCAAGATTTTGATCAAAATTTGGACAGTTAGCCAGCATATTACTCATATTGGTAACATTCTGAGTATTCCAACTACTGATATCCTCATTAAAGGGAGTATTTCTAAATAGGTACCCCATATCCTGCACATTACTTACATCCCATGTGCTTATAGCACCACCGTTATCAACAAGACTAGAATTTAAAAAGAACATTCCTTGCATACTGGTTACCATACTCAGATCTGGAACATCGGTAGCATTAATCACCAAATTGGTTGTACTATCAAAAGCATTTTCCATACTTTCCCACTGTTGCGTGCCCCATTGTTCTATGGATTGAATCTTGGCTGCATTAGTAAAATACCCTCCCATTCCTGGAGAATAAAACCTTGGGAAATCCCCTGTAATTTTAACGGTATAAGTATCTGCGGTAGCATATTCATGTGTAGCATTTCCTGTAAAACCAGTTTCTACAGTACCATCTCCCCAATCGATATGGTAATCATATCCAGATCCAGTTGTAGGTATGGTGATGGTTTCATTTGCTGCTGTGGTTTGCCAGGTAGTGATAAAAGCATTATCACAATTTTCACTTACACCAATAACCTGCCAGTTATAGGGATCTGAAGTTAAGTTAGCCTCTGCTTGCATACCCAAACAATAGCTAGTTAGTTGCTGAAAAATTAGTAAAACCTCAAAAGGAATATCATCAATACCATCTCCATCCATTCCACTATCATCAATCCCCCAACCATTTAATGTTTTAATATAATTTTCCTCAGAAAGGGTAAAAAAAGTAATAAAACTTCTATCCGCTATTTTACTTAAATCCCAATTTCCTAAATTTTGATCAAAATTAATCGCCCCTGAGAACATATCAACCCAATTACTTAAATTGCTAGTATCCCAGTTTTCAATATTTTCATTAAAATTTGAATCCGTAAACATATTGGACATATCTTCAATACCACTTACATCCCAATCCTTCATCCTTCCACCATTATCAACAAAATTTGTTGTAGATTGAAACATTCTGCTTAAATTCTCAACTTCAGATAGGTTTGGTATATCCGTGGCATTTAGTACTAGATTAGTTGCTCCATTAAAGGCAGATTCAAAACTTTGCCATTTGTTCGTTCCCCATTGATCTACGGAAATAACTTTATTTCTATCTCCATTATTGTTAAAATAGACTCGTGGAAAATTACCCCATATTCTAATTTGGTAATCGCCAGGACCTGAGATATATTGATGAGTTGCATCGCCTGTTTCTATAGTTTCAACCGAACCATCTCCCCAATCTACATAATATTCATATCCTGAGCCTATAGTTGGAATCGTAATGGTCTCATTATTTGAAGAAGTCCTCCAGGTAGTTATAAATGCGTCGCTATCATCACAATTGAATCCCCGATCTAAAACCATCCAGTTATTTGGTGTTGATGTTAATGTATTCAAAGCGAAAGTACCTAAACAGTGAGTGCTGCTCCCAAAATCAACCGAAATATTAGAAGGTATGGTTTCACCTACATCCAAGCTAGCCCAACCAATTAAAGTAGCATCATAGTTTTCAGTAGATAAACCACTCCTAAAAAACATACTTACCATACTAGTAACATTAGAAATATCCCAATTACCTAAGTCTTGACCAAAATCATTTGCAGACGCAAACATGCCCGTCATATCTCTAATCGCACTAACATCCCAGTCTCTAATACTACCCTTAGTATCCATTAAACTACTTGCATCTTCAAACATTGAAGATAGATTAGTAACCAAAGATAAATCTGGGGTATCATCTGCATTCAATATCAATTGCGAACATCCATCAAAAGCGTTTCCCATACTAGTCCATCGAATAGTCCCCCACTGTTCTATGGTTCTAATTTTATCTTTATCACCCGCTTTTGCAAAGTAAATCCTTGGAAAATCCCCTGTAATTTTAACGGTATAGGTATCTGCTACAGCATATTCATGGGTAGCATTTCCTGTAAAACCCGTTTCTAAAGTTCCATCACCCCAATCAACTGAATAATTATATCCAGATCCTGTAGTGGGAATGGTAATACTTTCATTAGCTGTTGTGGTTTGCCAAGTGGTAATAAATTCATTTTGAGCAAATCCAGCAGTAAAAAAACTAACAATAAAAAATAGTGTAATGTAAAAGTGTTTCATCTGTTGCTTGTATAAGGTTTATCAGCCAGATGGAATTCACCAATAGTAATGATCAGTTCAATAAAAATCATTTTAATGGCTCATTTCATAAGGGGCTTTTTATTAAAAAAAGAGTTGAAATAAATTCTTAAAATCGAGTGCAAAATTAACAGGATTTTAAGGGCTACAAAGAATTTAGGGGTTGCAAAAGGGATGCAACGGGGTGTTTTTGGGGTTGCAGGTTTGTTTTCCTTTTCTTTATAGTTGCTATATCGGTCCCTTCGAGAACTTGAGAGTTCACTCGTATCGTGGGCTGAGGCTCTCGAAGCCCGACATGATGAAGACTAGAATTGGTTCTCGATACATCCCGATATACATCGGGACACTCGAACTGACGATATGTTATATTCAAAATTTGACCTTTTTAGTAATTAAGGGGCCATACACATCGAGGGCTGAGGCTCTCGAAGCCCGACCTCATCATATCTAGGACTGAAGATATATACATATCAAGGTGTGAGACCCTTCGAGAACCTCAGGGTCCGAACACATCTAGAACTGAGATCCTTCGAAAACCAAAGAGTACATGCTCATCGAGGGCTGAGGTTCTCGAAGCCCAAAAAGAGAAGTTCTAAAGTTATACTTCGACAGGCTCAGTATGACATCATAACTCCTGCAGTAAAATTATGGACTAATTAAATATTGGAATTCTTAATAAACTCGATAATGTCTTGTTTAGAATCTACTCCTATTTTTTTACGAATACGAGAGCGTGCAGACTTAATGGCTGAAACGGTATTGTTTTGTAGTTTACTAATCTCCGTAGCATTGAGTCCTAAGGTCATTAAACACAATAACTCTTTTTCTTTTTCTTTTAAATCGGGAAATTTATTATCCAAAATCACTTTAAAATCCATACTTACGGTATCCATATAAGATTTTAGATCTGTAGTACTGGTGGTAGTTGCTTTTTCCGAAAGTAAGGATGCTGATAATGATTGTAAAGCAGCTTTACGTTCTTTTTCATTTTCTAGTTTGATAATATCTTTAATATCACCCAAAGTTTTACTCAATACTTCTTGTCGTAAAGAATTTTCTATAACTGCATTCCTCAATTCTTTTTCTTTCGTAACTAATGCCAATTCTGCTTTTACTTTTTCTAATTGCTCAGTTGCTAACTCTTTATTTGATAAGGCTATTCGTTGCTTTGCGTTTTTACGTGTCAACCAGAAAATAATACCTCCCATAATAGTTGCAATTACAAAAAGTAATAAGTACAATTGCTTCTTAGAGGTTTCATTTTCCAATCGTAATTCACTTGCCTGCTTTTCTTTATCAAATTTATAATTGAGCTCTAATTCTGTAATACGTTTGGTTTTTTCTGTATTATTAATAGAATCATTATACATTTTATAGATCTTGTAATCTTGTAATGCTTGCTCATACGCTCCCCTAGTTTCATTCAGATTACTTTTACTATAGTACTGCGTTCTTAATAGTCCATTATTTTTGATCTTTTTAGCTTCTGCAATAGCACTATCTAAATATGGAACGGCATTGTCATATTGTTGTAAAGCATTGTATAACACTGCTACATTTAAATAACTTACGCTTAACTCATTCAAATCTTTTGCTTTTTTAGAAATACCAATGTTTTCTTTATAGATCTGAATGGCTTTATCATACTCTTTATTTGAATAATACACTGCCGCTAAACTTCCATTCGCTTTCGATTTTCTAAGAGCAGAGCAAGGTAAACCTTTAACTATAGCCAAATGATTTCTGGAAGAATCTAGTTGTTTATTTTCATAATAGGCAACTGCCAACATATGATGAGATACTGCCAAACTTTCGATATCATCTAACTTTTCTTTGATTGTAATTGCATTTTTAAAATACTGTTTTGATTTTTTAAAATCTTTTTGGCGTCTGTAAAACATGCCCAAATTATGTAATGAAAATCCAATCGTAGTTGAGTCATTTATAGTTTCACTGATATTAAGTGCGTTCAGATAATTCTCCAAAGCATTTTCTATTTTACCTTGTTTGATATCTAGAATACCAAGATAATTGATAGCCTGCGCCTCATTACTCTTATGATATGATTTCGGACTTTGGATATTTTTAAGTTGTTCTAATACATCGTTGATTATAATTCTGGTGGTATCCACATCAAAACGACGCATTTGTTCTATCAATTGTATTTTATAACTAATTCGTGCAGAATCTGTCGTAGCGCTTTCTATTTTATATTTCAAAACAGTAGCCAAACTATCATGGGATTGACCAAAGCATTGTATCGTACTTAAAAAGATAAAAATGATAGGGTATAAAAGTTTCAAAAGGAATATTAGGTTTTAATCGTGTATGACAAAAGGTTTATTAGTTTCAAAAATACAAGATAATTTATTTGCTACCACAATGAAACCCTTTTGACACCTTTTTGCAACCCCACCCTCTAAAATACGCAGTACTTTCTTTTTTTCATTTTCTCAGAAAAGACACCCTTTATGAAACAATTTTTAAAAATTTCACAAGAAATCCCTATGCTGAATATAAATACCTATATTTATCCACCAAATGAATGATTATTTATGAATGCAACATATAAGGTAAAAGTAAATAAGGATTTTGAATATACTATAGACCAGGAAGAAGTCTCCAAAACGGATATTATCCAGACTTCTGATTCAAAATTTCATCTTCTCGACAAGAACAAATCGTATCATAGTGAGATCATCCAATCAGATTTCAACAATAAGAAATACAGCATAAAAGTAAACTCTAATACCTATGAAGTGGACATTGCTGATTCATTAGAGATGATGATTGCAGAAATGGGATTTTCTGTTGGTGCTTCTAAACAAGTAAATTCTATCAAATCTCCAATGCCAGGATTAATTATAGATATTCAGGTAGCCGTTGGACAAACAGTTGAAGAGGAAGACTATCTATTAGTGTTGGAAGCCATGAAAATGGAAAATATCATTACTTCGCCAAGAGCAGGAACTATTAAATCCATCGAAGTCGAAAAAGGAGATGCAGTAGATAAAGGAAAACTATTAATCGAGTTCGAATAATAGTTCTTATCACACTAATTATAAATCTATCATAAGTTCTAAACGATTATGAAAAAAATATTGGTCGCTAATAGAGGCGAGATTGCTATACGGGTAATGAAAACGGCTAGCAAAATGGGGATTAAAACGGTAGCTATCTATTCTACTATAGATAGGAACTCACCACATGTGGCATTTGCCGATGAAGCCGTTTGCGTTGGTGAAGCTCCTTCTAGTGAATCTTATTTATTAGGAAATAAGATTATTGAAATCGCCAAAGAATTAAACGTGGATGCTATACATCCTGGATATGGATTCTTAAGTGAAAATGCTGATTTTGCTTCGGAAGTAGAAAAGAATGATATCATTTTTATTGGACCTAAGTCCAAAGCGATTGAAGTTATGGGAAGTAAGCTAGCGGCAAAAGAAGCGGTTAAAGCATATGACATCCCTATGGTACCAGGTATCGAAGAAGCGATCACAGATCCTGAAAAAGCTAAAGAAATTGCCAGAGAAATCGGGTTTCCTATTTTGATCAAAGCTTCTGCTGGTGGTGGAGGAAAAGGAATGCGTGTAGTAGAAAAGGAAGAAGATCTAGAATCTCAAATGCAACGTGCCATTAGTGAGGCTGTTTCTGCCTTTGGTGATGGTTCTGTTTTTATCGAGAAATATGTAGGTTCTCCAAGACATATCGAGATTCAGGTGATGGCTGATACCCATGGAAATGTATTACACTTTTTTGAAAGAGAATGTAGTGTACAAAGAAGACACCAGAAAGTAGTGGAAGAAGCTCCTTCTGCTGTACTAAGTCCAGAATTGAGAACTAAAATGGGAGAAGCTGCGGTTAGAGTAGCTAAAGCTTGTGATTATGTGGGTGCCGGAACAGTAGAATTTTTATTGGATGAGCAGCACAACTTCTACTTCTTAGAGATGAATACACGTCTACAAGTAGAACATCCAGTAACTGAATTAATCACTGAGGTGGATCTTGTAGAACTACAGATCAAAGTTGCCAGAGGTGAAAAGTTAAACATCAAACAGGAAGATTTAACCATTAAAGGACATGCATTAGAATTAAGAGTCTATGCAGAAGACCCTATGAATGATTTCTTACCAAGTGTTGGAAATCTGGAAACCTATCAAATACCCGTTGGTGATGGTATTCGTGTAGATAATGGGTACGCAGAAGGAATGGATATTCCTATTTACTATGATCCAATGCTATCCAAATTAATCACTTATGGAGAAACACGAGAAGAAGCAATCGAATTAATGATCAAAGCTATTGATCACTATCAAGTAAAAGGTGTGCAGACTACCTTATCCTTTGGAAAATTTGTATGCCAACACGAAGCCTTTAGATCAGGAAATTTCGACACTCATTTTGTAAAGAAATATTATACCGCTGATGCTCTGAAAACAGAAATGCAAGAAGAAGCCAGAATTGCTGCATTGATAGCATTACGACAATATCAAGAAGATCAAAAACAACTAAGATTACCAACACACTAGATATGAACTCGAAAATAAAAGTTTTACAAGAAAAGATTGATCAGGCACATCTTGGTGGTGGTAAACAGCGTATCGAAAAGCAACACCAAAAAAAGAAACTAACCGCTAGGGAACGTATCTCATACTTCTTGGATGAAGGGTCTTTTGAAGAAATTGGTATTCTGGTTACTCACAGAACTACTGATTTTGGTATGCAAGATGAAATATACTATGGTGATGGTGTCGTTACAGGATATGGAACTGTAAACGGACGATTGGTCTATGTTTTTGCACAAGATTTCACCGTATTTGGAGGAGCCTTATCCGAAACACATGCCGAGAAAATCTGTAAGGTTATGGACTTAGCGGTTAACGTGGGAGCGCCAATTATTGGACTAAATGATTCTGGAGGTGCTAGAATTCAGGAAGGAGTGCGATCTTTGGGTGGATATGCAGACATTTTCCATAGAAACGTACAAGCTTCTGGTGTTATTCCTCAGATCTCTGCCATTATGGGACCTTGTGCTGGTGGTGCCGTATATTCTCCTGCGATTACTGATTTCACATTAATGGTAGAAGATACTAGTTACATGTTTGTAACAGGACCTAATGTAGTAAAAACAGTGACTAATGAAGAAGTTACTTCTGAAGAATTAGGAGGTGCAAGCACACATTCTACAAAATCTGGTGTAGCGCATATCACTTCTTCTAATGACATTCAGTGTTTAGAAGATCTTAAAACATTACTGAGTTATTTACCACAAAACAATAAAGAAACCACAAAAGCGCTTCCGTATACCTTAGGTGACGAGAAAAGAGCTGTTCTAGCAGATATCATTCCCGAAAATCCTAACAAACCTTATGATATGCATGAGGTGATTGGTGGAATTATTGATGAAGATTCTTTCTTTGAGATTCATAAAAACTACGCCGAAAATATTATTGTAGGTTTTGCCAGAATTGGAGGTAAAAGTGTTGGTATTGTGGCGAATCAACCTATGTTTTTAGCAGGAGTTTTAGATGTAAATAGTTCTAAAAAAGCTGCTCGTTTTACACGTTTCTGTGATTGTTTCAATATTCCTTTATTGGTATTGGTGGATGTTCCAGGATTTTTACCAGGAACTGATCAGGAATGGAATGGTATTATTGTCCATGGAGCCAAATTACTATATGCCTTAAGCGAAGCTTCTGTTCCTAAGGTAACAGTAATTACGAGAAAAGCTTACGGAGGAGCTTATGACGTAATGAATTCTAAACACATTGGTGCAGATCTTAATTTTGCTTGGCCAACTGCCGAAATAGCGGTTATGGGTGCCAAAGGAGCTAGTGAAATTATCTTTAGAAAAGAAATCAAAGCTGCGGATGATCCAGCAGCAAAATTAGCAGAAAAAGAAACTGAGTATGCAGATACTTTTGCGAATCCTTACAGAGCCGCACAGCGCGGATTCGTAGATGAAGTGATCTTACCAGAAGATACCAGAAGAAAATTGATCAAAGGATTTAGCATGCTAGAAAATAAGGAGATCCATCAACCAAAAAGAAAACACGGCAATATTCCTTTATAAATAAATTTCTTGGGGAGAAGTCACAAACATTTTCCTATTTTTACGATGAAGTAATTATAGGAAAATGCCCCATGAATAATAGACAACTCACTAAATTTGCGATCTATGCTATTGCTGTTCTTTGCGCAGCTTTGATTAACGAATTTGTTATTAAACTTGTAAAAAAACAAATTCATGAACAAGGCTATCTTTTGGTGCTAATCGATATGCTAATAGTAGTATTGATTTTTGCACCTGCTTTTGCTTTAGTTTCTAAATACACTAAAAAATTATCCAAAGCTTATTTAAAAACTTCCAAAAAGGTATCTAGTAGTAAAAATGGAAACTTATTAGGGTTTACGGTAGCTATGATTATTTTATTTATCCTTTTCGCATATTTACGCCATAATATAAATGTGGTGCAGGATCTAAAAACCATCATTTAGGAACAAAGGTGTAACTGAAGTGGTTTAAACTGCATTCAAAAAGTTAAAATATTAAGTTTTTTTTACCAACTAGGGGTACTTGTTAAGTACCCTCCCTCTACTTCTGAAGTCCCCTCTTCCTACCCTCATTACTAAGATGGTCGAAGCTAAAAGGGAAGTCTCACTTTCCTCTAAACTTAGTGTCACTTTGCTTTTTACTAGGTTGCACTAAGCTCTGAGGTACCCTAACCCACTATTGGAAGTACCCCTCATAATCCTTTTACAAACAATGCCCCACCTATATAAGTACCCCTTTGTATTATATCTTACATGAAACCCCTACCTATATATGTACCCTCTCCCCACATAGATAAGTGGGTATTTAGCCATTTGAGTCTGTTTTTGTTAAAAAAATATTAAGGATTGATCTATTCTAGTACGATCAAAAATTATACATCACATATTAGTATTCCCTCTTTAAGGGCTGCCAGATTATCCTCATAAGTAGGGATAAATTCTTGGGCTACATATCCCTTGAATCCAGTTTCCACAATTGCTTTCAAAATTGCAGGATAATTTAATTCTTGTGAGTCATTTATTTCATGTCTTCCTGGCACACCTCCTGTATGATAGTGCGATATATACTCTTTGTACTTTCTAATGGTAGCAATAATATCTCCTTCCATAATTTGCATATGATAAATATCATATAACAATTTAAAACTATCAGAACCTATCTTATCCACAAGTTGAACACCCCAAGGAGTATGATCACATTGGTAATCTGCATGATCAACCTTACTATTTAGCAGTTCCATGATTAACGTAATATTATTCTTCTCTGCATGCTTCACCAAAGGTGCTAATCCTTTAGCACATTGCTCCCAACCCTCTTCATCAGAGATCCCATTCCTATTTCCAGAAAACACAATCACCTGTTGTACTCCTGCATGAGAAGCTTTGGAAATAAGCTCTATATATTGCTTTTGTAATTTTTCATGATTCTTCTCATCATTAAAACCCTCTGTAATACTAGCAAATGTATCCGTAGCTACAGAACAAGAAAGTCCTTTTTTTTGCACTACTTCCCATTCTTCCGGTTTTAAAAGATCAATAGCCTTGATCCCAATGCTTTTACACTTTTCTGCGAATTCTTCTAATGGTATACTCTGATAACACCATCTACAAACTGCATGATTTACATTTCCTTTTAATCTATCCGAAAAAGTTCTCGAAAAATCTTGTGATATCGTTTTCCCAAACGCTGAACCACTGATACTCAATGCTCCAAAACCCAAAGATATATTCTGAATTGCTTTTCTTCTATTTAGCTTAGCCATAACCCCAAAATTGAATAGTTCATAAAACACAGCTAATTTAATTAATGATTTGTTAATTTTATTGTTAATACAGAAACAAACTTCTTATATTAGAAGCAAAATTGTGCAAACAATAACAATTGAAAGATGAATCTATAATTTTTCATTTTTCAAAATACCTTTCTTCGAGAACAAGAAGAAAACAGACAAACAAAAAACTACTATCAGAGCGTACTCAATTAAGCAATGATCAGCTTGATTCGAGATTAATTTATTTTAACATAAAATGAGAAGATTGATCGCAATCTCTCATCTTTTAATGTAACGTATAGACTGTCTGTAAACATCAAAAAAGTATGGAACAAGAACCTCAATTTGACGCTATTGTCGTTGGAACAGGAATTAGTGGTGGCTGGGCTGCTAAAGAACTTTGTGAAAAAGGTTTAAAAACACTCGTATTAGAAAGAGGTCGTATGGTAACGCATATCGACGATTACACCACTGCTAATGATGATCCGTGGGATTACGAATTTAAAGGAGAACCTTCTCGAGAAGAAATTGCCGAACAACCTAAACAACATAGAACAGGGTATGTTACTGATAAAGCACACCGTCACTTTTTTGTAAATGATCTTAAACACCCATACAATGAAACTAAACGTTTTGACTGGATTAGAGGATATCATGTAGGTGGAAGATCACTAATGTGGGGAAGACAAAGTTATAGACTGTGTGATTTTGATTTTGAAGCCAATAAGAAAGAAGGAATTGCTGTAGATTGGCCGGTACGCTATAAAGATATTGCACCTTGGTATGATAAAGTAGAAGAGTTTATTGGAGTAAGCGGAGAAAAATTAGGCTTGGAACAATTACCAGATGGTCAATTTTTGCCACCCATGGAATTAAACTGCGTAGAAGAGCATCTAAAAAAGAATATCGCAGAAAATTATGAAGATCGCTTGCTAACCATCGGAAGAACCGCTCATATTACCGGAACCAAGACTTTTGAAGGCAGAATGAACTGCCAATATCGTAATCGATGTATGCGTGGATGCCCATTTGGAGCATATTTTAGCAGTAATTCATCCACTTTACCAGCCGCAGAAAGAACAGGTAATATGACTTTGCGACCCAATTCAATCGTACATCAAGTACTCTATGATGATAAAACTGGGAAAGCTACTGGAGTAGAAGTCATTGATACACTTACTAAGGAGAAAATGCAATTTACAGCCAAAGTTATTTTCTTATGTGCTTCAGCCATTGCTTCGGCAAGTATATTAATGCAATCAAAATCAGAACGTTTTCCGAATGGAATGGGAAATGATTCTGGAGAATTAGGGCATAATATTATGGACCATCATTTTAAAGCTGGAGCTATTGGAAAATATGATGGCTATAAAGACAAGTTTTATAAAGGAAGAAGACCTAATGGTATTTACATTCCACGTTTTAGAAACATTGGTGGCGAAACAGATCAAGAGAATTTTAAAAGAGGTTACGGATATCAGGGAGGAGCTAGCAGATCCAACTGGGAAGAAACTATTGCTGAGCTTGGTTATGGCGCCGAATTAAAAGAAAAAATATTAGAACCTGGAGGATGGCGATTCGGACTAATGGGATTTGGTGAGTGTCTACCCTATCATGAAAATAAAATGACGCTCGATTATGATAATCTAGACGAATGGGGATTACCTACCGTAACATTTGATGCCGAGTTTAAAGAAAATGAGCTAGAGATGCGTAAGGATATGATACAACAAGCAATGGATATGCTTTCTAAAGCAGGATTTACAGATATACAGCCTTGGGATGATATTGGAGCACCTGGTTTAGGAATTCATGAAATGGGAACCGCTCGTATGGGAAGAGATCCTAAAACGTCTGTACTTAATGGAAATAACCAAATTCACGCAGTTCCTAATGTTTATGTTACCGATGGTTCTTTTATGACCTCAGCGAGTTGTGTAAATCCATCACTTACGTACATGGCTTTTACGGCTCGTGCAGCAAATCATGCCGCAGAACAAATTCAAAAAAACGCTTAATCTAAGTATTATGAACAGAAGACAAGCATTAAGAAATATTGGACTATCAGCAGGATATATTGCTGCTACTCCCACCCTTTTCAGTCTATTGCAAAGCTGTAAAAAAGAGTACATATTGGATTGGACACCAGAACTATTATCTGTGGATGAAGGAAAAGCCTTAGATCACATCGTGGATCTTATTTTACCAGAAACAGATATTCCTGGCGCGAAAGCATTACACATACCTATGTTTATTGATAAATTTATAAATCACGGTATCGAAGAAACTGAAGAAACGCAGATGTTTAAATATGGTGCTGGTGTGATCCTGAAAAAATTAGGAGTTAGTGAAGAAAAAAATATTGATGATGTTACCGCAGAAGAATATGATGCCTTATTAGCTAAATACTTAAAACTTCCTAAAGAAACACGAAAAGCACATTGGGAAGAAATATCTAAAGTAAATACTCCCGAAGATATAGAAAATGTATCTCAAGAGGCTATATCATTTAATTTCTTATATTCAGTAAGAGATATTTCTATTTTAGGATTTAAAACCTCAAAAGAAATTGGCGAAAACGTATTAAACTACCTCCCTGTTCCTGGAGAATATATCGGTTGTGATTCTGTTCAAAATCTTACTGGTGGAAAGGACTGGGCTTTATAATTATTACCTAACTAAATTTAAAATTATGTACAAAACAATCTTTAAGGGGCTTATATGTATGCTTATTATTAGTTCCTGCAAGAATACCTCTAAAGAAACTACTGTAACCGAAACTCAAGAAGAAGAAACCATACAAGAAGCACCCAAGGAACCAGAGCCATTCTTCGAATTATCCTTAGCCCAGTGGTCGCTTCATAAAGAAATCCAATCTGGAAAATTAGATCCTATGGATTTTGCAAAAAAAGCAAAAGAACTTGGTTTTACCGGTATTGAATATGTAAGTCAGTTATACACGCATCTATATAAAGATGCCGGTGACCCAGAGAAGGAATTACATGAGATTCTCAATGCGCTAAAAAATAAAAGTGATCAGTACAATGTGCAAAATCTACTTATCATGGTAGATGGAGAAGGTGATCTAGCCGTTCTTGGTGAAAAAGAAAGAAACCAAACCGTTGAAAATCATAAGAAATGGGTAGATGCTGCTCAGTTTTTAGGATGTCATTCGATCCGAGTAAATCTATTTGGCACCAATGATCCCGAAAAATGGGTTGAAGTTGCAACTGATGGATTAAAGAAATTATCGGAGTATGCAGCTACTAAGGGTATCAACGTAATTGTAGAAAATCATGGCTATTTATCATCTGATGCATCTTTATTAGTAAAAGTGATGCAAAATGTGAACATGAAAAACTGCGGAACACTTCCGGATTTTGGGAACTTTTGTTTAGAACGTGAAGGCGGTGCGCGATGGGGTGCCAAATGCGTAAAAGAATATCCAAAATATAAAGGTATCGAAGAAATGATGCCATTTGCCAAAGGAGTAAGTGCTAAATCGTATGATTTTGACGCCGATGGAAATGAAACGACTATCGACTTTAAAAAAATGATGGATATCATCAAAACTGCAGGATATCAAGGATATATTGGGGTTGAATATGAAGGAGAACGACTAAGCGAAATTGATGGCATCATTGCCACCAGAGATCTATTAATAAAGCTATCTAAGTAACCAGGTAATCGTTCTTAAATTATGAAGAAATTTATTCAATTTCAGTTATCTCTAATGATGTTTTTAGAGTTCTTTATCTGGGGTGGTTGGTTTGTTACTATGGGAATCTATTTACCTAACTCTCTCGATACTAGTGGTGGTGAAATTGCGATGGCATATTCTACACAATCGTGGGGCGCTATCATTGCTCCTTTCATTATCGGGCTTATTGCTGATCGTTTTTTTAACGCAGAACGTATTTTGGGAGTACTACATCTCATCGGAGCATTGCTAATGTATCAAATGTCTAACGCTACTGATTTTTCGGTATTCTTTCCCTATGTTTTGGGATATATGATTGTATATATGCCAACATTGGCATTGGTAAATTCTGTATCGTTTAACCAAATGACAGATCCGGCGAAACAATTCTCTTTTGTAAGAGTATTTGGAACCGTTGGATGGATTGTTGCTGGTTTAGTCATTAGTTATGTTTTTCATTGGGATTCTCCAGAAGGTGTAGCTAATGGAATGCTGAAAAACACCTTTTTAATGACAGCAATTGCATCTGCAATTCTAGGAGTTTTTAGTTTTACATTACCCAAAACACCTCCAAAGGTTGGAAAAGATCAGAAAGTAACTATTTCTGACATTTTAGGGTTGGAAGCAATCAAACTGCTAAAAGACAGAAACTTTCTCATGTTTTTCCTAGCCTCAATATTAATCTGTATTCCTCTCGCATTCTATTATCAACATGCTGGACAATTCTTAGGTGAAATTGGTGTTAGCAATCCTGCAGGTAAAATGACTATTGGTCAAATATCCGAAGTACTGTTCATGTTACTTTTACCATTTTTCTTTAAACGTTTTGGTTTCAAGAAAACATTAATCGTTGGAATGTTAGCTTGGGGAGTACGATACCTATTATTTGCCTACGGAAATTCGGGCGAACTTGCATTTATGCTCATTGTTGGAATTGCGCTACATGGTATTTGCTATGATTTCTTTTTTGTATCTGGACAAATCTATACAGACTCTAAAGCAGGAGAAAAATTTAAAAGTGCTGCACAAGGTTTAATTACACTAGCAACCTATGGATTAGGAATGCTTATTGGGTTTTATGTAGCTGGAAAAATTACGGATGCTAATGTAATCGCAGATGGAGAACATAACTGGAATAGCATTTGGATATTCCCAGCAATTTTTGCAGCTGCAGTAATGCTATTATTTGCTATCTTCTTCAAAAATGAAAAAATAGAATATAAAGAAAGCTAACTATGACTAAACTTAAAATGGGAATGGTCGGTGGTGGAACAGGATCCTTTATTGGAGATGTGCACCGGAAAGCCGCCAGTATTGATGGAATGGTTGATTTAGTTTGTGGTGCATTTTCTTCTAGTAAAGAAAAAAGTCTTGCTTCTGGGAAAGAACTAGGCATCCCTAATGAACGGGTGTATGGCAGTTTTGAAGAAATGATCCTGGAAGAGGCAAAACTTCCTGAAGAGGAACGAATGGATTTTGTATCTATCGTAACTCCTAATCATATGCACTTCCCTCCTGCTAAAATCGCTCTAGAATATGGGTTTCATGTGATTTGTGATAAGCCACTGTCCTTAACTTTAGAAGAAGCTATCGAATTAGAAAAAGTAGTTGCATCTACTGGAAAAATATTTGCGCTAACTCATAATTACACAGGATATCCTATGGTAAAACAGGCAAAAGCTATGATCGCCAAAGGAGACTTAGGAACCATTCGAAAAATAAACGCTCACTATCTGCAAGGCTGGCTTTCTACTTCAGTAGAAAAAACTGGTCAAAAACAAGCTGCATGGCGAGTAGATCCAAAGAGATCAGGAATTGGAGGTGCTTTGGGTGATATCGGCACACATGCCGAAAACTTGATTGAATATATCACAGATATAAAAATTGAAGCACTTGCGGCAGATTTAACCGCTTTTGGCGAAGGTCGTAGTCTAGATGATGATGGCAATATATTAGTTCGTTTCGAGAATGGAGCCAAAGGAATCATCTCTTTTTCTCAAATCGCAACGGGAGAAGAAAATAATCTGGGTGTTAAAATTTATGGTACCAAAGGAAGTGTAGAATGGTATCAAGAGAATCCAAATCAGTTAATCGTTAAATGGTTAGAGCAACCCAAACAGATCTATACTCCAGGTGGAAACGGAACGTATCCTGAATCTTCTGACTATGTAAGAATCCCTGCAGGACATCCCGAAGGATATTTAGAAGGGTTTGCTACTATTTATAGAAGTTTTGCCAAAGAAGTCCTCGCGTTTAAAAATGGAAACTCGATTTCAGATCAATTAGATTTTCCTACCGTAGCAGATGGGGTGCGTGGAATGAAATTCATCTATGCTGCCGTAGAAAGTAGTAATAATAATGCCGCTTGGGTAACATTATGATCCTAGTAAAATTTTTAATTAACCAATCACACATATAAACCACCACTAAAAACTTATGACAATGAAGACAATAAAAGGGCCTGCAGTATTTCTTGCTCAATTTATGGATGACAAAGCTCCTTTTAACTCACTTGATGGATTATGCAAATGGGCCTCTGATTTAGGATATAAAGGTATTCAAATCCCTACTTGGGAGACCAGACTTATTGATCTGGATACTGCTGCAGAAAGTCAAACCTATTGCGATGAACTCAAAGGTAAGATTGCAGATTACGGATTAGAAATCACTGAATTATCTACGCATCTGCAGGGACAATTGGTAGCAGTGCATCCCGCCTATGATTTGATGTTTGATAATTTTGCTCCTGATGATTGCAAAAACAATCCTAAAAAGCGTACAGAATGGGCGATAACTCAAGTAAAAAATGCTGCAACCGCTAGTAACCACTTAGGAATTAGTGCGCATGGCACCTTCTCTGGTTCCCTTTTATGGCATACGATGCATCCTTGGCCACAACGTCCTGCCGGATTGGTAGAAATGGGATTTGAAGAATTAGCAAAAAGATGGCTACCCATTTTGAATCATTTTGATGAGCAAGGCGTAGATGTTTGTTATGAAATTCATCCAGGAGAAGATTTACATGATGGTGTTACTTTTGAACGTTTTCTAGAAGCTACAGGTAACCACAAAAGAGTAAACATACTATATGATCCAAGTCATTTTGTGTTACAACAATTGGATTATATCGAATATATTGATCATTATCATGAATTTATCAAAGCTTTTCATGTGAAGGATTCTGAATTTAATCCCACCGGAAAAAAAGGTGCGTTTGGTGGATATAGTGATTGGATAGATCGTGCAGGAAGATATCGTTCTCCAGGAGATGGACAAATAGATTTTAAGACTATTTTCTCTAAGCTTACTCAATACGGATGTGATGTTTGGGCGGTAATGGAATGGGAATGTTGTATTAAATCTCCAGAACAAGGTGCCCGAGAAGGTGCTCCGTTTATCCAAAGTCATATTATTGAAGCCACGCAAAAGGCATTTGATGATTTTGCTGGTGCTGATATTGACAAAGAGCAACTAAAAAAAATACTAGGATTATAATTTAAAAAACTCAAAATGAAGAACCTTATTTATTTTCTTATCATCAGCGGTATGTTATATGCTTGTGATACGAAACAAAAAGAGACCACTACTATTGCTGAGGAAAACAAGATTGAGGAAGAGATGGAAGAAACTCCTACTCCCACAAAAGAAATTACAGATCCTAAAGAAACTGAAGTTTGGGATCCAGAACCAAAAGCCATTTCTTTTGATTCGATGAATGTTCCTTCCGATGCTATTGTTCTTTTTAATGGATCGGATTTGGAGCAATGGATTGCGACCAAAGATTCTGCACAAGCTGGTTGGACTATCAATCCTGATAACACCATGACGGTGAAACCAGGTACAGGAGATATACAAACTAAAAGAAATTTTGGTAGCGTTCAATTACACTTAGAATGGAAAGCGCCGGATGTTTTGGTGGGTGATGGACAAGGAAGAGGAAATAGTGGTGTGTTTTTTCAAAATAGATATGAAGTACAGATTTTAGATAGTTATCAAAATCGTACGTATGCTAATGGACAAGCTACTTCTATTTATAAACAGCACATTCCTCTGGTCAATGCTACCAAACCTAATGATCAGTGGCAGACTTATGATATCATATTCCACCAACCTGAATTTGAAAACGGTAAAAAGAAAACGTCAGGATCTTTTACGGTAATTCATAATGGTGTATTGGTGCAGGATCATGTAGAGATTTTAGGAACTACAGAATATATAGGTCCGCCGAAGAATATTCCTCATGGAAAAGGTCCTATAAAATTACAAGATCATAGCAATCCAGTACATTATCGCAATATATGGATACGGGAATTGAAGTAGCTACTGAGCATTTATAAATGCTTGAATCTCTTTATCTGTAAAAACAGGATTCGCTCCTTCGCTACCTGCTACCATAGCACCAATAGCGCATGCATAATCTATGGCTGTTTGTGGATCGGCTTGTTGGATTAGCTTCGAAATTAAGGTGCCTAAAAAGGAATCCCCAGCTCCTACCGTATCTATTACCTTTACTTCGTATCCAGAATTATTGTAAAAACTATTGTTATAAAATAAGGTAGCGCCTTTTCCTCCTTTGGTAATACAAATTTGGGAAGTTTCTGTATGTTTTGCTACAGCTTTTACTTGATCTTCAACTGTGTTTTCTTGTATGTTGAAAAAGGTACAGATTTCATCCAATTCTTCATCGTTGAGTTTTATAAAATCAGCCTTTTGCATCAATTCTAAAAGTAAAGCTGCATCATAATGTGGTGGGCGAAGATTAACATCCAATATTTTAAACTTGGCAAGCTCTAACAGCTCCAACAAAGTCTTTCTAGAAACATCATTTCTAGCCGCCAAACTCCCATAAATAAATGCATCCGAAGTGGCTACTTCCTTTTTGAGAGCTTCAGAATTCTCAATAAAGTCCCATGCCACCGGTCTGGTAATTTCATAAGAAGCAGTACCTTCGTGATCTAAGTTTACTAAAACTTCTCCCGTTTTATATTCTTGATCCTTCTGAACCGTATTGGTTGAAAGGCTTTTTTCTAGAATGTAAGAAGTAATATGATCTCCTAATTCGTCATCACCGACTCTGGTAATAATAGTGGTATTAATTCCCATAGTTTTTAGACGCAATGCCACATTCAGTGGTGCGCCTCCTATTTTTTTATGAGAAGGAAATATATCCCAAAGTACTTCTCCAAAACAGCTTATTTGCATAAAAATAATTTAAGTACTAAAGATATTCTTTTGTCTTTATAAAAAGAAATACCAATACTTGAAGTTTTAGGTGAAAACATAAAAAAACCTTGAAATAAAAGTATCAAGGTTTTTGGTTCTAAAATGTATTCCAAATTCTAAAAAAACTGTTCAATGATTGGAGTTTCTGGTTTAATATCTTCAAAATCTATTGGCTCTACAAAAAAGTCAAGATACATTTCGGGAATACTAAGCATATCAAGATATTCCATAAAATCATCTGGTACATATGGACAAATATAACATCTAGAATATTCAGAGACAGGACAGATATACCAGTTGCAAGAAAAACAGTCCCAACCAGTAAAACCGGTATAACAGGTTTTGGTATCCTCTTCGAAATTATTAGCTAGAATACCTTCCCCGAACAGAAAAATTCCATCTTGATTTCCTAGATTTTCCGGAACAGTAACCTCATTCAAATAACTCAAGAAAACTAAATCTCCTTTTCTATTTGTTTTTGGGTTATAAATACCAGATATCAATATTGCTCTACTATTTTCTTGGTAAACCATTTCTTTTACAAAAGCTGATTCTTCTTCGGGATATGGTTGTGCTTTTAAATCGATCTTTTCCAAAATCCCTTTACCACTAACTACGGTTGCTTTTTCTAATAATTCTAACATATTCTCCTTAGCATTTATAGAACCGTAAATATGAACCAGCGCATATAGTAATGCCTTATTTGCTTTGGTTGTATAAATTCCTTCGGACTTTTGAAAATTCTTAGTTTGAACATTTTCTGGAATAGTGCCTTCTGTCTCAGTTTTTGAGCATGAAATGACCATCGTGGCGCATAGAAATACTACAAAAAGTTTACTTACTTTTTTCATCATAATTGGTTTTAAGATTAAACATATACCCGTTAGTAAAAAAAGACACCCGAAAGTAAACATCTGCGAAAAAACAACCCTCAGTGGTTAACTACTCCTCTGAGGGTCTAGGCTGAAGCGAAAAAATTAAACTAACTCAACTTACACTCAATTAACAGCTTCAGCTTCTCTTATATATCTTATGTTTCTTTATCTAAAATGGATTCCTGCCTTTGCTGGAATAACTAAATACTATTGTTTTATACTGAATTTAATTTCTCTTTAATCTTATCAATACACGGATTGTTAATACTTCCTATATGTGTATGTTTTGTGTTCTTTTCAGGTTTGTAATTTCCTTTTTCGATATTCTGCCCGATTTTTACATAGGCATCTCTAAAAGACATTCCTTCCATTACCAACGCATTCAACGTATCTACACTAAATAAATAATCATATTTGGTGTCTTCCAATATACTTTCGTTTACTTTCACATTCTTTAGGGCATAAATCGCCATCTCTAAAGACGCTTTTAAATCCTGAATTGCAGGTACGATGCCTTCTTTCAATAACTGTAAATCTCTATGATATCCACTGGGTAAATTATTCATAAGCAAACTCAATTCATACGGTAATGCTTGAATCTTATTACACTTTCCTCTTATTAACTCAAATACATCAGGATTCTTTTTATGTGGCATAATACTAGAGCCTGTTGTAAATTCTGAAGGAATACTCATAAAGTCAAAATTCTGACTCATATACAAACAAACATCCATTGCTAATTTGGATAAGGTACCTGCCACGCTACTCATGGCAAAAGCAGTAGATTTTTCGGATTTTCCTCTGCTCATCTGAGCGGCAACTACATTGTATTTCAATGTCTCAAAATCTAGCTCTTTTGTAGTAAACTCTCTATCTATAGGAAATGAACTTCCATATCCAGCTGCACTTCCTAATGGATTTTGATCTACTACCTTTAAAGCCGCATTTACAAAATAAAGATCATCCACAAAGCTCTCTGCGTAAGCAGAAAACCATAATCCAAATGAGGATGGCATGGCAATCTGAAGATGTGTATATCCAGGTAGCAACACCTCTTCATACTGCTTTGCAGACTTTAATAAATTTTCAGATAATTCTTTTACCTGATCTTTTATCTGTTGTAATTCATCCTTTAGGTATAAATGCATTGCTACTAAAACTTGATCATTTCTGGATCTGGCAGTATGTATTCGTTTACCAGCATCTCCAATTTTTTGAGTAAGCTCAAACTCTATTTTAGAATGCACATCTTCAAACTGATCTTCAATTACAAAAGTACCTTGCTCAATTTGTTGTGCCAAGACATCGAGTTCTTTTTCGATGGCAACGATATCTTCATTTGAGAGCAACTGAATTTTATGTAACATTTTAGCGTGTGCTAACGTTGCTTTCACATCATATTTAGCAATTACCAAATCCAATTGCCTATCGTTTCCAACAGTAAACATGTCTATCTTCTGATCGGTTGGTAATCCTTTATCCCAAAGTTTCATCTACTATTTTTATTTTTCTAAATTATACCTTCTAATATCTTTATATACAAAGCGACTCCTTCTTTGATTTCTTCTACATAGATAAACTCATTTGCAGAATGCGATCTTGTAGAATCTCCTGGTCCTAATTTTAGCGATGGACAACTTAATACCGATTGATCCGAAAGTGTTGGAGATCCATAGGTGGTTCTTCCTAATGAAATTCCAGAGGTAACAATTGGATGGTCCTTTGGTATAGATGACGACCCTAAATGCAGTGATCTTGGTTTTACCTCTACATTCTGCGGCAAAGAGTCTTTAACTAATTCTAAGACTTCTTCATTTTTATACTTATCATTTACTCTAATATCTACAACCAAATTACAGTGAGATGGCACCACATTATGTTGATTGCCAGCATTAATCTGAGTCACAGTCATTTTTACATCTCCCAACGTCTCTGAACTGTTTTCGAATTTGTAATCCTTAAACCATTCAATCACCTTTAGTGTATTATATATTGCATTATCATCATTAGGATGTGCAGCATGACTGGCAGTCCCTTTTACCGAAACATCTAATACCAATAATCCTTTTTCAGCAATTGCTAGTTGCATCAATGTAGGCTCTCCCACAATAGCAAACTCTACATTTTTTAGATATTTCAGAATACTTTTTAATCCTAACGGACCACTACTTTCCTCTTCTGCCGTGGCTGCTATTACAAAATTGTAATTCAGATCTTGTTTGTTATAAAAATAGGTGAAAGTTGCTATGAGAGATACCAAGCATCCGCCAGCATCGTTACTTCCCAAGCCATATAACTTTCCATCTTCTACAAAAGCCTTAAATGGATCGTTGGTATAATTACCGTTAGGTTTTACCGTATCATGATGAGAATTCAAAAGAATTGTAGGTTTTGCTTTATCAAAATTCTTATTATATGCCCAAATGTTATTGTTCTCTCTTTCAAAAGGTATTTCATATTGATGGAACCAATTTTCTATCAATAAAGCTGTTCCTTCTTCTTCTGAAGAAAAAGATTGAGTTTCTATTAACTGATGCAACAGATCTATTGCTTTTTTAGTTAATTCAGGAATACTTAAAGCTGAATTATTCATAGTAGTATGGTTGTCTATCACAGTTGTATTTATGGTATTATCTTCTTTCTCCATGATAATTTATCTCTCTTTATTAGTCCAGATTTTAAAAGTTTATCATCTTATATTTATAAGCTCAAAGTCGTATGTTTTATTGAGTTATCTTTTATAAAATCTGCATTGGCTATATGCACTTTATTTACGTTTTTATGCAATGCATCGAAACAGTTTTTTAATTTGGGCAACATACCATCTGCAATGATATCTTGATCTCTTAATTCAGAATATTTTTCTAAATCAATATGCTCTATTACAGAATCTTTATCCTCAATATTTTCGAGAACTCCTTTTAGTTCAAAACAGTAAAACAACGCTACTTCGTAATCTGTACTCATCGCTGAAGCAATTTCGGATGCAATAGTATCTGCATTAGTATTAAACAATTGACCATTGGTATCATGTGTTACCGCACAAAACACAGGTGTTATTCCTAAATCTATAAATCCCTTTAACGTATCCTTATTTACCGTTGTAACATCACCCACATATCCATAATCTATAAACTGTACTGGTCTTTTATTCGCTACGATCACATTTGCATCAGCACCCGTAAGCCCCAAAGCATTGCAATTATATTTTTGAAGACCTGAAACAATAGTTTTATTTAAAAGACCTGCATACGTCATTACCACGATATCCAAATTCTCTGCCGATGTGATTCTTCTTCCATCAATCATTTCTGTCTTCACACCTAATTTAGATGCTAATTTTGTAGCAGATTTTCCTCCTCCATGAATCAAAATTTTTGGTCCTTTTACTTTGGAAAAATCTCGCAGAAAAGAATCCAACGCTTCTTTATTTTCGATGATGTTACCACCAATCTTAGCAACTAATAATTTATCTTTTGTTTTCATAATTATCATTTATAGCCTACGCGCCATCTAAAATCACTAATTTAAAAGGCTGCGTAGTCAGTCTGAGCTTGTCGAAGACCATATTAACTACAGTTGTAAAATACACTTCGACAAGCTCAGTGTGACATATAGTTTATTTTCTTCTTACTCAATACCGCTTATACTCTACTTATTTAGCAACTAATAATTTATCTTTTACTTTCATACCTTAACTCTTTTCTAAAATCTTTTTCATCACCAACTGTGCAGCATAGGTTCTATTGTTTGCTTGTTCAATAACTACAGAGTTCTCACTATCAATGACTGCATCATCAACCACTACATTTCTTCTTACTGGTAAACAATGCATAAACTTCGCATTATTGGTAAGATCCATTTTATCTTTTGTAATTCTCCAGCTTTCATCTTGCGAAGAACTTCCGTAGTCTTTATACGAACTCCAGTTTTTCACATATACAAAATCAGCGTTTTCGAATGCTTTTGCTTGATCGTACTCTATGGACACCTCATTGGTAATCTGACTGGCTAACTCAAACCCCATTGGATGGGTAATTACAAACTCTGCGTCCATTTTTTGTGCCATTTCTGCAAAAGAATTGGCGACAGCCTGCGGTAAGGCTTTCGGATGCGGTGCCCATGAAAGTACAATCTTTGGTTTATGTATTGGCTTATATTCTGTTATTGTAATTGCATCTGTTAACGCTTGTAGCGGATGACCTGTAGCACTTTCCATATTAATAATAGGAACGCTGGCATATTTCATAAAGCTTTTTAAAACTTTTTCTTCATAGTCCTCTTCCTTATTTTCTAACTTCGCAAAAGCACGTATTGCTACGATATCACAATATTGAGATACTACTTGTGCTGCTTCTTTAATATGCTCCGAATTACCTTGATCCATGATGGTTCCATCTCCATATTCTAAGGACCATCCTTCTCCACCAAAATTCATTACCATCACATTCATCCCAAGATTTAAAGCGGCTTTCTGCGTACTTAACCTAGTTCTTAAACTAGGATTAAAAAACAATAAACCGATTGTCTTATCTTTTCCTAATTCTTTGTGAGATAAAGGGTTTTTCTTTAAATCAATCGCTTCTTCAACCCAAGAAGTAAGAACATCTATATCGTGTACTGAAAAATAATTATTCATTTTTTCTAGATTTAAGAATAAAGAAAATAGAGTGGAGACTTTTAAAGTTTATTTTGAAAACTCATAGTCATTCTTTGAAACTCTTCTAACTTATTCTCTAGTTTTTTTAATTCGTTATTATCTATATAATTTCTATGCTTAGCTATTAATAATTGAGTTCCTAATTCAAAAGAAGATCCTAAGGAAATGTTTATAAAATGACTAAACGATTTATCAGTTCTTGCGGAACCTTCAGCAATATTACTAGGTATTGAGACAGAGCATCTACTCATTTGAGAACTTAGTTCATACATTTCATGTTTCGGAAATTTCAATAAAACATCTGAAACGTCATTGGCTATCTCCAACCCAAGTTTCCAAATTTTTAGATTTTTATAATTATGTCTTTTACTCATTAATATCTATTTTCTATAGTCTCTTTTCTATTTGATATTTTAATCTTAGTAAAAGGAACAGTATTATTAATTGCATTTACCATAAAATTGTCTTCGAGACCGTTGGCTATCCATGTTTCTATGTCACAGTCCTGAGTTATGCTAGCGGCTTGTACTTTTGATTTCATTCCGCCAGTTCCATGTTTAGATGTTGAAGAAACAATTTCATTATTCAAAAGCTCTAAATCATCTACTTCATCTATTGTTTTGAAGGTTTTATTTTCTACTGACTCCTTGGTACATATACCATTGGTATTGGTAGCAATAAGTAATAAGTCTGCATCTAATAAACAAGCTGTTAACGCCGCCAGTTTATCGTTATCTCCAAATTTAATTTCGTCTGTTGCAACCGTATCATTTTCATTGATAATTGGGATGTAGTTATTCGCTATCAAGACATTAATCGTATTTACAATGTTTTTTTTAGACTGTTCTCTTTCAAAATCAGAATACGACAATAAACATTGAGAAGTAAGCAACCCTAAATCCCTAAAACTTTCTTGAAAAATTCGCATCAAATGTGGTTGCCCAATAGATGCTAAAGCTTGTTTTACGGTAATCTCTTTACCATTACTCTCTAGATTTACAAATTGCTTTGCTACTGCAATTGCACCAGAGCTTACAATTACAAACTCATAACGATCTTGTAACGCAACTATCTGATTACCTATATCCTCAATTTTGCCTCTAGAAATATGATCCGTTTCTTTGGTAAGAACATTGGATCCTATTTTTAGGACAATTCTCTTTTTATCTGATTTGCCCATCTCCATGTATATACCATTTATTTGTTACCAAATGTTGCAGTCCAATAGGACCTCTTTGGTGCAGTTTATCTGTACTAATCGCCAATTCTCCACCTAAACCTAATTGAAATCCATCTGTAAATCGCGTAGAAGCATTGTGATATACTGCTGCGCAATCTACAGATGCCATAAAGGATTCTGCTTCTTTTTGATTTCTAGTAATTATTGCGGCAGAGTGTCCTCCACTAAATTTATTAATCTTAGAAACTGCTTCGGGAGCGTTTTCTATTTCTCCGATTACTATTTTATAATCTAAAAATTCTTCTTCCCATATATTAGGATTTGAAATTTGAGCTACTTCATCATATTTAGAGAGCGAAGCATCTCCTAGTATTTCAACATTAAAATTCTTTAAGGTGATGATCAGGTTTTTTACAAAATCTTCTTTATTAGGCAAGTTCTTATCGATAAGAACCTTGTCTACAGCGTTACAAGCGGAGATTTTATCTGTTTTACCATTAATAATATTATCTAACGCCAGTGCACGATCTGCTTCCTTATGCACATACACGAAATTGTTTCCTCTTCCACTTACTATTACCGGACAAGTGGCATGTTTCTTTACGAAGGCGATTAGCTTTTCTCCTCCTCTTGGAATAATTAAATCCACATTTTGGGTTGGCTTTTCTAAAAAAGATTGAGTCTCGGTTCTATTGTAGTTTAGATACTCTATCCAATCACTTGATATATTGTTATCTTTTAAAGCCTGATGCCATAGCTTAACTATCGCAAGATTAGACTGCAAGGATTCTTTTCCTCCTTTTAGTAAAATTTTATTCCCAGATTTAAAAGCTATTCCTGCCGCCTCCACTGTAACATCTGGTCTAGATTCATAGATAATTAAAACCGTTCCAAATGAAGCCGTTTTATTATATACTTGCATTCCATTATCATGGGTAAATCGAAAACGTTCTACCCCAACAGGATCTTCTTGACTAGCCAATTGTTCTAGGGAAGCAATCATTATATCTATTTTGGAGTCATCCACTTTTA
Organism: Aquimarina sp. 433; assembly: GCF_054054605.1. Classification (NCBI taxonomy): domain Bacteria; kingdom Pseudomonadati; phylum Bacteroidota; class Flavobacteriia; order Flavobacteriales; family Flavobacteriaceae; genus Aquimarina; species Aquimarina sp. 433. The sequence goes on from NZ_JBSWZK010000005.1 coordinate 136,590, forward strand.
ATCGGTCTCCCATTGCTAAATCATCTCCAGAATATGAATTAAGATCACTCTTATTAGCTTCAATAATAGTATCCTTGTGCTCTGCAATTAACGCAGCCATTTTTTTCAGAACAGCATTTCTTTCTGATATATCAAGTATAGTATTCATTTTTATATCTTTTCTGGCACTAACACGGTTTGTAATGCCTTTATAAATTGATCTATTTCCGTTTTACCAATTGTTAATGGTGGAAGAATTCTTAGTAACTTTTTATTCATAGCACCTCCAGTAAAAATATGCTCATCATAGATTAACTTTTTTCTTAGTTCGGCTACTTCAAAATCAAACTCTAATCCTAACATCAACCCTTTTCCTTTTACTTGTTGAACACCAGGGATTTCTAAAGCTTTAGTAATAAAATACTCTCCTGTCAATCTTGCATTATCAATCAATTCTTCAGCTTCTAATACTTCCAAGACTGCTAAAGCTGCTGTACAAGCAAGATGATTGCCTCCAAAAGTAGTTCCGAGCATGCCATAACTCGGCTCAATATGCGGAGCAATCATAATGCCTCCAATCGGGAATCCATTTCCCATACCTTTGGCAATAGAAATAATATCAGGAGTAATTCCATGATATTGATGCGCAAAGAATTTTCCGGTTCTTCCAAATCCTGATTGTACCTCATCCAGAATTAATACGACTTCATTTTCTTTGCATAATTTTTCTAATTCTTTAAAAAAGAACGTAGTTCCTTCATCTAAACCTCCTACACCTTGAATAGGTTCTATAATAACAGCACAAACATCACCTTTGGATAATTCGGTTTTTAGTAAATCCAAATCATTTAAAGGCAAAAAAGTAACATCTTGTTGTTTGTTTAAAGGCGCATTGATCTTGGCATTATCAGTTGCTGCTACCGCTGCAGATGTTCTACCATGAAATCCGTTATGAAATGAAATTATTCTAGACTTCTGTGTATAAAATGAAGCCAACTTTAGAGCATTTTCATTAGCTTCTGCACCAGAATTACATAAAAACAACTGATAGCTCTCGTATCCCGATAATTGACCTAATTTATTCGCCAAATCAGTTTGCAAACTATTATGAACGGCATTAGAATAGAAACCAATCTTATCCAATTGTTCTTTCATCCTTTTTATATAATGAGGATGTCCATGTCCGACTGATATTACTGCATGACCTCCATATAAATCCAAGTACTCCACTCCATTTTTATCCACTACGATACTATCATGAGCTTCTACTGGCTCTACATCATAAAGAGGATATACATCAAATAGTTTCATTTTATTTGTTATTTGTTATTGGTTAATTGTTATTAGTTTTTATGGTTAAAGCAAAACAATTAATCATTGTATTATCTAATTCTTATATTCATATAGCTTTACTATTAATGGTTATTAGTAGGTAGCTATCAACTAATAACCAAAAACAGTCAACTACTTTATTGTATTAATTTTTTCATAGGATGCCATTACTCCTTTAATTACCGAGGAACTAAGCCCTTGGTGTTCCATTTCATTCAATCCTTCTATAGTGCATCCTTGTGGGGTTGTCACCTTATCTATTTCCCGTTCAGGATGTGTTCCATTTTCTGCTACTAAGGTGGCTGCTCCAATAGCGGTCTGCACAGCAATAATCTGAGCTTCGTGAGGATGAAATCCCATTTGGATACCTCCTTGTATCATAGCTCTCAAGAATCTTAAGAAGAATGCAATACCACTTGCTCCTAATACTGTAGCTGCTTGCATTAACCGTTCTTCGATCACCAAGGTTTCTCCGATCGTATCAAACATCTTTTCGACCATTGATAATTCTTCTTTCACATCTTCATTAGCCGCTATACAGGTCATTGATAGTTTTTTTGCCGCTCCCGTATTCGGCATTACTCTCACAACCTTGTTATTAGGGACTACCTCATTTATCTCTTTTATAGATGTACCTGTTACGGTAGATATTAATATCTGATCTGTTGTTACTTCATCTTTAATCTCCTGAAGAACTGCATCTAATTGTCTGGGCTGCACACATAAGATAACCCACTTTACATCTTTTATAGAAGTTAAAATATCTTGTGATGTAGATACACCCAAATTTGTTTCTACCTCTTTTAAATTATACTTCGATTTATCAACAACGGTAATATTCTTTGCTTCAAATAAATCACTACTAGCTAAACCTGATATAATTGATTTACCTAAGTTACCTCCTCCTATGATTGTTATTTTGTTCATTTTAAAACGCGCTTGCTTTTAATTCTAGTCCTGTTTTTTCTTCTATTCCCAGCATTAAGTTCATATTATGAATTGCCTGACCAGAAGCTCCTTTAATCAAATTATCAATTACAGAAGTGATCAGTAGCATTCCATCTTTTTTACTAAGATGAAGAATACACTTATTGGTATTCACTACTTGTTTTAAATAAATTTCCTTCTCGGAAACCACTGTAAATTTGGAATCTTTGTAATAGGTTTTATATAACGCTAATGCCTCTTCTTCGGAACCATCATACTTCGTATATAAAGTTGCATAAATGCCTTTACTAAAATTTCCTCTATTCGGAATAAAGAAAATGGGAGTATTAAAATTATTTTGTAATTGATGAATACTCTGATTGATCTCATCGAGATGTTGGTGCGTAAACACTTTATAACTCGAAAAGTTATTATCCCTCCAACTAAAATGGGTAGTCCCACCAGGCATTACTCCTGCTCCAGTACTTCCCGTAGTTGCATTAATATGTACGGCATCTTGGATTTTGTTAGCAGATGCTAATGGTAATAATGCCAATTGAATTGCTGTAGCAAAACACCCTGGATTTGCAATATTCTGAGCCGACCTAATCTTATCCTTTTGTAGCTCTGGTAATCCATAAACGAACTCTCTTCCATCAAACACATGATCTTTTTCTAATCTAAAATCATTTCCTAAATCTATAATTTTAGTATGATTAGAAAAGGTATGTTCTTCTAAAAAAGCTCTTGATCGTCCGTGTCCCAAACATAAAAACAAAACATCTATATTAGGATTTATAGTATCCGTAAATGCTAGATCAATATCTCCTAAAACATCCACATGCTGATCACTAATAGACACACCAGCGTTTGTTGTACTATACACAAAATCTAGTACTACATTTGGATGATGAATTAACAACCTAATTAATTCTCCTGCTGTATACCCAGATCCTCCTATGATTCCAACTTTTATCATGATTCTGTAGGATTTACATTATGATATATTTTATTCGCATTTCCATAAATCTTGATAAAACCTTTAGCGTCATCAGAAGTCCATGAATTATTCATTTCTCCATATTGACCAAAATCTGATTTCATCATATCAAAAGGAGATTCAATTCCTTCTAATAAAAAGTGATAAGGTTTCAATTTTACAGTCACATCCCCAGTTACTGATTTTTGAGAATCTTCTAAGAAAACTTCAATATTTCTCATCACGGGATCTAGATAGTTACCTTCATGTAATAGCATTCCATACCAATTAGCTAACTGTTCTTTCCAATATTGTTGCCATTTAGTAAGTACATGCTTTTCTAGCAAATGATGTGCTTTTATGATCACTAGTGGCGCAGCAGCTTCAAATCCAACTCTTCCTTTGATTCCTATAATCGTATCACCTACATGAATATCCCTACCAATCGCAAAAGCACTTGCTAATTCTTCTAATTTTTGAATATTTTTTACAGGTGTATCTTTAATACCATCGAGACCTACAAGTTCTCCTTTTTCAAAATTTAAAGTGATTGTTTCTTCTTTATCCTTTGTTAGCTGACTAGGATATGCAGCTTCCGGAAGTGGATCATGAGATGTTAACGTTTCTTTACCTCCTACACTCGTTCCCCAAATACCCTTATTAATGGAATATTGTGCTTTTTCCCAACTATAGTGTACATTATGCTTTTTAAGGAATTCTACTTCTTCTTGCCTGGATAATTTTAAATCTCGAATCGGTGTGATGATTTCAATTTCTGGAGCAAGTGTTTGAAAAATAACATCAAATCTTATCTGATCGTTTCCAGCTCCAGTACTTCCATGAGCAATATATTTAGCTCCTACTTTTTTCGCATAATTGATTACTTCGATTGCTTGAAAAATTCTTTCGGCACTGACTGACAACGGATACGTATTATTTTTTAAGACATTCCCAAAAATTAGATACTTAATGGCTTTCTGATAAAACTCATTTAGAATGGTCTTATTCACATGTGATGTACTCCCCAGTTCATAAGCTCTCTTCTCTGTTTGGTCTAATTCTTCATCAGAAAAACCACCTGTATTTACCAAGATCGTATGCACCTCTAAATTCTTTTCATGAATTAGATACTTTACACAATAGGAAGTATCTAAACCTCCGCTGTATGCTACTACTACTTTTTCCATAACAATAATTGTTTATTGCTTGTAAGCATTGTTTGTTTTATTTTTTTTAATCTTTTAAGTACTTTTTTATCGTACCATTTTTCTTTTTTCTTTACTTTATTAGCAGGATCATATAACATACCTGTACATAGACACATTTTATGTTCCTTTGCTTTAAGAATATCATAATTTGTACATGTTTTACAACCCGCCCAAAACTTAGGATCATCTGTTAACTCAGAAAAAGTCACTGGTTTATATCCTAGATCAGAGTTGATCTTCATAACGGCTAATCCCGTTGTAATTCCAAATACTTTAGAGTGAGGATACTTCTTCAAAGAATAATTAAAAGTGAATTCTTTAATTCTTTTTGCCAGCCCTTGATTTCTATAATCAGGATGAACTATAAGACCTGAATGTGCAACATACTTTTCATGTCCCCAAACCTCTATATAACAGAACCCTGCAAACTTATCATCGTATAAAGCGATAATAGCATTACCGTTTATCATTTTTGTTTGTATATACTCAGGCGTTCGCTTAGCAATACCAGTTCCTCTGACTTTTGCAGAATCCGATATTACATCACATATTTCCTGAGCAAAATGTAAATGCTTGTCTGTTGCTATGATAATTTCTATCTGTTTCATATTGTTATTTCTACTATCTGCTTTCTACATCAGATATAGATATAATTAATGATAAATATTAGTATACAGAAGCTATGAATCCACAGTAAAATGAAACATAGACTAGTGTATGATTCTTAAAATTTCTTGATAATTCCAGTGAAAATAAAATATGGATATAACCATACTCGAATTAGTACAAAGTCATCTTTGATACTATTATTTAACTAAAATGGAATTTGGAAGGAAGCAGGACGCACCTACTTCTAAATGAATTTAAACCCCCAAGGGGCGACGAAAGCGGCGCACTCTGAATGCAGTAGTAACAGATATGTTCTGAAATTGAACTTTCACTTTTCTCGAAATGTTTATTGCCGTTTTCATAATAGTAACTCTAAATCGTCGGCCGAAGCCCCTTTCGTTAACTAGATGATACAATATTACGCAAAATAGTTTTGATGAAGAAAAATAAAAATCAAATTTCACAAAAATTACGACAAACGCAAAATTTGATTCTTAATAAAGAACTTGTTTCAAAAAAACCATCAAAAAATTACATTATACTCATTTTAAACACTTTATTAAGAACACAACTTACTTTTTAATATATTAACACCATATTATTGAATAAATATTATTGTAAGGCGAATTTATAGACCAAATAGTCATTTTTACTAATGATCACTTGGGCTTACAAGTATCGATAATATAATACGAAAAGGATTTAGAATGAATATTCGACGAAAAAACAATGCTTTTTTTACAGTTTCATAATATTTTTAACATTTAAATTTTGTGATAATAAAAAAAAACTATACTTTTGGTTAACCAGATTGGTCAACCAGTTAAAATCAAAACCAGTATATGAGTATTAAAACAGAAAAAGAATCGGACGTTTCATCCAATTCTAAAAAAGGTTCTGAAGAGATAATTATTTCTAAAATAAGAGAACTAATTGTTTCTAAGCAACTCGAACCAGGAGATAAACTTCCTGCAGAACGAGTGCTGGCTGAGCAACTTGGTGTAAGTAGAAATCAATTAAGACAAGCAATTCAAAGATTAGAATTCTATGGACTTGTTAAAAAGTATCCTCAGAGTGGAACGAGAGTATCTAATATAGGTGTAACTGCATTAAACGGAATGATGACGGATATTTTGCAGTTACAAGAACCAGACTTTAAATCACTGGTAGAAACCAGATTGATATTAGAAACTCATGCTGTTCGACTAGCTGCTACAAGAAGATCAGATGAACATTTAAAGCAAATCCTTGCTGCCCATGAGGCTTATAGTGAAAAAGCGGTAAATGGGCTAAGCGCAGTAGAAGAAGATTTAATGTTTCATCTAAAATTATCTGAGGCTAGTGGCAATAGTGTAATCAATTCTTTAATGCTTGTAATTACCCCAGAAATAATAACCCATTTTGTTGCTAACAAAGTTTGTAATAAAGATGAAAATTATCTACTCATTAGAGAACATCAAGCTATTATAGATGCTATCGTGGATAGAGACCCAGATCGAGCAGTTGCTAAACTAGAGGAACACTTTAAAGATCTATACAAATATTGCTATGATTAAAACTTAACAATACTAAAGAAACAATTTTAATACCAATCAAATTATGTGATATACAACTAAAAAAAGGGACAGCTACCACACTAATCCCTTTATTTTCAAACTTTACTTGGTCTAAGAAGTAAAATTATAACTATAATTACTTATAGATAGATTAAAACAAAGATACTAAAAATTGATAAATGCTAATTAGTATATCTTTTTTATGCTTTGTTCAGTGATAAGTAATTACAAAATTAGGGTTTGCTTTTACTCATTGATGACCAATTATTGATTTAAAAGAAAGCATTAAAAAAACAAAACTAATTACTTATGTATTTCAAAAAGATCATAACAATCATCCTGATTGTTCTATATCATAGTACAATGCTTGCTCAAGAGAGCATTACCCTTGAGGGAACGGTCACTTCACTAGAAGATGGAATTCCAATTCCTGGAGTTAACGTATTAATACTTGAATCAAATACAGGAACTACTACCGATTTTGATGGGAATTACCAGATAAACGTTACTAAAGGAGACGTTCTTTCCTTTTCTTTCACAGGTAAAAAAACAGTTACCATAGTTGTGGAAAATCAAACCAGACTTGATGTTTCACTTCAAGAAGAAGCTTCAGAACTTGAACAAGTTGTAGTAATAGGTTATGGAGTTCAGAAAAAATCAAGTTTAACAGCCTCTGTTGCAAAACTAGAAAACACCAATCTAGACGAGCTTCCATATTCGGATGTATCAAATAGTATAAAAGGTAAAATTGCTGGAGTTCAGATCAGAAACCCAAGCGGTAATGTCGGTGATGACCCTGAAATTATCGTAAGAGGTATCGGTTCGATAAGTCTTAGTTCTGCTCCTCTAGTAGTAGTAGATGGCTTTCCGTTTGATGATGGACTTCAATTTATAAACCCGAGTACCATAGAATCTATAGAGGTATTAAAGGATGCAAGTTCTACCGCTATATATGGATCTAGAGGTGCAAATGGTGTAATCTTAATTACAACAAAACAAGGAAAAGCTGAAAAGACGTCTTTTGAGTTTAAATCCTTATCTGGAATTAAACAGGCAGCTAGAAGTATCGATATCCTTGATGCCATTGAATTTGCAGACCTAGACAGAAGTAGAGATCAGTTAGTTGAAAATTTTAATGCACAACAAGAAAATAGAGAACCTAATCTCGTATACTATGATAATGTACAAATAGGGAAAAGAACCATCGCTCAAAATATTGGTGGTGCAACAGACTGGCAAGAAGAAGCTCTTAGAAATCAGGCAAGAATCGAAAACTATCAATTAAATGTATTTGGTGGAGGTGCTCGAACAAATTATCTAGTATCTGCCAACTACATCTATAACGAAGGTCTAAGAAAAGATAATGACTTAGAAAGATTAAATCTTTCTGCAAGGCTAAAATCGAAACTTTCAGACAATTTAAGTTTTGATCTTAAAATAAATCCTTCTTATACCCTTACCAGAAGATCTTCTATCAATTTTACAGATGTTGGAAGATATGAGACTTGGATTCCTGTTAGACATAATCAATATACATCAGACTTAACAGGACAACCTGTTGGAAGTTTTGCTCATGCATTACATTTTAGAGATTTAAACTTTGATTATGTAGACCCAGTTACTGGACAGGTAGAAAATACCGGAAATATAGAAGCACTTTGGACTTCATCCAATTTTAACCCTATTTCCAGACAAGAAGCTAGTAGGAGAAATCGTTTTGAATATAGACTATTATCTAATGGTTCTGTAAAATGGAAAATAGCCACTGGATTAACTCTTAGATCATCTTTAGGTGGATATGTACGATACAGAACAGGAGAAGAGTTTTTTGGTTCTGACGGAGATAGAGATGGAGAAACTGAAGGATTATTAGCTGATCAACTTACTGTAAAATACATAAATGAAAATACTTTAACGTATAATAGAGACTTTAATGGTCATGACCTTGGACTATTAGTTGGTATTACTTACGAAAATACTGCCGAGCGATTAAGTAATTTAAGAATTACAAACTTTGATGACGAAAATATCACTACACTTAATGGTGGTACTATTATAGATTTAGACAACACATTTACTATAAAAGATGAAACTATTTTATCTTCTTACTTAGCCAGAGTGAATTATGCTTTTAAAGATCGCTATTTAATTTCTTTAGCAGGTAGAGCAGATGGTTTTAATAAGTTTGGTAAAAACAACAAATACGGGTTTTTCCCATCTGTTTCCGTAGGTTGGAATGTAGCTAATGAAAATTTCTGGCGAAACAGTATCGGAAATACCGTGAATACTTTAAAGTTAAGATCTAGTTGGGGAATTAGTGGAGCAGCTCCTCCTCTATTCGATTTCTTATCGCAAACCATTGTAGACTTCAGTAATTATAGCTTAGGAAATACTGGTGGAGTAACTACAGGTCAGGGAGAAGTAGACTTTTTACAAGGAAATCCTGATATCACTTGGGAAACAAATACAGAATTTAATAATGGTGTAGATCTTGGACTTTTTAATGGTTCTGTAAATCTTACAGTCGACTACTATTATAAATTATCTGAAAAACTATTATTAAGGCAGCAAATTTCTAATACTACTGGTTTTGATGAGCAGTGGAACAACATCGGAAAAGTACAAAACTCTGGATGGGAATTTGCTCTATCTACAAATCTTGGTACAGGAAAACTAAAATGGCAAGGAAGTGCTAACATTTCCTTTAATGAAAACAAACTTATATCTTTTGGTGGATCTGAGAGAGCTATTAACAATGGAGAACGTACAGATCAATACATTACACGTGTAGGTGAACCTTATATTCAGTTCTATGGATATAAAACTGATGGTATTTTTCAGAATGCAGAAGATTTAGCTAACAGTCCAAGTGGTATTACTGATGCTGTTGGTGGATTGAAACGTGTGGATGTAAATGGTGATGGAATCATTAATGAAGATGACAGAACAGTTATTGGAGATCCTTTCCCAGATTTTATTTGGGGATTCACAAGTACTTTTAACTATGGAAACCTTGATCTAAACTTCTCATTCCAAGGATCACAAGGAGGTGAAGTAGTTTGGGGTGAAGCTTTCTATAATGAAGTTGCGAGATATGGTTCTGTATATGCCGAAGGACAATGGTTTAATGAAAACATCCCAGCAAGCAGACCAGGAATTAGAATTGGAGTTCCATGGTTAGAAACAGATTATGCAGTACAAGACGCTTCTTACGCTTCTCTAAGAGAAGTTGTATTAGGATACTCTATACCTACACACTCCGTGAAAAAAATGGGACTAGAAAAATTGAGAATTTACCTTTCTGGTCAAAATTTATGGTACCAAACCGCTGATGATTATCTGGGTAATAATCCAGAAGGAAATACTGATCGTAATAATGTTCTAATTAGAGGATATCAAAGAGGTGTTACACCAGTACAAAGACAACTTGCACTGGGACTAGACATCAATTTCTAAAAGCAAATAATAATAGTCCATTTCGAAAAACTTCTGTTACAACAGACTTGAAAAACCGAAATATTGACTACAAAAAATTAGATAATGAAACATATTTTTAAACTTCAGAACAGATCCATAAATTTTAAGATTTATGTTTTTTTCTTGACATTATTAATGGTGTCTTGTGATCTTGAAGAAGATGTAATTTCGTTTAGAACGGATGACAACTTCTATGAAGATCAGGAAGAATTAAATAGAGGAATCATCGCCGCCTATTCTAGTTTATACGATGTAATGGCAGTTGAATGGAACGTTACAGAACTTCGTTCTGATAACACATTTACGAATCCGGATCGATCTCCAGAATCGGACGCTCCAAGATTTACTTTAGATAGACTAACCGTAGACACCAATAATTCTATTAATCAGAGTTATTACTCGAGTTGTTATAAAACAATTGCTTTAGCAAATAGAATATTAGCTAACCTAGATGTTGCAGAAGATGAGAATCTAAGAAATCAATATGAAGGTGAAGCTAAATTCTTAAGAGCATTGATGCATTTTAATCTTACCAGATTATACGGAGGTATTGTAATTGTTGATAGAATCCTTATCGGTGAAGAAGGGTTTCAATTATCCAGAGAACCGCAAACAGCAGTATATGATTTTATTATTCAAGATCTTACGGATGCCATAGCATTGCTTCCAGAGCAGTATGACGATTCAGAATTTGGAAGAGCAACTGGAATTGCAGCAAGAACAATACTTGGGAAAGTTCACCTATCAAGTCCTACTAGAGACTTGGAGGCTGCTATCACTCAATTGGAGTATGTAAGAGATAGAGGATTAAATGATTTACTCCCTGATTATGACGAACTATTCGAACCTGGAAATGAAATCAATAACGAAGTAATTTTCTCAGTTAGATATGAACAAGGATTAATTGGTTTAGGATCTCCTTTCCCAAATTTCTTTGCACCACTACAGAGTGATGGAAATGTAGTTTTCGGTAATGGTGATGGACTTAACGTTCCTACTGAAGATGTGTCTGATTCTTATGCAACTGATGACCAAAGAAAACCTTCTTCCATGGCTGATAGCTACATAGCAACAAATGGAACTGAAATATTTAACAAACATGTTACTAAATACAATTCAGATTTTAATGCATTAGATGATGGAGACGTAGATTGGCCAGTAACTAGATTTGCTGATGTACTATTAATGCTTTCTGAAGCATATGTAGATGCTAGAGGAATTTCAGAAGCCTTAATTGAGCTTAATAAAGTGAGAGAACGAGCAGGTCTGACAGCAATCGTAGAAGCTGATGTAAGTTCTAGTTTTGCCTTTAAACTTGCTTTGGAGGATGAAAGACGCTTAGAGTTCGCTTTCGAAAACCATAGATTTTTTGATCTATTAAGAACTAATAGAGCATTAACAGTAATCAATGAACATTTCGTAACTGAATTTGCTTATAACAATCCTGATAATCCGGATTTAGATGCAAGTCCAATCTCGGACTTCCAGTTACTGTTACCGATTCCGCAAAGAGAAATTGACTTGAACCCTAATTTAGCTCAAAACGTAGGTTATTAATGATGTTTATAAAAACACATATCATCACTATTACTTTACCAATTCTACTTTTTGTAGGATATGCAGGACTTGCAAACGAGATTAAAGTAGCTACTCTTTCTGAGTTTAATGAAGCTATAAAATCTGTAAAAGCTGGCGATCGTATCATTCTTAAAAACGGAGAATGGAAAGATGTAAAATTAGTGGTGAAAGGTATAGGAACGTCTGAAAACCCTATAACTATTGAAGCTGAAGAATCAGGTAAAGTTGTTATTTCAGGTGATTCTAACTTAAAAATGGCTGGAGAACATCTAATAGTCAAAGGGCTATGGTTCAAAAATGGATATTCTTCTGGTAAGTCAGTTATCTCCTTTAGAGTAAATTCTAAGGAATTTGCTAATCATTCTAGATTAACAGATTGTGCTATTACCTATTTCAACCCTAGATCTAAATCTATTGATTATAAATGGATCAGCGTTTGGGGTAAAAACAATCGTGTAGATCATAATTACTTTGCTGGTAAAACTCATTCAGGAACTACTCTTGTGGTTTGGTTAAAAGGTGAAAAACACATTGAAAACAATCATAGAATTGATCATAATTATTTCGGAGAAAGACCTCCTTTAGGATTTAATGGAGGCGAGACTATCAGAATCGGAACTAGCAAAAATTCTTTGTTATCATCCAGAACGATTGTAGAAGATAATGTGTTCGAAAAATGTAACGGAGAAGTAGAAATTATATCTAACAAATCCTGTGATAATGTCTATAGCAATAATTTATTTCTAGAAAGTGAAGGCGTGTTAACATTAAGACATGGTAATAGATGCTTAATCGAAAGTAATGTCTTTATTGGAAACCAAAAACCAAATACCGGAGGAATCAGAGTGATTAATGCGGGCCATATGATTAGAAATAATCTTATGATGAATCTAACTGGTGATGGTTTTAGAGGTCCTATTGTAGTAATGAATGGGGTTCCAAACAGCCCCGCTAATCGTTACCACCAAGTTAAGGATGTAAGCATTGTTAATAATACAGTAATCAATTGTTCTCCTATTCAATTTTGCGCTGGTAAAGATGAAGAAAGATCATTAGCACCAGAAAATACTGTATTTGCTAATAATATAATTTTCAATACTCATAATGGTGAAATAGCTTCTGTATATGACTCCTTAGATGGGTTTAAATTCTATGGTAATATACTTGATACAAAAGGTACTTTTGAGAAAGACGGTTTTACAAAAGTAAAAGTAAACTGGGATACTTTTGAAGACATTTTATATATACCAAAAGTTGAAAACGAAGCCTTACTAAAGAATTCCAAGAGTGAAGGCAAACCTACAAGATTGGATATCACTGGAGCTAAAAGAACGACTTTTGTCGCAGGAGCTTTTAACTTAGGGAATAAAAAATACCCGAAAGCACTACTATTAAAAAGTGGAACTTCATGGGATTCTAAATTCGTACCACAAAAAACTAAGACAATTACCGAAGTTATTGAAGTGGAACCAGGTGTAGGTACTTTGCGTAAAGCATTGAAAAAAGCACCTGATGGAAGTATTCTAAAATTAAAACCAGGAACCTACACTCTGGAAAAAGGCATAAAAATCACAAACAGTGTTACCATACAAGGAAGCGCAAACGAACCTAAGGCAATTTTAAAAATACAGGAAGGTTTAGAAAAAAAACCAACCTATTTTTTTAGAGTCGAAGGTGGAAAATCCTTAAAAATAGATAACATTGAGATAAACGCTACATCGAATACTCCTATAAAATATGCTGTAGTTTCTCCTGATAAAGGAATTTCCGATCCATACTCTGTATTTATTAATAACTGTCATATAAAAGGTTTCAAAAACAAAAATGGCGGTAGTATTTTTAAAGGATATAAAGGAACTTTTGCTGATTCTATAAGCATCGTGAATTCAAGAATTGAAAATGCCTACAGAGGTATCAACCTAGGTGAAGAAAAAGATGATTTAGGAAGGTATAGTGCTCAAGTAGTTATCATAAAAAATACGATTTTTAAAGATATCGATCAATGGGCTATAAATTATTTCCGTGGCGGTAACGATGAATCTACTTTAGGAGGTAAACTCCTAGTTGATAATTCTGTATTCAGTAATGTAGGAAATATGGAAAAAGGAACTGTTTTAAGGACTAAAGGAATTGTTACCATAGCTATTAAAAATTCAGTATTTGAAAAAAGCTATAAAGTTATAAACCCTGTAAGTTTAAAAGGAAACAAAAATGAGATTACCAACTGTGTCATTTTTGATTGCGGAACGGTAAAAGCAACAAAAGGAGCATCTGCAAAAGATGTATTTTATAAAAACCCGAAATGGGACGATAAAGAAAACTTCATTCCAAGTAAAAAGTCACCTTTACTAAGGCAACAAGCTATTGGTCTGAAATGGGAAACTAAAAAATAAAATTAACACCATAGAATTATGAAAAATTATGAAGCATCTTTTAAAAGAATCTTAGCAGGTTTGCTAGTTTTCTGTTTAATGTTGATATTCGTTATATCCTCTTCTTGCGACGCAGATATTGAAGTAGATCAGACTGTGGAAGAAATTGAGTCTGCTACACCAATTATTACAGGTTTTTCTCCGTCTAATGTAGAAATTCTTGAGGATGTATTAGTAGAGGGAGAGTTTCTACAATTTGTAGATCGAGCAACTATCGGAGGTATCCCTACAGAAATTAAAAGTAAAATAAGTGACACTCAGATTTTACTAAGAGTAGATCCTGCAGTAGTTTCTGGACAAATAGTTTTAATAAATGATGTAAGTAGACAAGGTGCCGAAAATCTTGAATTTACAGCTACTTCTAATGAAACTGTTAATGTTTCCTACCCTGTTCCATCGGTAACAAGTGTTATCCCAGATGAGGCTACAGCGAATGACCTTCTTATTATCGAAGGAGCTAATCTAGGAGTGGTTTCTAGTGTTACCTTTGGTGATGTAGCAGGTGTAATATCATTTCAGGAAACTGGTGTAATTGTAGTAACAGTACCTAATCCAGGGACCTTGGATCCGGTTGCAGTAAATTTAAACTACAATAGCAATACTGGAGAAATAGGACAAGAATTAAGCTCTTCTTTTCTGGTAAATATACCTACTCCAGAGCCAGATAATGTTCCGAGAATAATGACTCGTGATAATATGGTAACGATAACTGGTGCTAATATCAATTTTACCACCTCGGTAACTGTAGATGGTATAGAAGCTACAATAACCACATCTCCGACAGATTTAACTTTTATGGTGCCATCTGGAGTATCGACAGGTATTTCTGAGGTGATCATAACAGATACCGAAGATCGTCAGACAACATTTAATATTCCATACATTAATGGCCCATACTACGAATATTATGATTTTGATACTAAAGCATTAGAAACTGTACGAGATAACAAAAATGATCCTAGCCAAGTAGTTTTATCATTGGGTGAAGAGGCTTCTGAACAGCCTAGATTTACGGGGATGACAGAACCTTTTGGAAGTAGATATCTACATATAGATTATCCTACAGCTACTACAAGTACATTGGCATCTATCTATGGATATGATTTTAGTGATGCATATGGAACTGAGGAAATGGGAGAAGAATCTGCAGCATTGGTAGATCCAGATGGTCGATTTGGAGGAAATCCAGTTCTGCATTTCTGGATGAGAATTAATGGTGCTAACTGTAGAACTAAAATATATCTAGGAACTTCTAGTGCTCAACGAAGAGAATCTAATGGAGAATTATTAGATACAGCAGGAGAATGGGTATTAGTAGCTGTTAGACTTAACGGATTTATGGACAATGCGGCGGATTTCTCTAGATTTCATTTCCGTCTTACTGCAGGAAGCTCTTCTGATAACATTCCTAGGTCTGCGGATTACGACTGGATCATTGTTACAGATAGAGTACTTACAGAATTCGGAGCTGTAGATTATTCACCAGCATCAGTTACTGATGAAACTTTTTGGAAAGACCAAGGATAAGAACAATATATAATAACAATCATAAAAGCATATATGATCCCATCACCTTCACATATTATACGGTTAAGGTTAGACATTCTTTGTCTAGCCCTAACCCTATGCATCCTCAATTTTAGTTGTAACTCAGAACTAAAAACAGATGCTAAAGCTGAAGTAAAAACAGAAACCAAAAATCAAAAACCTGTACTTTCTTTATCCAATTCGGAAGCAAATGAAATAAAAGAATTACTAGACTCAAATGAGATTTTAAGAAATTCATTTGAAGAACAAAAAACAAAGGCTGATAAAGCAATCGTAAATGGAATAGAAGTTCCAGTACCAAAAGATCCAGGTGGCGGTTATTCTCATGAAAAACACAAGCGTAATTATGGAGAAATGTACGCTGCGGGAATTGCATTTATGATTACTAAAGATAGCAAGTATTCTGAGTTCGTAACAAATATGTTACTTGCCTATGCGGATATGTATCCTCAGTTACCATTGCATCCAAAAAGAAAAGAAAATCATCCTGCAGGAAAATTATTTTGGCAAGGATTAAACGAAAGTGTATGGTTAGTTAATTCTATTCAAGCTTACAATTTGGTAAGTGATGCTATTTCATCAGAAGATAAAAAAACAATAGAAAACAATGTCTTCCGAAAAGTAGCTGAATTTATAAGTGTAGATTCCAAAAAAACCTTTAATAAAATTCATAATCATGGAACCTGGGCAGTAGCGGGCGTAGGTATGACAGGATATGTTCTCAAAGACCAGGATATGGTAGACCGTGCTCTGTACGGAAGTAATAAGGACAAGAAAACCGGTTTTCTTAAACAAATAGACATGCTTTTTTCTCCAGAAGGATATTATTCTGAAGGACCTTATTATCAGAGATACGCTATGATGCCCTTTATGCTTTTCGGGCAGGCTATCCAACGTAATCAACCTGATCTTAAAATCTTCGAATACCGAGATCAATTATTAGGCAAAGCTGTAACCACAGTATTGCAACTTACTGATGAAAATGGAGCTTTTTTCCCTTTTAATGATGCATTAAAAGAAAAAAACTATTTAACCAGTGAATTGATATTCGCCAGCAATATTGCTTATGCCTACTATAATGATAGTTCGCTACTGCCTATTACCCATGAGCATAATAAAGTAAGTATATCTGGTGCAGGACTTTCTGTTGCAAAAGCACTTCAGAATTTCAATGCTAAAGAATACGAAAAAAAATCACTACTTATTACCGATGGTAAAGATGGAAATGATGGTGGATTAGCATTGTTGCGTATGCCAAATTTACAAGATAATGAAAAACTCACTACGGTCTTTAAGTTTGCATCGCAAGGTATGGGACATGGACATTTTGACCGACTTTCATTATTCCTTTACGACGGAAAACAAGAAATCATTCAAGATTATGGTGCTGCAAGATTCTTAAATGTAGAATCTAAGCAAGGAGGTCGCTATTTACCAGAAAACAAAACTTGGGCTAAACAAACAATCGCTCATAATACGGTTACTATAAATGAAACATCGCAATTTGGAGCGAATGTCAAAGCTTCCAGCGAGGTAAGTCCTAAACTATTATTTTCTAACGTAAGAGATAAAGATCTTCAAATTGTTAGTGCTAAAGAAGAAAATGCATATGATGACATAACTATGCAAAGAACAATTGCTTTAGTAGAGGGTAAAAATTCAGAACAACCTCCTTTTATAATCGATGTGTATCGCATAGCTTCTGCTAACAAACATCAATATGATTTTAATTTTATGTATCAAGGACATTTAATGGAAACTAATTTTGAGTATATCAAAGCAAATACATTATCACCACTTGGTACAAAAAACGGATATCAACATTTATGGAAACTTGCAGAAGGTAAAAGTGATCATAACCTAGCCACATTTACTTGGCTTAATAAGAACCGCTTCTACTCTATCTCGAGTCTTGTTTCTAAGGATAGTAAAATGGTTTTTTCGTTATTAGGAGCTAACGATCCCGAATTTAATCTCAGAAATGATGCTTCTTATATGTTGCGAGAAAATGATAAAAAAGACCATGTTTTCGTGAATATTATTGAGCCGCACGGAAATTTTGATCCTAAGTTAGAATCCGTTCAGAATCCGCATTCTCGTGTGAAACACATTCAATTATTATTTTCAGATGAAAACTACACTATCGTAAAAGCAATATTCAATAATAATGAAAGCTATACGCTAGCAATAGTGAATAACGATCACGATCCACACAAAAAACATACAGTAACCATTGAAGATCTAGAATTTCAATGGACAGGAAATTATAATTTAAAAACCAACTAAACAATGAGCTATTCTAAAATAAAAAGCGAAGTATTTTTTGTAACAAAAGACAAACCTTGGGAGCAAGCAGCAGAAGGAATTACACGTCAGATGATTGGTTATGATGTAAACATCATGATGGTAAAAGTAGCATTCGAAAAAGGAGCTATAGGGTATATCCATGACCATTTTCATTCACAAACAACATACGTGGAATCAGGAAGTTTTGAAGTGACAATTGGAGATGAGAAGAAAATATTAAATGCAGGAGATGGATTTTTCATCCCTCCTAATGTTTCTCATGGAGCAGTTTGTTTAGAAGCTGGAGTATTAATTGATGTTTTCAGTCCAATACGAGAAGACTTTTTAGAAATTGACTTCAAAAAGAAATAATTGATGAAGAAGGTACAAGGATTACGCTGGTGGGTTATAGGTTTGATTGCCTTGGCAGCTGTTATCAACTACATAGACAGACAAGCGTTTTCTGTTTTATGGGAAACTGAAGGAGGTATTGCCGATGAGCTTTATCCTGATTTGGACCAAGAAGGACGCAAAAAAGTATATGGTGATATTGGCTTTTATTTCATTATCGCCTATGCATTAGGACAAGCACTATTTGGAAGAATTTTTGATAAAGTAGGTACCCGATTAGGTTTTGCCATTTCTATAGGCTTTTGGTCATTAGCCACAGGTTTACATGCTATAGTGAGAGGTTTTTTAGGCTTCACTTTAGTAAGAATGTTGTTAGGATTATCAGAAGCTGGTAATTGGCCTGGAGCAGCAAAAGGAAATGCTGAGTGGTTCCCCACAAATGAAAGAGCAGTTGCTCAAGGAATTTTTAACTTTGGAGCATCTTTTGGAGCATTAATCTCCATCCCTCTTATAGGACTTTTAGCACAACAATTACATTGGCAATTTGTCTTTTTAATTATTGCTATTCTAGGATTTGTTTGGCTAATTCCTTGGTTTGTTTATGTAAAAACCTCGCCAAAAAAACACCCTTGGATAACTGATAAGGAAAGAAATTTAATTATCGATGGACAAAAGAATGAATCAAATTCTAGTGAAGAGACCGAAAAGAAGAGTTTAAGTTACGGCAAGCTTTTGAAAAACAAACAGAGCTGGGGAGTTATTCTAGCCTCAGCGGCGATTGATCCAATTTGGTGGATTTTTGTAATCTGGATACCTAATTATTTGGTTAATGTTTTTGAAATGGATATCGCAGGAATCACCAAATTAGGTTGGGTTCCTTTCCTTGGAGCCATGATAGGAGCTTGGTTTGGTGGATTAATAGCTAAATCATTTTTTGCTAAAGGCTGGAGTACCAACAAAGTTAGAAAAACAACCATTGCCATTGGATGCGCTATTATGCTTCCAGCATTACTCTCTTTAAGTAATCCGGGTAGTCCACTAATTGCTGTACTCATTATGGCAGTTATTCTATTTGGTTTTCAAACTGCAATTGGTAATATCCAAACGCTACCAAGTGATTTATACAACGGAAAATCGGTAGGAACTTTATCTGGATTAGCAGGCATGTCTGCAAAATTCGCAGCAGCAGTTTTAACATGGTACATTGGAAATAAATTACCGATAGACAAATACTCTTTTGTATTTCTAATTGGAGCTGCACTTGTAGCCATTGTAGTTTTTTCTGTATGGGTGCTTATACCAAAAGTTGAACCAGTAAAGGTAAAGAGCTAAATAATAAGAATTAAAATTAATCAACATAAATAAAGTTTAAAAAATGAGTTTAAAAGAAAAAGTTGCTGTAGTAACAGGTGCAACTGGTGGAATAGGATTTGCAGTTGCGGAAAGATTAGGAAAAGATGGATATATCGTGATTTTAAATGGTATCGAAGATGAAAAAGGAGCTGAAAGAGTTAAAGAACTTACAGCACAAGGTATCACTGCAGAATATTATGGATTTGACGTCACTAATGAAGAAGCCGTTACATCAAATATTACTGCAATCGGTGAGAAATATGGTAAAATAGACGTACTAGTAAATAACGCTGGTGGACTAGGTGGTAGATCTAGATTTGAGGAAATGACCACAGAGTTTTACAGATTCGTAATGGCATTAAATCTTGATTCTACATTTTTTGCTTCAAGAGCTGCCATCCCATTTCTTAAAAAAGCAGAAGGATCTTCTATTATCAACTATACTTCCAATGCTGGATGGACCGCTGGAGGACCAGGAGCAGGAATTTATGGAACTTCTAAAGCTGCAGTTCATGCAATTACAAGAGGATTGGCAAAAGATTTAGCAGAGTACGGAATTAGAGTTAATGCAGTATCTCCTGGTACAATTGATACTGATTTCCATAAACAAATTAAATCTACTAAACCTGAAGTGTTTAAGTCTTGGGCAAACAATATTATGCTAGGAAGGTTAGGACAGCCAGAAGATGTAGCTTCTGTTGTTTCGTTCTTAGCAAGTGATAGTGCAGCGTTTATAACTGCCGAGACTATCCAAATCGGAGGTGGACAAGCGTTAGGTATTTAATAACATCCTGAAAAATATAAAATGAAAAAAGTAGTAACCTTTGGAGAAGTTTTAATGCGTATTGCTCCTTTGGGAAACAAAAAATTAAAACAATCTAACCAATTAGAATACTACTTTGGTGGAACCGAAGCCAATGTCGCCATTTCCTTGGCACAGTTCGGAAATAATACTAAACATATCACTGCAGTATCCAATGATTTTGTTGGTGACGCAGTAAAGAGCTACTTGCAGAAACTGGGAGTAGATACTGGTTTGATTATTGACTCGTATCATCCTCTGGGACTTTATTTCCTGGAGGTTGGTGCGGTCATGAGATCAAGTACGATTGCATATAATCGTTCTAATTCTGCTTTCTGTCATATTGATCCAGATGTTATTAATTGGGAAAAAGCTCTTGAAGATTGTGATTGGTTTCATTGGACAGGTATTACTCCTGCCCTTTCCTTAAATGCATATAAAGCTTTGCAAAAAGGATTAGAGATTGCTAACCAAAAAGGAATTACCATTTCCGCAGATCCAGCTTATCGCAGTGGACTTTGGAATTATGGACACAAGGCAAAAGATATTCTTAATCAATTAGTAGAATTATCAAACGTATTCATTGGCGGACCTAATGAAATTAATGAATTACTAGATACCAGTTTTTCCTACGAAAATGAAGATTTTATCCAAGCAAGCAAGCTTCTTATCCAAAAGTACCCGAATCTAAAAGGTGTTTTTGATAAAACAAGAGTATCCCTAAATGCTAATTGGCATAAAATTAAAGCGCGCCTATGGAATGGTGTTGATTTTTATGAAACCAATGAACTAGAAATAACCCACGTGGTTGATAGAATTGGAACAGGTGATGCTTATGCTGCTGGATTAATTCATGGTTTAATGCATTATGATGATCAAAAAGCTTTACAATTTGCCAATGCTGCTTGTGCTTTAAAACACACTATAGAAGGAGATGCAAATCTGGTTTCAGAAGCCGAAGTATTACATATAATTGAAGGAAACTTATCAGGACGTATAAAAAGATAATATGGCAGATTATACACGAATCGAAGTAGCGCAAATAACAAAGGATACAGGTATAGTACCTTTATTCTATCATGAGGATATTAATATTGTAAAGCAAGTTATCAAAGCATGTTATGATGGAGGTGCACGTGTTTTTGAATTTACAAATAGAGGTGATCATGCTCAAGATATCTTCGGCGAAGTTGCCAAATGGATACAAAAAGAATTACCAGGTATGATTTTAGGTGTTGGATCTATTGTAGATCCTGGCACCACTTCTTTATTCATTCAAAAAGGAGCTAACTTTATTGTTTCTCCAATCTTAAATAAAGAAATAGCTAAAGTCTGTAATCGCAGAAAAGTTGCATGGTTACCTGGCTGTGCTACTCTTACAGAAATTAACTATGCTGAAGAATTGGGCGCTGAAATTGTAAAAATATTTCCTGCTGCTCAAATCGGTGGAGCTGATTTTGTAAAAAGTATAAAAGCTCCATGCCCATGGACTAGTATTATGCCAAGTGGTGGAGTCACTCCTGAAAAAGAAAATTTAACTGATTGGTTCAATGCAGGCGTACATTGTGTTGGTATGGGATCTAAACTTATCGTAAAAGATAAGAATGGAAAACTAGATTATGACAAGATCACGGAGCTTACTAAAAACTCAATAAACATTGTAAAAAGCTTACGAAATCGCATTCTATAACCTCTATTTTGATATTACAGTAAAACCCTCTTTTAAAATATCAAATTGATACAAAAACAATTAAATTAAATAATTTTTCACAAAAATTGTCTTAAATAAAAATAATCTATATATTTGGTTAACCAATTTGGTTGACCAAATATAATTTCACCAATTCTCTAAATGAAATAATTATGAAAAATTTATTACTTATCTGCACAATGCTAACTATGACCTTGGGGTTTTCTCAAATCCCTTCAGGATCAGGTACATATATCAATAAATTGATTTTAAGTCCTAATGGTCCAGATTTAACTAATGAGTATATAGAGATAAGAGGTACTCCAGATGCTGTAATCCCTTCAGATTTATATCTGATAAATGTAGAAGGTGACGGAGAAGCATCTAGAAGTGACTATGGAGAAGTTGGAGAAGTGATTCAATTAGGTGATGGAACAAGAACTTTTGGTTCTAACGGATTTCTAGCTATTGTAGCAAATTATACTGATGAAAATACAAGTGTAGTTACTACAAACCCTTATTCTAGCGTTATCGCAGCGGGGACTACTGTGGTTACTATCGAACTTGTAGGAAACGATGTTACTGGATCTTCTAGTAGTAATGTTTCTTCATTTACGCCAGACATTGGTTATGATGGAAATTTTGAAGATTGGAGTGCTACTTATATGCTAATACAGGCTCCTAGTGATCCTAGTGGTATTGATATAGATGCTAATGACGATGGTATTATCGATGCGACAGGTGATCATACGATGTGGACACGATATGATTCAGTAAGCTTTTTAGATGAAGATGACTTACTTGATGCTGGAGATAATGGAGAGTTCGGATATGGGCAAATTATCGTTGTAAGAGATTTAGCTGAAAACTCTGCTAGTATTTTTACAGATACTGGTGCTACAGTAATAGAAAACACAGGAAGTAATGTACACTTCTGGGGTAGACAAGGTACCTCTACAGGTTTTGCAGCTTCAGATTGGATAGCAGCTTCTTTTGATGGAACAGGTCCTAATTGGGAGTTCTCTAGTAATACAGCACGTGTATCTCCAGAAGAATTCGCTGGTTATGTTATTCCTAGTGATATATATGGAGCTTTAAACCCTACTGTTGCGTTATTATCCGTAACAGAACAAGAATTGACTGATGATATTTCTTTCTATCCCAATCCGACATCGAATGTAATTAACATAAATTCTAAAAATGATATTATACAATCCTTAGAGGTTGTGGATGTTACAGGTCAAATTTTATTGAACAAAAAAGAAAACTTAGATGTTGTTGATCTAACACCATTTGCTACTGGTTTGTACTATTTAAATATATACGGTGATGGTGCAAAAATCACCAAAGCAATCGTAAAAAAATAAGAACGCATAAAATCAAAATAATGGTTTGATTTTAAATTTGAGTTTACTACTATCTATTTGATATCCCTGCATTTTTTGTGGGGATATCATGATTAAAATCAATAACTTAACGCCCTGTAATCGATGAAACATTTTATTTTATTTTTTGGTTTAATTGTAAGTTATAGTATAACCGCACAGGTCACCTTAGATGCTAATGGTCCAGGAAATACTTATGAACTCATTAATAGCGTTCTTGCACCTACCAGTGGAAATGTAATAGAAGCTCCTGGAATTACAGGAAGTACCTGTGACAATCATTCTACTTATGTTGGTACGGATGGAAATCGTCATATAGATGAGCTATTTGATTCTGATTTAGGTATCAATGTTTTTAGGTTTCTTCTCCACGTAGATGAAGATATAGATCGTGACAAATGTAATACTACCGATAGACAACGTAATGAGATCAAAACGTACGCACCTTCACCTGATAACCTAAAAGGTACATTAGGAGAAACAGTTCAATACAAATGGAAGTTTAAAATCGATGCTAATTTTCAACCCTCTACCAGTTTCACCCATTTACATCAATTAAAATCAGTTGGTGCGGATGCTGCAGAAGAAAGTCAACCATTAATCACGCTAACTGCAAGGAAAGCAACTGAAGATCGATTAGAACTAAGATACGCACCTACCACATCGCAATCTACGCTAACCACTGCAAATCTTTCTTTACTAAAAGGAAATTGGGTAGAAGTAGTTGAAACGGTTACCTATGGAGAAACTGGGAACTCTAACTATAGTATTATTATTACCAATGTTGATAGTGGTGCAGAAATTCTAAACTACTCTTCTTCTAATTTAAGAATGTGGAAAACAAATGCAGATTTTATAAGACCTAAATGGGGTATTTATAGAAGTTTAAATTCTGCTTCCGATCTAAGAGATGAAGAAGTGTTATACGCTAATTTTTCCATTACCGAAAATCCTAATTTATCAGTACCTACTGTGTCAGAAAAAAAATTATTTGATATATACCCAAATCCAGCAAACGCTACCATAAATATTACCTTTTTAGAAAACATCAGTGATTACGAAATAGTAATCACTAACCAATCTGGACAATTAGTTCGTAAAAGTAGAATATTAAAAACTGATGCATTTGATATCACTACTCTTTCTAATGGACTCTACTTTATTAAACTAATAGATCATAAAACCAATACCTTTTCTGTGGAGAAAATTGTAAAAATGAACTAATCTCACATTCAATATGCGATCAATTGTCATTCTATCTATCTTTTTCTTATATGCTACCTCATATACCCAAGTTTCGCTTAGTGCCGATGGACCTGGAGACACCTATCAGCTTATTGCTTCTAAATTAGCTCCTGGTTACAACCCTATAGAAGCACCTGGAATAAAAAAAGGTGATTGTGATAACCATTCTAATTTTAAAGACACTCATATTAGTGAGATTTTTAGCAAAGAATTACAGAAACATGTATTTAAATTTGTAATCCATGTAGAAGAAGATAATGATCGTTGTAAGAAGTTCGATCGACAACGTAACGAAATTAAAAGCTACAAATCTTCACCTGATCATCTCAAAGGAGTACAAGGAGAAACAGTTGAATATAGATGGAAATTTAAACTGGATAAAGGTTTTCAACCTTCTAAAAGATTTACCCACTTACATCAACTAAAAGCTGTAGGAGGATTGGATAAAGATATGCCTCTTATTACATTAACTGCCAGAAAAGGAAGTGTTGATCGTTTAGAATTACGATATGCCTCTGGTTTGGATCAAAACACCCTAACCAAGGTAAATTTAGACGAGCTGAAAGGTAATTGGGTAGATGTGATCGAAACAGTAACTTATGACGAAAAAGGAAAAGCTAAATTTTCTATAATTATTAAAAATCTAAAAACAGGTAAAACTATATTAGAGTATAAAAACAATGACCTAAAAATGTGGAAAACAGAAGCCGACTTCATTAGACCTAAATGGGGTATCTATAGGAGTCTAAAAAATTCACAAGATCTTAGAGATGAAGAAATATTATTCGCTGACTTTGTGATCACTGAATTATAGCTCTAAAAAACAACGAAATCATTACCTGCAAAAACTTTACATAATAATAATAATTAGCTCGACTGAAATTTTATACTAAAGATCAAAAACTCTACTTAGGTTAAAACCGAAGAAAAAATCTCCATCACCCCAATCACCAGAAGCCTGACCAAGGAATCCATTCTCGAACATAGGTTGTGCATTGGTAAAATGTAATTGAAAAACGTGACCACCAGTTTCTATATCTACGCCAATGGACAGTGGATTTTTGAACGCAGAACTACTACTTCTGTTTAAATGATATCCATAATCTACATTTAAACTAAATCGTTTTGTAAGTTTATAACGACCACCAACACCCATAATAAATTGAGAATTATCCTGATCATCAAATCTTACAAAATTTTCGTGAAGATAGGAAGGCGCAAGTTCTAGAGATAACCTTTTTCCAAATTTCCTAGCAATCAAAACCTGAGAAACATAAGACAATCTGTTATTGAATTCTAATTTTGGCAATTGATCTGTATCTAAACCAGTATTTACGGTTACTAAATTATATCCTACGATTGTTAACGGAAAACCATTTTTCTTTTGTCTAAATAACCTATATTTTACGTGACCTCCATAAGTTTTCTGAAATGAACTTCGGGCAATTCCAATATTAACGGCATCAGAGATCCCATAAATAAATTTTAATTGAGTAACCGCTTGATCCAATCCAAAGAAGTCATCAATTCCGTTTTCTACACTACCAAATCGATGCGCTACAATAAAAAATAGATTTCTCTTATTAACCAGTTTTGTGGATTCAAAATTAACAATCTTCAACCCTTTAAAAGTTGAGGATACATAATTATCTTCCTGTATACCGGACTCTAATTCATTTAACAAATCATCCTGAGCTAATAGAGTATAAGGGAATATTAATAAAATTAAAATGAGTTTTTTCATTAAGACGATATTATAATAAGAATAAGTGTTTTTACTATTTTACTATGGATGCCTGATCAAGTTTTACTATTTCTAACAATTCATCATACCCAATACATCTTCCCTTTATGGAGTAAACGGAATTCAAATTGGTTTCCAAGATACCATGATTGGCATCAAAAGTACAGTAGACAGCATTTGCAAGCATTAAAGAATTTGATTCAATTTCTGTAAGTGCTCCTTTTACAATGATAGTTTTGTTTAAATATTTCTTCGAAGCTAGTTCTGCATCCTTGGAAAACTCTTTCACCAAACTAATTGCCTCTAAATTAAACGACGCTTCTTCCTTTTCAATATTTCTATGAGATTGATACAGATATTTATACCCAAAAAAACCACCAATGGCTAAAATGACTAGAATTATTATAAGCTTTTTCATAACGAAGTATTAGGCTTAAGTTGTTTTAAAAGTATGAAAATTATCCTCCGAATGAAACATATTTTTGCATATGAATGAAATTTGATCTAATTTCTACCGACCAAAACTTAATATATAACTCACTTATGAAAGTACATTTTCTTAAATTCTTTGTCTTTTGTGCACTATTTATACATATTGGTTGCGAGAATGATAGCGAAGATGATTTGGTTGACACAACGCCTCCTGTTACCTTAGTTACCTATGAATCTGACGTGAAATCTATTATCGACACAAACTGTATTGCTTGTCATAATGACCCTCCTGTTAACTTTGCTCCAATGCCTTTATTAAATTTTACACAGGTAAAAGAAGCTGTAGATAATCGTGGCCTGCTAGATAGAGTATCCTCTGAAGATATTAGTTTTTTGATGCCTGCAGGTGGCCCAAGACTTCCACAGGCAACTATTGATATCATTTTACAGTGGAATACAGATGGATTATTAGAACAATAAAATAACAACCATTCTATGAAAAATATCATATTCGTTTTTCTTTTTATTATTTCTGGAACTGTCCTTGCCCAAGGAAAATTCATTACTAAAAAAGGTGTTATTAGTTTTGAAGCTTCCGTACCTTCTTTCGAAGAAGTAAAAGCAAAAAACACGACAGTAACGGCGATCTTAAATACTGATAATGGAGAAATTGCTTCTCTAGCATTGGTAAAAGGTTTTAGATTTAAAAATGCCTTAATGGAAGAACATTTTAATGAAAACTATATCGAATCTGATGATTTTCCAAAAGCTACTTTTAAAGGCGTACTAGTAGACTTTGATGTAGAAAATTTACAAAAAGAATATATCATTAAGGGGAAGTTATCGCTACACGGAAAATCAAAAGAGATACAAACTAAAGGGATCATAACAAAAGACGGAAATACAATTTCTATTTCATCAACATTCATTGCAAAACCAGAAGATTTTGATATTAAAATACCAAGTATTGTAAGTAAAAAAATTGCAGATGATATCTCGGTATCCTTAAATTTTCTTCTAATAAAGAAATAAATAACAACGGTAATAAATTAAAATAAATTCTATACGAACAGACATTTTCATTTTTTTCAACACAAATTTTAATTTTAAAAGGCTTAACTCTTACAACCCGAATGAACTCACTTAAAACACTCCTTTATTTTTCAATTTTTAAGTATCCCCTTTCGGCTAGGGAAATTTTCTTATTTTCTTCTGCAGCTGATGAAAATGAAGTAAATCATGAATTGGATCTTTTAAAACAAAAAGGAGTCGTATCTATCGATAATGACTTCTATTTTTTAGACAATAATCCTTCTTTGGTAAAACGACGAATTAAAGGTAATAAAATGGCTAATTCTGTTATGGACAAGGCAATTAGGAAAGGAGCATTTATTTCCAAATTCCCGTACGTAAAAGCAGTTGGAATTTCAGGATCCTTATCTAAAAATTATCATGATATAAATGGAGACGTTGATTATTTTGTAATTACCAAATCTGAAAGATTATGGGTTGCTAGAACCTTATTAATGTTATACAAAAAGATTTTTTTATTGAACTCCAGAAAGTTTTTTTGTATTAATTATTTCGTAACCGAAAACTCTCTGGAAATATCTGAGAAAAATATTTTTACCGCTACAGAACTTTTAACGCTGATTCCAATTACTGGTGATTTTACAGAATTTTACAATCAAAATCGCTGGGTTTCTAATTTTCTTCCTAATCTAGAAATTGGAAAACCTTCAATTATCTCTGCAAAAAGAAAACCTATAACCTCAAGATCCATCGAATTCTTATTGCTTAGTAAACTCGGAAACATTTTGGAATCAACATTTCTAAAACTTACTCTTAAGAAATGGAACAATAAATTTAAGACTTTAAGCAAAGAAGATTTCAAAATAGCTATGAAGTCCACACAAGGTGTATCGAAACATCACCCTCAAAACTTTCAAAAACAAGTAATTAATAAACTAAATAAAAAATACCAAGAATTTCAATCAAGGTATAATATAGAATTAGAAAAAGAACATGCTTGATATTTTATTTTCACATTCTTATTATTATCCACTGGACCAGAAGCAATGGGATAACAAAACTCCTTATCCACCTCTAGGAACAATATATGCTGCCGCTTTAATGAGAGAAAAAGGGTTTAAAGTTGATCTTTTTGACACGAATCTAAAAGATAACCCTTATGAAATAGAAAAAGAGATTATTCATAAAAAACCTAAATTTCTTGTATTGTACGATGATGGTTTTAACTATTTAACCAAAATGTGTCTTACCACGATGCGAGAAGCAGCATTTGAAATGATGAGAATTGGAAAAACTCATAATTGTACTATTATTGTAAATAGTTCTGATGCCACTGATCATTATTCTAAATATCTTTATAATGGTGCAGATTACATTATTCAAGGAGAAGGAGAAAACACACTATTAGAGTTAATTGAAACGCTTAATCAAAAAGGGGCAACTGAAAAAATTAAAGGAATTGTATATTCTAGAAATGAAGAAACTATTACAAATCCAAAAAGAGAAGTTCTAAAAAATTTAGATGATCTTCCGTTACCTGCTTGGGATCTAGTCGACATAAAATCTTATAAAGAAATATGGACACGTAGTGGCAAAGAGTTTACCTTAAATCTTGCTACTACACGAGGATGTCCGTTTAAATGTAATTGGTGTGCTAAACCTATTTATGGCAATAGATATAACAATCATTCACCAGAGTACATTGTTAAACATATACAATTGTTACAAAAAAACTATCAGGTATCTCGCTTTTGGATGTGCGATGATATTTTTGGACTTACTCCTGGTTGGGTACAAAGCTTTAATTATGAGCTAAAGAAAACAAATACGAAGCTCAATTATTATATCCAAAGCAGAGTAGATTTATTGCTAAAAGAAGACACTATAGAAGCTTTATCAGAATCTGGTTTGGAAGAAGTTTGGGTAGGAGCAGAAAGTGGTTCCCAGTCTATATTAGATGCTATGGATAAAGGAACTAAAGTTGAAGAAATATATAAGGCAACTCATCTATTAAAAGAAAAAAACATCCGAGTAGCATTTTTTATACAATTTGGATACTTGGGAGAAACTAAAAAGGACATCTCCGAGACTATCAGAATGATCAAAGAACTTATTCCTGATGATTTGGGAGTTTCTGTATCCTATCCGCTTCCTGGAACCAAGTTTTATGAAAAGGTTAAAGATGATCTAAAGTTTAAAGCAAATTGGACTGATTCTGATGATTTAGCTATGATGTTTAAGGGAACTTACAATTCTAAATACTATAGAAAATTACACAGATATGTGCATAAAGAATACAGAAAAAGTCAAGGATTACAATTTTTAAAAAAAATATTCAAAAGCCCTTCTAAAGTATCTGCCATTGCCGTGAAAAGAATAGCTTACCTTTTATATTATTTCCCAAGTGCTTTTATAGACGCACAAGTTTTAAAAAGAATGGAACATTTAAATGAATGAAAGTTTTGACATATCCGCTATTTCTTATGATACTGTTTTCACAAATAGTCATATCGGCAAACTTCAAAGAAAAAGAGTGCACGATTTTCTAATAACTACGTTTCCTAAAAATAGCAGCTTAGACATTTTAGAGGTCAACTGCGGAACTGGTCATGACGCAATCTGGCTTTCAACCTTAGGCCATCATATTATAGCTACAGATATATCAACAGAAATGATCGCTGTAGCAAATTCAAAACTTACTAAAGAAAGTAACCAACCAGATTTTAGACAATTAGACATTAATAGTTTAGACAACACAGATTTTAATAGGTCTTTTGATCTTATCTTTTCAGATTTTGGTGGTTTAAATTGTCTTTCTCCTCTAGAATTAGAAAACTTTTTTAGTGCTGCAGCAAAAAAACTAAAACCTAACGGTAAAATCGTAGCGGTTATCATGCCTAAAAATTGCCTTATGGAAAGCCTTTATTTTATAATGAAAGGTAATTTCAGCAACGTATTTAGACGAAATACGAAAAAGGCAGTTCTCGCAAACGTTGAAAATACTTCGGTCAAAACTTGGTACTATAATTCTAAGGATATAAAAAAGAACTCTAGCAGTTACTTTCGCATTCAGAAAACTAAACCAATTGGTTTTTTTATTCCTCCCTCCTACCTCGAAAGCTTTTTTAAAAACAGATTAGGATTATTAAAATTATTAAATCGTTTAGACTCGTTTTTCAAACACACTACTTTTATATCCAGCTTCAGTGATCATTACATAATCTCATTATCTAAGAAATGAGCATCGTATTAACCCATGCATATTACCTAAGTACAGATCCTAAAGAACATAGGATTATGAAACCATATCCTCCATTAGGTCAGTTATATATTTCCTCATATCTAGAGAAGTATGATGTAAAAAATTATGTTTTTGATACTACTTTTAGTTCGAAAGAAGAACAGTTACAATTTATTCAAGCTAAAAAACCAGATCTTGTTGCGATATATGCAAATCTTATGACTAAAGTAGAAGTTATAGAACTAATAAAAATACTTAGTACGGATGCTGTATATGGATTCCCAAAAATAGTCTTAGGAGGTCCAGATGTCACTTACAATACCGAAAATTATTTAAAATCAGGAGCACAATATATCGTAATTGGCGAAGGCGAAGAAACTTTATATGAACTTTATTTAGCTATAAAAAATAAAACGGAAATTAATAATGTCTCTGGAATTGCATATCTGGATAATGAAAAAGTAATCAAAACTTCTGCAAGGGTTAAAATGAAGGATCTATCCGTCCTTCCATTACCAAATAGGAAAGCGATAGATATGCAATTGTATTTAAAAACCTGGAAAAACAATCATGGACAAAGTTCTATGACTGTTAGTACACAACGTGGTTGTCCATATACATGCAAATGGTGTAGTACAGCGGTTTATGGTCAAAGTTATCGTAGAAGACCTGCAAAATTAGTAGCGCAGGAACTTGCGATGTTAAAAGAAGAATATAATCCTGATACTATTTGGTTTGTAGATGATGTATTTACTGTAAGTCATAAATGGTTAGGAGAATTTCATAAAGAAGTAATCAAACAAGATGCTATCATCCCTTTTGAATGTATTACCAGAGCCGAAAGATTAAATGATGAAGTACTACAGCAACTCAAAGAAGCTGGTTGTTATCGTATTTGGATTGGTGCAGAAAGTGGCTCACAAAAAATTGTGGATGCTATGGATAGACGTGTTAAAGTAGAAACTGTTAGAGAAGCCATTCAAAAAACCAATAAATTAGGTATTGAAACAGGAACTTTTATCATGGTTGGATATCCTGGAGAAGACGAAAAAGATATTGCAGAAACTATTCATCATCTCAAAATTGCCAATCCTACACATTTTACCATTACAGTTGCCTACCCTATCAAAGGAACATCACTTTATAATGAAATAGAAAATGATATTACCATACAACCTGATTGGAATACCTCAACAGATAGAGATATTGATTTTAAACGAACTTACCATCGTAAATTTTATGACTATGCCGTAAGAAGAATTGTAAATGAAGTAAACTATTTTAAAAAGGGTAATGGATTAATCTCGAAATATAAATTAAAACTCAAATCTATGGCTGCTTTGGTTTTAATGAAATATTACAAGTTTAGATAATAGATAATGGGTAGCTTTTTAATTTTATTTTCGGAAAAATTTGCTCCTTACTCCTTAGTTTTCATTTTTTTTATTCTAAGCTTTATAGGGATTACTCATCATGAACTTTGGTTAGATGAATCCCACAGTTGGTTGTTAGGAAGAGATAGCAACTCTCTATCCGATCTTATAATAAATACCAGCTATGAAGGACACCCGATACTTTGGAATATAATACTATTTTACATTAACCGGTTTTCTTCGAACCCTTTTTGGATGCAATTGCTACACATTATTATTTCTAGCATAGCAGTCTTCATATTTCTTAAAAAAGCCCCTTTTTCTTTATTATTTAAGATATTATTCATTTTCGGGTATTTTATATTTTTTGAGTACAATATAATTAGCAGAAATTATGGATTAGGAGTTTTATTTTTATTCTGTGCTTTAGCAATCTATAAAGACAGACATGAAAAATTTATTCTTTTTATTACTTTTCTGGCTATTGCAAATCATGTCCATTCAATTTTTATAATACTTTCATTCGCATTGCTTGGTATCATTTTTCTTGAAATGATCCCGAAAGAAGATTTCTTTTTAAAAAAGAAGTTTCTTATTGGTACTCTAATCTTTGTAGGGATCACAGCGCTTTCAGTTATTCAAATCATTCCTCCTTCCGATAGTTTATATTTTGAAAGAACAACAGATCTTTCTGTATTTGAAAAACTTTCTAAAAGTGCAATTACATTTTTTAAAGGAGTATTTTTTATTCCTGATTTTAGAACGCTTCATTTTTGGAACACCCACTTGATTGTAAATCTTAGCAAACCGTTTGCAATCATACTAGGAATTATAAGTATATTCATTCCTTGCTTCTTATTTTTTAAAAATAAGTTGGTTCTAATCTATGCTTATTTAGGAATTTTGGGAACGATAGTTTTCTTCTTTGTTACTCAAGTATCAGCACCTAGATTTTTTGGAGTACATTTTCTTTTAATAATCACAGGATTATGGATTAATCACTACTACCCGTTTCAAGCAAACATAGTCAATTCTAAACTTTCATTAATGTTATTAAAAAACATAAAAAAGAGTCTTGTTTACAGCATGTTAATAACACAAATGATCGTTGGAATAACTACATTTTGTATAGATTTATCCTTACCCTTTTCGAATTCCAAACAAACCATTACTTATCTAAAAACATCCAATCTCAATAATAAAATGGTCATTACCCAAGGATGTGGCGGCACTCCTTTGAGCAGTTATCTAGAAAAGCCTATTTTTTTCCTCGATGCAGACAGCTATGAAAGTTTTTGTAAATGGAATCGTAGAATTCCAATAGTACAAAATCCAGAGAAAGCTTTAAATGATTCTTTACAAAAGGTGCTAAACAATGTAAATCAGAGTGTTATTTTTATATCTACCCATTCTTTAAATACTGAAAAACAAATGACACTTTCAAATTCTTTAAACTATAAATTCTTGAAAGGTTTTAATAGTAGTATTGTCAAACAAGAAAGTTATTATATATATGAAATATCAAAAATATAAATACGGTATTCCAATATTGCTAATTACAATTACGCTATTGATACTCTCTTTTAGTTATCCAAAAAAGAGTAATATGATTAATTTAAAATGGAATAAATCATATCCCGAGGACACGTTTACCAAAAATGTGATTGCTCTAAAATGGTGTTTATCCTTTTTAGGTTCTGATCTGGTAGCAGATACGAAAACGGTAGGTATTTCAACAAATAAAGAACCTATAATAACTTTAAATATCCAACAATTAAAATTCAATAAAAATGCATCCAAATACCTAAAGAAACTTCATTCTCAATTAAAAAAAACAGAAGAATATAAAAAAAACAATGCTATTGATCTCGGAAGATACATAGCACTTACTATTGGTAGCTCCTATCATTATTACAAAATTGTAGATATACCTAACAAGCTTCAAGAGTATCATACTTCATATGCTTTTGATACTATAAAAGGCTATATCGATGATTCCAGTGTATCACTCGTAGACAGAATTATTTCTATATCAAAAAATAACACAGAAAATAGACAAGCATATATCTCCGCCGAAGTAGATTCTGTATCAAAAGAAATATTCGAATATGAAACTTTAGAAATAATGAATAATGGTCAACTAAAGTTTGGAATATATGACCGCAATGGAAATATTAAAGACGTTGCAGATCGAACGGTCACAAATGCTGGAAAACCAGCAAAGTGTATTTGGTGTCATGAAACAGGAATACAACCTTTATTTAGCAAACAAAATAACTATCCTGGATATTTAACGTACCCAGAATTAAAAGACTCTTTGGATAGGAATAATAAACTTCTACGATCATATCAGGACAAACATTGGCAGGATAAAGAAATTAGAAATAAGAGATTACATACTGAAATGGAAATATCCTATATTTCATTTATGGAACCTTCTGCAGAACATATTTCGAATGAGTGGGGTATTTCTATTGAAGAAGTAAAAACCAAATTAAAACATTTAAAAACACACAGACATCATGAATTTGGATTTATTGGTGATTTATACCATAGAAAAGATATTGATGCACTAGCACCTTGGAAATCCTTAGAGATTCCCGAAAGTATGCGCGAGAAATCTGCTAATGAGGTTAATCATCTAAAATAGTATGTTACATTCAAAAAAGATAGTAGTTATTCTCCCTGCCTACAACGCAGAAAAAACATTACAAAAGACTTTTGAAGAAATTCCTTTTGATATTGTTGATGAAGTAATTCTTACAGATGATTTTAGTTCGGATCAAACCGTTCAGCTTGCAAATGAAATTGGAATTCAACATATTATAGAACACAAAACCAATATTGGGTACGGCGGAAATCAAAAATCATGTTATAAACGTGCATTGGCCATTGGTGCTGATATCATAGTCATGCTACACCCAGATTATCAATACACTCCCAAACTCATTCCTTCGATGGCTTATTTAGTAGCAAATGATATCTATGATGTAGTACTTGGTTCCAGAATATTAGGAAAAGGAGCTATACAGGGAGGAATGCCTATCTATAAATATATAGCGAATCGAATTCTCACCCTTTTCCAAAACATAATGATCAATCAGAAATTATCAGAATATCATACGGGATATCGATGTTTTTCTAAAGAAGCGCTGCTAAAAATTAATTTTAAAGACAATTCGGATGATTTTATTTTTGATAATGAGATATTAGCACAATGCTGCTTTCATGGCTTTCGTATTGGAGAAGTATCTTGTCCGACCAAATATTTTGAAGAAGCTTCTTCCATAAACTTTAGAAGAAGTGTTATCTATGGTTTAGGTATTGTTAGAGTATCAATCCAATATTTTCTTCATAATAGTAAAATATTAAAATCACGTTTATTTGAATGAAAGGGATTTTAGCAAAAGAACAGAAATGGATACTATATATCTTACCACTACTATTGATGGGTATTATATATATTATAAAATCCTATTTCTTTTTACCTCATGATTTTGCTAATTATTACTTTGGAGCTTATTTCTTAGAAAACGGAAGTTTCTCTAAAATTATTTATGACCCTACATGGTTTAATCAAAAAATCTTCGAGATTCAAAAAAACGTTTTTGCAAGTTATTCGCCGAACACTCCATTTCTGGCTTTGTTCTTTGTTCCTTTTACATTATTTAGTTTTTCTACCGCAAAAATTGTTTTTAATTCTTTAAGTCTAATCTTATTTCTGTATACACTAAAAAACATATTTACTACTTATAAAATCTCAAACATCCATTATGTTACTGTTTTTCTGGTATTCTTAATTCCTATCAAAAATAATATCCTTTTTGGTCAGGTATACTTGTTACTCTTCTTTTTAATTTCTGAAGGTTTTTTAGCTTATAAGCAGGAGAAAAGATTGAAAATGGGAATCTTATGGTCCATTGCAATACTCCTAAAAGTATTTCCTTTAATTCTTTTTGGGTTTTTACTTTTCCAAAAAAAAATAAAAAGCTTTCTGGTTTTAGCGTTTTGTACTGCTATAATTTTAGCTATTTCCATCTCTGTAAACGGTTTCGATGCATGGATGTATTTTATAGAAAACATACTACCAAAAGCCAATAAAGGAGAGATATCAGGAGAGTTTATTAAAGGGTATCAATCCATATTAATGTTTCTAAAACATGTTTTTATACACAATGAGATCAAAAATCCGGATGCTATAATTCATAGTCCCAGCATATATTATTTGCTATTAATAGTATCTAAACTACTAATCATAGGATATGGATTATTAATTACTTGGAATCAAAAGTCAAAACTTCTTAGGTTTTCATACTGGATACTTGCATCTTATTTACTGTCTCCATACGGAAGTAGTTATAGCAATATTTTACTTATTATACTTTTAATTCAATTACTCAGAGAAAATTCAAAAGACTATCTGGTTTTATTTGGAGTAGCTATTCTATTTCTTATTTGTAATTTTCCATTTCACTATACCTACAATTTACCTCTACCCTTTTCTTTTTTAAAACTATTCCTATATTTATCATTATGGTGTCTCCTTTTCTTCAAAAAAATAAATTTAGCAAAATGGCATCTAAGTATCTTGCCTATTAGCCTATGTGTTTCCGCTATATTCTTGTGGAATAATGATGAAAAAAAGATAAATCCAGATACAAATTACCTACTCGAAAAAGATCAACACCAAGCGTTGATATATGATTATTATGTAGAAAATGAGGTGTTAATGTATAAGTACTGGACAGAAGAAGGAAGTCAAACTAAGCCGACAGACATCAATGTAAAAAGTATAAATTATGAAATTAGCATAAAAAACAATCAGATCTATCATGGTGCAACCAAAATTACAGATGATCCTTCTAACAAATATAAACCCGCAATTATCAATGAAGATACTTTGATTTATCTTTCGGATACTCAAAGAGGCTATGGTTTTTACACTTTTAGAAAGATAATCTTGACAAAAAATAAGTATTAATGAATTTTTTGATTTTAATAAAACGAATACAACGGGTGATTCCAAAAGAGTATCGAAAGACTTCGAAGTATTTCTCCTTGCTTTCATTTTTCTCATTAATTCTTGATGCCTTTTCTATCTTTTTATTGATTCCTGTAATCATATCCATTTTAGGGCAAAAACATTCATTCGATTTTCTTAATGTCACTATTGAAACCAATACCCGATATGTGTTACTAGGTGTGGTCATCTTATTTTTTGTTGCAAAAAATTATATAGCCATAGAAATAAATAAATACCAGGCTAAAAAAGCATTTGAACTAGGTTCAGAATATTCTTCATTGTTATCAAAATTTTACTTGTTAGAAAATTACGTAGCATTCAAGCAAGAAAAAAAGTCTACAGTTGCAAAGGATATCATATTTGTTCCAAACGATTTTGTTAGTAACGTATTACTATCTCTCAATACCATACTTAGCGAACTTTTATTGTTATTTATACTATGTCTTATAGGTGTTTTCTTTAATTACATAACTACTCTGCTTATCATTATGATTATGGTTGTGATTTTTATGGTTCATAAAAAATATAATAGCGCTGATTTAGAAAAAATAAACAAAACACGAATTAACGATTACAACCAAAATATTAGTAACCTAAATAATTTGCTAAACGGTTATCTTTCTTTAAAATCTTCGAATATCTCTGCATATTTCCTAAATGCATTTCATAACTCTAACAAAGCGCTTAACGAAAGCTATGCAATACTGCATGCCAAAAGGGTAAATAGTACAAAGCAAACAGAGATTATTTTGATTTTAATCTTATGCGTAATTTTCATGATTACTAATGTTTTGATCACTGACAAAACTAACGCTACGGTTTTTTTATCCGTATTCGCAGCCTTATTGTTTAAAGCAATCCCATCACTAAATAAATTAAATATTGCCTTTACCAATTTCAAAGCACACCTATATACCTTAGATATTATTGAAAAGAAGACTAATATTTCCAAAGACAAAAGAACAACTAACCCTATAATTTCTTTTGAAAAGGAAATTTCTTTACAAGATATTTCTTTCTACTATGATCAGGATAAAAAGATTTTAGACAATCTGAATTTAAAATTTTCGAAAGGAAAGTTTACTGCTATTTCTGGAAACTCAGGAGTTGGAAAGACTACCCTATTAAATGTTATTTCTAAACTTATAAAACCTACTTCTGGAAATATCTATATAGATGATATTAAAATCACGGAAGAAAATAAATATGAATATTTTAATCTTTTCACCTACCTCACACAAAAACCTTTTATCTATGAAGGTACGATTCTAGAAAATATCGTTTTAAATAAAACAGATTACAATAAGGAAGAACTTAACGGATTGATTTCTGATTTAAAAATAGATAAAATAATAAATCAATTTCCAGATGGGATACATACTTTTATTGGATCGGATGCTGGTAATTTATCTGGTGGTCAATTGCAACTAATTTGTATAGCAAGAGCCATCATTAATAACCCAGAAATCCTCATATTGGATGAAGCTACCAATAATCTAGACAAAGAAGCTGAGATTAGAACATTAAGCTTTCTAAAAACTTATGCGTCCAAAAACAACTGCACAATCATTACCGTATCTCATCATATAGACGAGACTAAAAACATGTATGACTCCGTAATTGAACTAAAAAAGTAATCATGAAATTTAGTATCATAACCATTACATATAATAGAGCTCAATTGATTGGAGAAACCATAGAAAGTGTTAGAAATCAATCTTATCAACATTATGAACACATTATAATAGACGACGGTTCTAATGACAATACAGAAGAGGTAATACGAAGTTATAAAGATGATAAAATTATATATCACAAAATTAATAAGGTTGGAAAACTAAGTGTTTTAAGAAACATTGGTCTTAAAAATGCAACTGGTGAGCTCATTACTTTTTTAGACTCTGATGATCTCCTACATCCTGAGAAACTTGATCAAACACTCAAAACATTTCTAAAACATAAAAACTTACAGATGAGTGCGCATAATTTGTCGCTGTTTAGCAAAGAAGGAATGTATAAAAACAAAGTTTATCAATTTCATAAAGATTTTAAAAAGAATATACTTCTGGACTTGTTATATAATAGAATTCAATCCTATTCTTCCTATACCTTTACATCAAACATTCTAGAAACTATAGGATTATTAGATGAGAGTTTTCATGACGGACAACATGATTTTTTTGCAAGAATTGTAAGTATCCATGAAACATACTTCATACACAAAAGTCTTATCAAACTTAGAAAACACAGAGATAATATGTCATCGAGAGAAAGCGAAGGACCTTTTATCGAATACTTAAAAACATTACAACATTTATATGAAAGTAAAAAAATTCTAAGACCACACTATCTAAATAGAAAGAGCTATATTTATAGTGAAATGGCAAGAATAAATGCAGACAACGTTCAATTTAAAACGTTTCTAAAAAAATCAAATGCACATATCAAATTAAATATTGAAGGGATTAAAATAATCATAAAAAACTTGAAACTCTATCTGTTTAGAAGATCTTATGTTGTTTTTCTAAAATAGATTAAACTTCTAATTGGTAAAACATTTCCTATCAAGTTTATTTGATATTCACAGTATCTAAAAACATAAAATAATTACATACTACTATAACGTAAGTTTTTTAAATAATGACTAAAAACAAAATAATCATATTTAATCCCAGAAGTGCCAATGCCAAACATAGAATTCCTAATTCTATATTACAAGTTGGTGCCTCTATTTATGGAAAGTACGATTTTGTTTTTATAGATGGTAATTTAGAAAGAGACCCTTGGAAAAAAATACTTAGTTATTTCTCTACCGGAGAATACAAGTACTTCTGCTCTACTGTGATGCCAGGACCTCAGCTAAAAGAAGCAATTCCTTTTACCAAAAGACTAAAAGAACAATTTCCTGAGTGCATCACTATTTGGGGAGGATATTTTGCCTCTAATCAATACAAAGTTTGTATCGAAGCTAGTTATGTAGATTATATAGTTAGTGGACCAGGAGACGTTGCTTTCCCTTCGTTATTAGATGCTTTAGAACAAAAGGAATACGCCAAAATAAAAGATATTAAAAATCTTATTTTTCTTGATCCAGCAGGCAATATCATACAAACGCAAAAAGAAAAATTACTTGATCAAGATACTTTACCTCCATTACCATATCAACATCTAAATACCTTTTATGATTTAAAACATTACCTGAGTAAGACCTTCTTAGGAAAGAAAACATTTTCTTATCATTCTAGTTTAGGTTGTCCTTTTACCTGTTCATTTTGCGCTGTCGTTCCTATCTACGATGGTCGTTGGAAAGCGAAATCGGCGCAAACAGTATATGAAGATGTAAAATATTTTAAAAACACATACGGAATAGATGCTATTGAATTTCATGACAACAACTTTTTCACTTCCAGAAAGAGAGTTATCGAATTTTCTGAATTAATCATGAATGATGGAATTACTTGGTGGGGAGAAGGAAGAATCGATACGATTAATAAATATAGTGATGACGATCTCCTAACAATGAAAAAAGCGGGATGCAAAATGATCTTTCTTGGCGCAGAAACTGGAAATGACGAGATCCTAAAACAAATGAATAAAGGTGGTACCCAAACAGGCCAAACGATAAAAGATTTTGCAAAAAGATTAGCTCCAATAGGGATAATTCCCGAATTTTCTTTCGTACTTGGTATGCCCGCCGATTCTCCTAAAAAAGTGATTGATCAGATTAATTGGGATATTCAATTTATAAGAGAAATTAAAGAGATCAATCCCAATGCTGAAATTATTATTTACCTCTACAGTCCTGTAGCAACTGAGGGATCTGAATTGTATGAACAAATCCAAGATGCTGGATTTAGTTTTCCTAAAAAACTTGAAGACTGGTTAGATCCTGCATGGGAAAAATTTGACTTAAGAAAAAATCCTCTAACACCTTGGCTAACTCCAGAAATGGTTGATAAAATCAAAGACTTTGAAACCGTGTTAAATGGCTATTATCCCACAGCTTCGGATTTTAGAATTAAAGGTTTAAAGAAAAAAATATTACAAATCATTGCCAGTATTAGATATCAAAATCAAATCTACAAATATCCATATGAGATAAAGGCACTGCACAAAATATGGAAATATAGACAACCGGAAATACAAGGATTTTATTCTGAATAGTGAGGCTTTTTTTAAAGAAAATAACACATCCATTTTTAAAACTAGGTTTAAAATTATTCTATTTAAAACCAAGAAAATACAGTTATGATGGAATTAAGGTACTTGTCCATCCAGAAGTATTCCCTCCTCATCTTACGTTAAGCACAAAAATTTTGCTAGATTTTATCAACCCCATGAATCTGGAAAACAAAACACTTCTCGAACTAGGTTGTGGATCTGGCATCATTTCGTTATACGCATCTAAAAAACAAGCTATTGTAACGGCTACAGA
Source organism: Aquimarina sp. 433 (assembly GCF_054054605.1). NCBI lineage: Bacteria > Pseudomonadati > Bacteroidota > Flavobacteriia > Flavobacteriales > Flavobacteriaceae > Aquimarina > Aquimarina sp. 433. The sequence goes on from NZ_JBSWZK010000005.1 coordinate 178,607, forward strand.
TATCAATAAAATTGCATTGCAATATTTAGAAAAAGCATCACTAAAGAACAATCTAGATCTAGAAATAATACAATCAGATCTTTTTGATAATTTGCAAAATAGAATCTATGATTACATCATTATAAATCCTCCATATTACCCAAGAACCCCAAAAAACACGAAAGAGAAAGCTTGGTTTTGTGGAGAGAACTTCGAGTATTTTGAAAAATTATTTAAACAAATTCCGAATCATATCACAAATTCATCTAATGTCTTTATGATTCTATCTAACGATTGTGATATCGAGCATATAAAGAGTATAACCTCGAAATTTGATCTTAACTTGAAAATCTTCTTTGAAAAAAAGATCTTGGGAGAAATCAATTATATTTTTAAGATCGCATCTAAATAGGTCATTTATTCAGAAAAAACTATAGGTTCTTTTTTATTAAAATCTTCTTCAGATATCTTATGACCATTAATCATAGTGGTATCCCAATCCTGAGTAATCTTCCAAACTCCTTCTATCTTTTTTAATACAATATGAAATTGACCATAAATAAGCTGAGTTTTGTCATTGGTAGTAAGTCCTATTTTATAGAAACCAACTTCATATGAGGTATCTTCATTAGTATGCCTGGAATCAAACCAAAAGTCGAGTTTGATTTGAGTCTTACTTTCTTTAGAAGCTTTAAAACTCTCTATATTCTTACGTTTAAAATCATCCTTTGTATCAATACCATTAGGTGTTACTCGTATGACACCAGTAGCATAAATTGCGTTTAGCGCATCGGCATCTTTTGCTTCATATGCTTTCTGAAAAGAAGCCCAAACAGTTTTATCAATATGTTGTTGTATTGCTTCAACATTGGTTTGTGCCAAAGTACTTAAACTGGATAGTATAAACCCAAAAAGAAAACATACTCGTATTACCATTCTGCTATTAATCATCATCGATATTTAAATTTTAGTCTATCTAAAGGTATACTAATAATCTATAACTAATATATTCGAACAAAAAAATCCCGTCAGAAAACGGGATTTTAGTTATATGCAGTATAAAATTATTTGCTCAAATACATCTTACGTCTAGCGTATAGATCATAGAACTGATCATCCTTAAGATCATCTATAAATAAAATACTTTCTCCAGTACTCTTCATTTCTGGACCTAATTTCTTATTTACATTTGGGAATTTGTTAAAAGAAAATACCGGCTGTTTGATTGCGTACCCTTCTAAATGTGGTTTGAAATCAAAATCTGTAACTTTCTTTTCCCCTAACATTACCTTAGTTGCATAATTCACGTAAGGTTCTCCGTATGCTTTTGCAATAAAAGGTACGGTTCTAGATGCTCTTGGATTCGCTTCTATGATATAAACCGTATCATCTTTTATAGCAAACTGAATATTAATCAGACCAACTGTATTTAATGCTAAAGCAATTTTATGTGTATGATCCTTGATTTGTTGCATTACAAACTCTCCAAGGTTGAACGGAGGTAATGTTGCATTTGAATCTCCTGAGTGGATACCACAAGGTTCAATATGCTCCATAATTCCGATGATGTATACATTTTCTCCATCGCAAATCGCATCTGCTTCAGCTTCGATTGCTCCATCTAAATAGTGATCTAATAATAACTTGTTATTCGGAATTTTACGAAGTAAATCAACTACATGCTCTTCTAATTCTTGCTTGTTGATCACAATTTTCATTCCTTGACCTCCTAATACATACGATGGACGTACTAATATTGGAAAATCTAAACGATCCGCTACTGCCAACGCTTCATCTGCAGTTTCTGCTGTATCAAATTCTGGATAAGGAATATTATTCTCTTTTAACAGTGTAGAAAAACTTCCACGATCCTCAGCAAGGTCAAGAGACTCATAGCTCGTTCCGATGATATTAATACCATAACGATCAAGTTTCTCGGCTAATTTCAATGCTGTTTGACCTCCTAACTGTACGATAACACCTTCAGGTTTTTCATGCCTGATGATATCATAGATGTGCTCCCAGAAAACAGGTTCGAAATATAATTTATCCGCTGTATCAAAATCCGTAGAAACAGTTTCTGGATTACAGTTAATCATAATCGTTTCATATCCGCATTCTGCAGATGCTAAAACTCCATGCACACAACAATAATCAAACTCGATTCCCTGTCCAATTCGGTTAGGACCAGAACCTAATACCACGATTTTCTTTCTATCTGTAACTACACTTTCATTAGCAACAATTACTTCTCCTTCTGGAGTTTGCGTTTCTGCTTCGAACGTAGAATAGAAATAAGGTGTCTGCGCCTTAAACTCCGCAGCACAAGTATCTACCAGTTTATAAACTCTATTAATTCCGAGTTCATCTCTCTTATTATATACTTCACTTTCATAACAACCAACCATATGTGCAATTTGTCTATCAGCAAATCCTTTTTGTTTCGCTTCCAGTATCAAATCCTTAGTTAATGATTGGATGGTATAAGTAGAAATTTCCTTTTCTAGTAAATGTAGTTCTTCGTATTGCTTTAAGAACCACATATCGATCTTAGTAATCTCATGAATACGACTTAACGGAATCCCCATCTGAATAGCATCATAGATCACAAAAACTCGATCCCAACTAGCATAAGTTAGCTTCTCGATAATCTGATCGTAGTTTTTGTATCCTTTTCCGTCTGCACCAAGACCATTTCTTTTAATTTCTAATGACTGTGTAGCTTTGTGTAATGCTTCCTGGAAAGAACGTCCAATTCCCATTACCTCACCTACTGCTTTCATTTGTAGTCCAAGAGTGCGATCAGAACCTTCGAACTTATCAAAATTCCAACGAGGAATTTTTACGATTACATAATCCAATGTAGGCTCAAATAATGCCGAAGTAGATTTTGTAATTTGATTATCTAATTCATCTAGTGTATAACCAATCGCCAATTTAGCAGCAATTTTTGCAATCGGATATCCAGTAGCTTTGGATGCCAATGCCGAAGAACGAGATACACGAGGATTGATTTCAATTGCGATGATGTCTTCATTCTCATCAGGACTCACAGCAAATTGTACATTACAACCACCAGCAAATTCACCAATACTACGCATCATATGGATCGCCATATCACGCATTTTCTGATATGTCTTATCACTAAGTGTCATTGCTGGAGCTACTGTGATAGAATCTCCAGTATGAATACCCATAGGATCCATATTTTCGATAGCACAAATAATAACTACGTTATCATTGGCATCTCTTAATAATTCTAATTCATATTCTTTCCAACCAATTAGTGCTTTATCAATCATTACTTCATGGATTGGAGATGTTTCCAATCCACGAGTTAATAATTCATCGAAATCTTCTTCTTTATATACAAAAGATGCTCCCGCTCCTCCTAAGGTATAAGAAGCTCTAATTACTAAAGGAAATCCAAATTCCTGAGCAATTTCTTTTCCTTTTAAATAAGACCCTGCAGTTGCTTGCGGTGCCATTCCAACACCAATTTGAAGCATTAATTCTCTAAACTTTTCGCGGTCTTCAGTAATATTGATTGCATCGATATCAACACCTATAATCTCAACATCAAAATCTTCCCAAATTCCTTTTTCATCCGCTTCGATACATAAATTCAAAGCAGTTTGTCCTCCCATGGTTGGTAACACTGCGTCTATATTAGGATGCTTCTTAAGAATCTCTATAATAGATTTAGTATTCAATGGCTTTAGATATACGTGATCTGCCATGGAAGGGTCCGTCATTATAGTCGCTGGATTAGAATTTATTAATATTGTTTCTATTCCATCTTCTCTTAATGAACGTAGTGCTTGCGATCCTGAGTAGTCAAACTCACAAGCTTGTCCAATGATAATTGGACCTGATCCAATGATTAGTATACTTTTTAGTTTTTGATCTTTTGGCATTTTGGTGTTGGTATTGAAAAATTAAAAATATTTTATAGGTATTGACTAGATATAAAAAAAGGCGTTACTCCTAAAAGTAACACCTTAATATTTTCACTGCACTACAATCATTAGTGCTTGTGTCTTAATTCAGAAGAAACAGATAGCTTTTTTCTACCTTTAGCTCTTCTACGAGCAAGGACCTTTCTACCATTAGCAGAAGCCATACGCTCTCTAAAACCGTGTTTGTTTTTTCTCTTTCTCTTCGATGGTTGAAACGTTCTTTTCATTGCTATCTCTCTTTATATATCTTCTTGAAATCTCTTTTTAAATACCTATTGGGCATCTCATCCCAAAACTGCGGGCAAATATACGAAGAGTTTTTACTTTCGCAAACCTAATTATCAAAATTTTTTAATTGTTTTTATTACCTTTGCCGCGATTAAAAAATAACGGATTTCATGTATAACAAAAATATTAAATTAGTAATAGCCGCATTAATTGTTGGAACTGCCATTTGGCAAATGATAGAAGGATATATTGGTAATGGGATCATGCTAATTTTACTAGCTTCAGTTTTTGTATTCTTATATTTTAAAAACGAATTAATCTTATTAGCTTTTCTAAGATTACGTAAACAAGATTTTCCTGGAGCAAAGAAATGGTTGGATAAAATTAAAAATCCAGAAAGTGCTTTAACAACGAAACAACAAGGATATTATAACTATCTTTTAGGGATCATGTTGTCTCAAACAAATATTACGCAAGCAGAAAAATATTTAAAGAAAGCAATCAAACTTGGTCTATCGATGAATCAGGATCTAGCCGTTGCTAAACTTAACCTAGCAGGAATTGCAATGACCAAACGCAGAAAGCGTGAAGCTCAAAATTTACTTACCGAAGCTAAAAAGTTAGATAAGCATGGTATGCTAAAAGAGCAAATCTCCATGATGAAACAACAAATGAAAAGAATTTAGGCACACTAATTGTACCTACAATTACGTTATCTATTAGTTTTAGGGGTGAAATAAATAGTGTACTGAGACCAAAAAATAACGTTTTACACTACGAAAACTGTTATTTTTAAAGACTTTATAGTACTTTAGCTATCGTAACAAGGTTGTAATGAAGAAAATATTAATTCTAGGAATACTCTTTTTGTGTATTGGAAATACTTTTGGACAAATTGGACAAACAGAAAGAAAAGTTCCTTTTTCCATAGCTGTTGCAGCTCATATCAAAAAATATAATCTCAAAAGTAATGAGGCATACAAAGACCAAGATCTGGAATATGCGCAATTCTTATTTGATTCTTTAGTTCAAAACCATCTGGTTGGAACCTATATGGACGATTTTAAAATGAGTCCATTAAAAGGAGAGCCTATCTCATTTAAAGAAATAGAAAAGCCTATCTTCCTTATTACCTATGCCACTTGGTGTGTTCCTGGTATAGGAGAAATACCAGCACTAAATGACCTTGCTGATAAATTCCATGATCAAATTGATTTTATTGTCTTGTTTTGGGACACAAAAGAAAGGTTAAAGGAGAAAGTAGGTGAATATAGTGAAAACATACAGCTTCTATATGTTAATGAGCTTACGAATCAAAACTCCTACATTATTAACAACCTAAAACATTCGTTAGGTTTTCCGATGATGTATTTTATGGATAACGAAAAGAAGTTATTGGATATTCGTAAAATTGTTACACATCACTCTAGTGAAACACTAAGCAACTCTTATACGATACACTATAACTCATTATCCAAAGGTGTCTCTTTATTAATAGCAGATCTTGATGCTAAAGGTGAATTAGTCCCTAAAGCTGAAGAGGAAGAAAAGAAAAAGTCTAGAGAAAGAGGAGATACTCGTACCCAAGAAGAACGTGACATCGATGAAGAGTACGAACGCTATAGAAGAGAAAAAGACTCTTTAGAAAATCAAAGAAGAAGAGATAATAAATAAGAACATCCTTTTATCTCTTAATCCTTAATTATTATTTATCAAGATTACAATTATATTTAATCAGATTATCAAGATGGATAATCATTGATAATCTTACCCCTTTATATAAGGTATTTATATCACATCTCTCAAAAATTTAACCTTAGTAGTATTAAAGTGATCGTAGTGTAACCTTAGTTTTACAATAAGCTAATTTAAGTTTCATTTATTGTGCGAAATTTAAAATTACAAAAATGAAAACTCTTAAACGTATTACACTATTATCATTAATTATTACAATGATTACTTCTTGTGACTTCATTGATGATTCCAGTGGTGATCCAGGATCTGGTGATGGTCAAAGACCTTTAATAATTGCTCATAGAGGTGCACAATCAGTTTTACCAGAACATACTTTAGAAGGATATGCCAAAGCTGCTGAATTGGATGCAGATTTTATCGAACCAGATTTAGTTCTTACCAAAGACGGTCATTTAATTGCTCGTCATGAACCTTTTCTTTCCAGCACAACAAATGTTTCTGAACTTCCTGAGTTTGCTAATTTAAAAACCACTAAAAACTTAGATGGTAAAATGATCACTGATTGGTTTGCCTCAGATTTTACTCTTGCCCAAATCAAAACTCTTAAAGCAATACAACCGTTTAATGGAAGACCTACGGTCTTTGACAACTTATTTGATATCCCAACTTTCGAGGAGATCATCTTACTGGCAAAAAAAGAATCTATTAAAAGAGGTAGAACTGTAGGTATCTATCCTGAGATTAAACATCCTTTATTTCATAATGAGATTTTTGGAACACATTTTATGGAAAACAAATTATTACAAGTGCTTTCTAAATATCATATAAACAGAAAAAGTGCTCCAGTATTTGTTCAATGCTTTGAAGTAGAACCATTACAATATATCAATAACAAGTCTTCTGTAAAACTTGTACAATTAATTTCTACTTATAATATTAACAAGGATGGATCTTTAGACTACAATGTTCCTGTAGGAGACTTCATATCTTATGGTGCTCCTTTCGATTTTTACAGCAATGGAGATACTAGAACCTACGAATTTTTCACCACTAGAGAAGGAATGGAATTCGCTGCTAGTTACGCTGACGGAATTGGTCCGTGGAAACCTTTCATCATTTCGTACAAAACCGAAGATTCTGGAGAGCTTACTTTATTACCTCCAACGGATTTTGTAACCTTAGCACATGAAAACAATTTATTAGTACACCCATATACCTTTCGTAATGAAAATACACAATGGAGTGCTGGTAACCCTGAAACAGAGTATCACTTATTTTTTGATGCAGGCGTAGATGGTCTTTTTACAGATTATACAGATGAAGCAGTTAATGCATTAGACACTTGGCAAAACTAATAAGTCTATATGTAGACCAAGAAATTATTCTATTTATATCAAAGCCTCTTTTTAATCAAAAAGAGGCTTTTTCATTGATATTAAAAAATTGTTTTAGTTTGAATAAAGGGTTTATTTTCCAAAAATCATTTTCAGTGCTACCAATAATAATACACCACCGAATATTTTTTTTAGTATTGACTGATTAACAGAAATAGCCAATTTACTACCTAAGTAGCCACCTATAATAAACGTTATCGCAATAATAGCTGCAAATTTCCAATTTACATGTCCTGCTTTGTAGTAATTAAACGCTGCTAATAGTGTTACAGGAACAGAAAGCACCGCTAAACTTGTACCTTGTGCTTGGTGCTGCGTAAAGCCAACCCATAAGATTAGAAGAGGTATCATGACAACACTCCCACCTATGCCCATAGTTCCACTAAGAAAACCCGCTAGTAGTCCAATTACCACTAACGAAATAATAGTCATTGTATCCATACCACAATTTTACAATAATTGTGGTAATCGTACATACATAAAACACGTAATCTTTATGGAAAAGCAATGAAGTTTATTGTCCCATTCCTGTTTTATAATATCCTTCTCTAGGAATTTTAATTAGATATTCCTTACCTGTTCCATTGTTCAGGTGTGTTTCGCGTAACCAAGGGTTATGCAATTTTAAAATTTTATAATTGATATTATATTTTGCTGCGAACTCGTTAAAATCTGCTATAGGCTCATCCACTAATACATTAAAAGTAGGAATATATTCATATAAGTCTTTTTGACTAAAATTAAATCCATACTTCTTAGGATTGCTAAGGATTTCTTTTACCGCAGCAATTCTAAACACATATCTTCCTGTTTCTTGTCCTAATAAAAGATCGTAATATGAAGTTGCTTTTTGTCGCTGCAATTGCTTGTTTATCCCAGCAGGACCAGCATTATATGCAGCTGCAGCTAGTGTCCAGCTACCAAAACGCTCTTTTGCATTTTTTAAATACTTACAGGCAACTCTTGTAGATTTTTCTATATGATAACGCTCGTCTACATTGTTATTCACTTCTAGACCATATTCTTTTCCAGTTGTCTTTAGAATTTGCCAGAAACCAGTAGCTCTCGCTGGAGAAACAGCTTGTGTTAAACTACTTTCGATTACAGCAAGATATTTAAAATCATCAGGAACTCCTTCTTCTTTTAGAATCGGTTCTATAATCGGAAAATATTTATTAGCTCTTTTAAAAAGCAACAAACCGTTAGATTGCCAGTATGTATTTACTAATAGCTCTCTATCCATTCGCTCTCGAATATCAGGGTTTTCAACCGGAACTAACTCACCAGCGAAATTGATATTCTCTGGCATAGGTACAGCATAGACATTGTAGTCATTAATCAACTTTTCTTCTAAAAGTTCTTGCGCAATTGGTTTTTGAGGTTCTTCTTGGGTGGCGTTAACCAAAATACTAAAGGTAAATAGCGCACCTAAAAAAATCAGCATTTTTCTAATCATCTTCATGTTTAAGTAGGTTTTATAGGGGAAATACTTTCTAAGTTTCCAAAATAATGTAAAATATTGGAATATCGGCAATTAATTCTCAATAATTTCAGGTAAATGCTTATTAAACCACCTTGCACGGTTAATAATCATGACATGAGTACCTTTTTCAACTGTTATACAGCTATCTACATACGAAATAGGAAAAACAATATCTTTATCTCCATGGATGTGAACTATCCCATCAATAGATTCTTCCTGATCCCAGCATACTATTTTTTCTATGGCCCAATCTAAATACGTTTTATCATTTACAGATAAATACTTTTGATACATCGCTGCTCTTTTTTTGGCGAAGTCTCCAAAAGCTAGTTTTTCCCAATTATCAATTTTAGAAACCAAAGAAGTAGGCATTAATTTATACGCCTTAGTCTTGCGAACAATATGCATTCGTTTAGGTAATTCGTACTTGTTTTTAACACTCGAAATAATTATTAATTTCTTTAATTTCAAATACTTACTCATTTCCTGAACCATAATCCCTCCAAAAGAAACACCTATTAGCACACAATTTTCATGCTCAATCTCTTCGCACATTCGCTTGGCATACGCTTCTATCGATTCATTTTTATCCGGAATCTTCCAAGGAAGTGTATGAGTTTGATAAGATACCTCAGGTAATTTTATAAATTCAAAAATGGATACATCTGCAGCCATGCCTGGAACGAAATAAACATGGGTAACTTCCTTCATACTAGGTATTTTAACAGTGATTTATCAGTTTAAAGTTCTAATTTTCTTATCTTTGCAGCTCAAAACTATAGTAATACTTTATCAGAAAAAAGTAAACAGGGTATTAAATTATTGTAAAAGGAAAAAAATAGACTAACAAATCTTAGTTAGGCTTGTTACAAATTAACAAAATTTCATCCAACTTTTACATGGTTTTTATGCTATTTTAATTTTCTAAAAAGCAGCTATAGCTTTCGAAAATCTTTTAATTTTTTAAATAGTAAATTAAAACATATGGAGAACATGAGCGATGTCGAATTAGAGATAGTAGACAATGAATTCCTAAGACAATTCGAAACTACTATTGAAGGTCAGAAATCAAAGATCGAGTATGCTCAACAAGAGAGAAAAATATTCCTTACCAAGCTTGTAATGAGCGAAGAGCAAATAGAAAAGGGATATTCAGAAGATTTTATAGTAGCTGTTTTTAATATTATCGAAGAGCGTAATATTAGACTTGTTCCTACGAGCCCTATCATCGCTAAGTTTATGCGAAAGAATAGAAGAAAATACAAAGATTTACTTCCTGTTGGCATTAATATATAGTCGCACCGAGTAAATTAAAAAAAGTAAAGCCTGCTTATCAGCAGGCTTTTTATTTTAATAGAATCATTGTAAGATTGCTTTTATAGTAAATCAAAACGTACCATCCCATCATCATCAATATGCGTCAATTTTACCTTTCGCAAGGTATTTACATAAGAAGGATCCCAAGGCATTTTTACTTTTACATAATTCTCGGTAAAACCATGAATATATCCTTCTTTATTCTCAGATTCGAATAAGACTGTTCGCTCCGTTCCTATCTGACTCTCATAGAAAGCTCTTCTCTTCTTTACAGAAAGCCCTCGTAACATCTTACTTCTCTTTTTTCGTATATTCTGCAGCACTACTCCATCCAAGGAAGCTGCCACCGTATTTTCCCTTTCAGAATAGGTAAAAACATGCAAATAAGATATATCTAATTCTGACAAAAAGTTATAGGTATCTAAAAAATAATCATCTGTTTCTCCCGGAAAACCAACAATAACATCTACTCCGATACACGCATGAGGCATAACCTCTTTGATCTTTTTTACGCGATCTACATATAAATCACTCAAATATCTGCGTCGCATCATTTTTAACACCTCATCACTTCCTGATTGTAAAGGAATATGAAAATGAGGAACAAAAGTTCTCGACTGAGAAACAAAATCTATCGTTTCATTTTTTAACAAGTTCGGTTCTATTGAAGAAATTCGCAAACGCTCTATACCATCAACGTCATCCAAGGCTTGAACTAGTTCAAAAAAGGTATGCTCATGTTTTTTGTTTCCAAATTCCCCTTTTCCATAATCACCAATATTTACTCCAGTAAGAACAATCTCTTTGATTCCTTGTTCTGAAATCTCCTTTGCATTCTTCAACACATTTTCTAAAGTATCACTTCTAGAGATTCCTCTAGCCAAAGGAATTGTACAATAGGTACATTTATAATCACACCCATCTTGCACTTTTAAAAAAGCACGGGTTCGATCCCCTATCGAATAACTTCCTACATAAAAATCTGCTTCTTCTATCTCACAAGAATGGATTTCTCCAAACTCGTTTTTCGATAAATCATTGATATAATCGGTGATCTTAAATTTTTCTGTGGCACCCAATACCAAATCAACACCATCAACCGCTACGAGTTCCTCTGGCTTCAATTGCGCATAGCAACCTACTGCTGCCACAAAAGCATCCGGATTAGACTTTTGTGCCTGCTTTACAATGGTTTTAAATCTTTTATCAGCATTTTCAGTAACAGAACATGTATTGATTACATAAATATCTGCATTCTCGGAAAAATCTACACGATCAAAGCCTTCATCCGTAAAACTTCGGGCAATGGTAGAGGTTTCCGAAAAATTCAGTTTACAACCTAAGGTATAAAAAGCAACTTTTTTTCTCATCAACATTTATAAAGTCATTTCCACAGGGAAAGAAATCTATTTATATTTACACTGGTTTTTAATCCATGATTCCAACTTTTGTTAGTATCCTAATTAAAAGCCGTCAAAGATACCAACAATAATTCGTTTACTAAAATTGAAAATCAACCAATTAACTTCTTTAACTAACTATTTTGTAGCAACTTACTTTTGCCTTCTTTGTATTTCTTGTAATGAGACTAACAATAAGAATAAAGAACATTTGATATTTCGCTATAACGAATATTCTAATATCCAAACCTTAGATCCAGCTTTTGCCAGAAATCCTCCGATTATTTGGACCACAAATCAACTATTTAACAGCTTAGTACAACTTGATGACTCATTGCACGTACAACCTGATATTGCTAAACACTGGAATATTAGTGATGACAACCTAACATACACCTTCTTTTTAAGAAATGATGTAAAATTTCATAAACATCCAGAGTTCAAAACAACAGACAGTACCAGAATTGTTGTCGCCAAAGATTTTGAATATAGCTTCAATCGTCTTATAGATCCAAAAGTAGCTTCTCCAGGAAATTGGGTTTTAAAAAATGTCGAAAAATATAAAGCTATTAACGATACTACCTTTCAGATTAAATTAAAGAAACCGTTTCCTGCATTTCTCGGACTAATGAGCATGCGCTACTGCTCTGTAGTACCTAAGGAAATTGTGGAATTTTACGGAAGTGATTTTAGAGCTAATCCTATTGGCACTGGTCCGTTTAAATTCAAATTATGGGAAGAAAATATCAAACTCGTTCTTCGTAAAAACGAATTGTATTTTGAAAAAGACGCAACTGGAAAACAACTACCCTATCTTGAAGCTATCTCTGTAACTTTTTTACCAGACAAACAAACCGAATTTTTACAATTTGCAAAAGGCAAAATTGATTTCCTAAACAGTTTAGATGCTTCTTATAAAGATGAACTATTAACACCTAGTGGTAAGTTAAGAGAAAAATTCAAGGATAAGATTACATTTACAAAAAGCCCTTATTTAAATTCTGAATATTTGGGATTTTATCTTGATGGCGAAAATGATGAAGTAAAATCAGAACTCATCAGAAAGGCCATTAATTATGGTTTTGATCGACAAAAAATGATCACCTATCTCAAAAACGGAGTTGGAACACCCGCAAATAGTGGTTTTATACCAAACGGACTACCAGGATACAACCAACAAAAAGGATATACGTATCATCCTGAAAAGGCAGAGAAATTGATTAAAGAATACATACGAATAAGTGGAAATAAAACTCCTACCATAAGGATTGCTACGGATAACAATTACCAAAGCCTATTTGAGTTTATCCAGAGAGAAATGGAGAAAGTAGGACTTACTGTTGTTGTAGATGTTATGACACCTGCTACCATTCGAAAGAAGAAATGGAGTGGTGAATTGGATACATTCAGAGCTAGTTGGATTGCCGATTATCCAGATGCCGAAAACTTCTTATCTCCTTTCTATAGCAAAAACTTTACGCCAAACGGCCCTAATTATACGCATTTCAAAAATGAGACTTTTGATCAATTATATGAGCAAAGTTTTTCTGTAACCGATCCAAAAACACGAGAGCAACTATATATAAAAATGGATTCTATTGTGATTGCCCACGCACCTATTGTACCTTTATATTATGATCAGGCTACACGATTTGTTCAAAAAAATGTGAAGGGACTTACCAATAATCCACAAAACTTCTTGGTGTTAAAACGAGTTTGGAAAGAAAAATAAATTCCTAAAAATCATCAAAGTAAGAAAATTAACTTTTTATCGATAAAAACGGTATTTTATCGGTGAATTTTCCCTATATTCGGCATCGATTAATTTTAATTAACCTAAATCTTTTAGAATTAACTATTGAAATTGGAGTATCAAAAACTCCAACGTTCTTTGGTAAATTTTATCTGACACTTAACATCTAAAACAAACAACAAATGAAAAAAACCTATCTATTTGCCATGGCTTCCTTGTTTTTGGCCGCAGTATCCTGTAGTGATGATGACTCCAATAATGGACCAGGAATCGTAACAGTAACTCCTGACCCTACTGAAGAAATCTCATTAAATCCTGATGATGTTTCTGACGGAATTATCATTACTAATGGTACTAGAGTTCCTGGAGATGCTCCAACACCAACAGGAACATTACCGTTTAGCCTAAGTACAACATCACAATCTGGTTTTCAGAAAAATGGTTTTGATATCAGTTTTACTGCTCCTACAAATTATGCAGGAGCCTACATTCAGGTACAATCTGCAGATGGAACAATGGCAGATGAATACTGGAATGTTACTGGACCTAATAGATCTAATAGTAAAGCAAAGACATTATTTGGTAAATCTAAAAATCAATCCAAAAATCAGGATGTTGAAATTGATGTAGATTTTGAAGATACTGTATCACCAGGTACCTTTTGCTATCTAATCTGTATCTATGATACTGATGGGAATATTAGTGCACCTGTAGAAGTATGTGTAGAAGTTGAAGCTTGGGGAGGAAACCCAAATTTAGTTGGTACTTGGAATCTTACTAAAGAAGAAGTTACTTATGGAGGAGAAACAGACACCGATATTGTCGGTGAAGAAACTTGTGATTCTAGCACAGTTACCTGTAACAATGATACTAGTTTAACCATAGACGATGCGTATTGTTACACTATCAATTTAGCTAAAATCACGTTTAATGCAGACGGAACACTATCCGAAACATTTAATGAGTCTTACAGAGACTATAACTATTCAGCAACTATAGAAAATTGCCAAGCTTCATATTTTGACTCTCAAGAGTATGATTATGCTGCCACTGGATATTGGGCATATGATGAAGAAGAATCTAGCCTAACGCTAGTTATTTTTAACGAAACAACAAATGGAGATCCTGCAACATATGAAAACGGTGACGCTTATTCCGTTACTTTAGAAGAAGTTACTAGCTCAACATTTACAGTAAATGATCCTGGAGAAGAAGCTATAAAGTCTTTCTTTACTAGACAATAAAAAAGAAATAGCACTATTTAAAAGTGTATCTTAGTTTATATAAAAAGGGTAGTAAGAAAACTTACTACCCTTTTTCGTTTTATAACTTACTAAGGTTTTACTCATAACTCTTTCGCCAAGTTTTTGTTTCTTCAAAAACATGCTCCAAGATTTTTTGATCTGTCTCGGTAAAATCTATTTTGCGTCTTGCCATTACTACTTTTGCCACTTCAAAAGCTTTTTTGGTTAAGTAGGTAGAAAAGCCGTTACTTCCTCCCCAACTATAACTAGGCACAAAATTACGTGGAAAACCACTCCCAAAAATATTAGCATTTACTCCTACTACAGTTCCGGTATTAAACATGGTATTGATTCCACATTTAGAATGATCTCCCATCATTAATCCACAAAATTGCAATCCAGTTTTTGCAAATCCTTCGGTTTCATAACTCCACAATCGTACTGGAGCATAATTATTTTTAAGATTAGATGTGTTCGTATCAGCTCCTAAATTACACCATTCTCCAAGTACTGTATTTCCAATAAATCCATCATGCCCTTTATTAGAATATCCAAATATGACAGAATTACTTACCTCTCCTCCTATTTTAGAAAACGGCCCTACTGTGGTACCTCCATATATCTTAGCTCCCATTTTTATGGTTCCATGATCACATAAGGCAAAAGGTCCTCTTATTAAGCTACCTTCCATAATCTCTGCATCCTTACCAATATAAATAGGACCATTAGAAGCATTTAAAGTAACAAATGCTAGCTTTGCTCCTTCTTCGATAAATATGTTCTCTGGTGCAATTACCTGAACACTATCTGGAATCGGCTCACTGGTTCTATCCTCTGTAAGTAAGGCAAAATCTTCTTTGATTGCCTCTTCATTCTTAGAAAAAATATCCCATGTATTTTTTACCGTTAATACCTCATAACTATATTGAATCACGTCATAGGTGTCAAAATCCACCTCCTGATCTTCTTTGGTATAAAAAGCTAGAGGTTCATCTTCATAAAAGATAGCTTGCTCTGACTGTAAGTTCTGAATCATTACTACCAAATTTTTTGTTGGTAGAAACGAAGCATTGATCATTACATTTTCTTCGACTTCTACCATTGGATATTTTTCACTTAGATAATCCTCAGTAACAGTAGAAGTAGTATATCCTAGATATTTTTCCCATTTTTCGCGAATGGTTAAAACTCCGATTCTAATATCTGCCACAGGACGCGTATAAGTAAAAGGCAATAATGCATTTCTGGAAGCCCCATCAAAAAGAATATAGTTCATAGTTGTTTAGATGATATGTTTGTTCTAATTGGTTTTGTATTGATACTTGTTTTGTTCATCTAATCTTCCTTCATAGGCGAACAAGTGTCGAAGATCAAAAAAATATTTTAATGAGTCCATAATCCGATATATTTTATCAATAACTTCGTGTCATCCTGAGTTTGTCGAAGGAAATATAACCTACAATTTGCTCCGACAGGCTCAGTGTGACATTTATTGTTTCAAAATATCTTCCGCCACCCACTTTCATAATTCGGAATCAAAAATACGGTAACGTATAAAAACAAAAAAGCCTTTCTTTATCGAAAGGCTTTCTGTTTGTTGTATTTACTAAATTACTTTTTGAATTTAGCATATTTGTTTTTGAACTTGTCAATACGTCCTGCAGTATCGATAAGTTTAGACTTACCTGTATAAAAAGGATGAGAAGTTCTTGAAATTTCTAATTTCACTAACGGATACTCAACACCATCTACTTCAAGTGTTTCTTTAGTATTCGCAGTAGATTTAGTAATAAAAACCTCATCATTGGACATGTCCTTGAAGGCAACTAGTCTATAATTTTCTGGGTGAATATCTTTTCTCATGGTTATATCTTATCATTTTCGAGGTGCAAATGTAAGTATTTTTTATAAAATAGCAAGATGAAATAAAATTAATTAAGCAAAAAATCTATCACTTAATGAAATCAGCCATCAACTTGCTCACTCTTAACTTCACAAACCAACTCTGCAAGCCATATAAACATATCTCCTAAAGCACTTGTCACTGCACAACCATCTCCATCATTCTTAACTTCTAATGCATTTCTTTTTGAAATAGAATAGTATTCAAACACTATAGTGCGAAGTTCCTCTCGAGATAATTCCAAATCAACAACATAATTATATAAAATAACAAATTCTGGACTTTGCTGACTTAACAACTCTTGTTCTAATCTTTCCCGTTCTTCGGCTGTTAATTCTTCAGAATTTTTAACATCTATTTGATTAATAATTTTTGTATACTCTGGAGAACCCACAACATCCTTAGAAAATTTTTTGAAAAGTTCTACAACCTTAGTTTTATTTTCTTCGATTTCAAGTTCATTTTGGTGTTCATCTACAGAACAAGCAGTAAATAATACAAGCATGCAGCTTGTTAGATAAAGTAATTTTGTTTTCATATTACAATATTTTGGGAGTTAAAGAGCGAAAAAAACGGCTAAAGTGCATCTTACCTTTTATTATGTTTGACTTGTAAAAAACAATAAAAATGATGGTTTACCCGTAGTTTTACAACGTAAATATAGTCTTTTTTTATTAATTATTACGCTAAAAAGTAGAAAATAACTGTCTTGTTACTAACATTTTACTATATTTGAAGGGAGAAAACAGTACAATAACCCAAAATAATGTAATGGAAAGTAAGAGTATTCCTATAAAAAAATATATCCTAAAATATGGCTTAATTTATGGTTTACTAACTATACTTTTTGGTTTGTACACATACTTAACAGGAGATTATGCAAAACAAAATTTATTTCATGCATCAGTTTTATCTTTGATTACTATCTCTAGCATTATAACAGCAATAATTAGTTTTAAAAAATCTAATGATAACTTTATCAATTTGAAGGAAGCACTCAAAATTGGAATTGGTGTTGCAATTTTAGGGGGATTAATAGCTGTTTTATGGAAACTCATATTAATCAAAGTAATTGATCCTGGTATTATAACAGAATTAGGAGACAAACAAATCAAAATTATTGCTGAAAATGCAACTGATTTCACTCAAGAAAATATTGATAGAAAAATAGCTATTACAAAAAAATACACTTCACCTCTTATTCAAATTGTTGCTGCTATAGGAGTAAATCTATTTATGGGTTTTTTATTCTCATTAATTGGAGGTTTAATCGTTCAAAAGAAAAGAGATCCTTTTAAATAAAAACTGACTAATTGCTTGTTTTTTATCTAGCAATTTCTTTCATACTTCTCTATCCACTCAGATCTTTTTTGATCAAAAATGTAACAAATTACTACATTTGTGTACTTATGTGTTATATCTAAATAACCAAAAATTTTATAAATATGGAAAAATCTGTTAAATCTAATGCAATATCTCTTGGTGTAATATTAGGCGTAGTCTTAGCACTTATTACTGTTATTGCTTATACTGCTTACCAAGGTATGTACACCAATTGGATGGCAGGAATTGGTATTGCTATCTTAATTATTGTCTTTGGTATTGTATCTGCCGTAAAAAGTAGAAAATTACTAGGTGGCCACATAAGTTTTAAAGATGCTTTTACCTCTTACCTCATTACGGTAGCTATTGGTACACTAATCAGTATGGTAGTTAATATCTTAATTTATGTGGTAATAGATCCAGATGCTGCAACAGCAATTAACGAACAAATCATAGAATCTTCAGTTGGTTTTATGGAAAAATTCGGAACACCAGAATCTGAAATCGAAAAAGCAGTGGCTAAGATGGAAGAAGAAAACCAGTTCGGTCTAGTAACTCAAATAAAAGGTTGGTTCTGGGGAATCCTAATTTATATCATTGTAGGTTTATTAGCTTGTCTTGCAGTTAAAAAGAAAGAACCTCTGTACTAAAAAAATTATATTCTTTAAAAAGGCTATCTAAAAAGTATTAAAAAGCTCGTATTGTCAGTCTGAGCCTGTCGAAGACAAATTAAAAGTCTAGATATTAAAACTTCGACAAGCTCAGTTTGACACCGAAAAGCAACTTTTTAGATAGTCTTTTTTTATGCAATGTTCTTAAGATGGAATACCTATATTTGTCAACCAAATCATTTTAATACGATTTATGGAGGTTTCTCAGAAAAATTTTCTCTCATATATTGTTGGTGTAGCTATTATATCAGGAATTGCCAGAGTTGCTTTAGATTATCTATTCAGAATACTAGAACTCTCTCCTATTGCTTACTATTTTACTTTTATACTTGCATTTATATTAGAGATATATATTATTGTTTTTGTGATCAAAAAGTACAAAAAGCTAAAAAACCCATTAACGATTGTTGATGCATTAAAAACAGGTATTATTATAATGGGAGTGATTGGACTATTGTATTGTACAATGGCTTATATATATGATATGTATATAGATCCAGATTTTCAGACAAATATGACATTACGATTTACGGAGCAATTTAGTCCTGATCAGTTAGAGCAAACAAAACAGAATCTGGCCAATCAAGATCGCAGTAAATCGTATTTTGGAGTAATTATGTACACCATCTGGTTTGTATTTTTAGGAACAGTGATTTCTTTAATCGCTGGATCAGTTTACAAAACAAAAGAAGCATCAAAATAAATGGATATTTCTGTAGTAATACCTTTATTAAACGAACAAGAATCTCTTACAGAACTATATCAGTGGATTGTAAAAGTGATGCGTACGCATTCCTATTCCTATGAGATTTTATTTATCGATGATGGTAGTACTGATGGTTCCTGGAATACTATACAAACCTTATCAAAAGAAGATCCTAATGTAAAAGGAATACAGTTTTTACGAAACTATGGGAAGTCCCAAGCACTCCATGCAGGTTTTGAAGCCGCGAATGGAGAAGTAGTCATCACCATGGATGCAGATTTACAAGACAATCCTGAGGAAATCCCAGAACTATATGATTTAATTAGCAAAGACGGATACGATCTAATCTCTGGTTGGAAAAAGAAACGTTACGATTCTGTAATTGCTAAAAATCTGCCTTCTAAACTTTTTAATGCTGCTGCTAGAAAAACATCGGGATTAAAACTACATGACTTTAACTGTGGATTAAAAGCGTACAAAAAAGATGTTGTAAAACATGTTGATGTTCATGGCGAAATGCACCGATATATTCCTGTATTAGCAAAGAATGCTGGTTTTAATAAAATTGGTGAAAAAGTAGTATTACACCAAGCCAGAAAATATGGTAAAACGAAATTCGGGATGAATCGTTTTGTCAATGGATTCTTAGATCTCATAACGATCTGGTTTATGTCGCGCTTTGGCAAAAGACCGATGCACTTCTTTGGATTGATAGGAACTATATTGTTCATCATTGGTTTCTGTTTCTCATTATACTTAGGAATCGACAAATTATTTATTGCAAAAAAAGGAAGACTTATTGCGCAACGACCAGAATTTTATATCGCCCTAACAGCTATGATTTTGGGAACTCAGTTTTTCTTAGCCGGTTTTCTGGGAGAAATCATGCTTACCAGCAAAAGAACCAAAGAACGATATCATATTTCCGAAAAAATTCACCTTTAGAACCGTATGAAAATACTGGTATCATTAAAATTACAGGTGACAAATTGAGGATTTTTTAATATACTAATATATAACCAAAGTTTAACCAAA
This sequence comes from Aquimarina sp. 433, assembly GCF_054054605.1. NCBI lineage: Bacteria > Pseudomonadati > Bacteroidota > Flavobacteriia > Flavobacteriales > Flavobacteriaceae > Aquimarina > Aquimarina sp. 433. Next base: position 198,697 of record NZ_JBSWZK010000005.1, read on the forward strand.
TACGACCTTTTCTAAGTACCCCACAAACGAAAATTAAATAGTATTTTTGTTACTAAAACCTAGAAACATGCAAATATCAGACACCTCACTACAAACCAGAATTGAAGAGTGGTTATCACCAGTTTTTGACCAGCAAACTCAAGAAGAAATCACCAACTTACAAAAGCAAGATGCAGAAGCATTAAAAGAAAGCTTTTATAAAGATCTGGAATTTGGAACCGGTGGTATGCGCGGTGTGATGGGTGTGGGAACCAATCGTATTAATAAATACACCTTAGGAAAAAGCACACAAGGATTAAGTAATTACCTAAAAAAAGTATTTGCTGGCGAAGAAATCAAAACGGTAATTGCTTATGATTGCCGTAATAATAGTGATACTCTTGCAGAAGTGGTGGCCAATGTGTTCTCTGCCAATGGCATTAAAGTATATCTTTTCTCTAGCTTACGACCTACTCCAGAACTTTCGTATGCCGTAAAAGAATTAGGATGTCATTGTGGTATTGTATTAACGGCTAGTCATAATCCACCAGAGTATAATGGATATAAAGTATATTGGCAAGATGGTGGTCAGTTGGTACCTCCACAAGATGGTGAAATCATTGCAGAGATTAATTCTCTGAATTATGCAGATATTCAGTTTGATACGAATTCAGATCTTATTCAAAAGATCGATACAGAGATCGATGTTCCTTTTATAGAAAATAGTGTTAAAAACGGAAGTTTTGCTGCTGATCAAGAGGCCAAAGACAATACCACCATTGTATTTACTTCTTTGCACGGCACATCTATTACCGCTGTTCCGGATACCTTGAAAAAAGCTGGATATAAAAATGTACATATCGTAAAAGAACAAGAGGTGCCTGATGGAAATTTTCCGACAGTAAAATCTCCGAATCCAGAAGAACCAGAGGCATTAGCCATGGCTATGGAATTAGCGAATAAAGTAGGCGCAGACATTGTTATTGGTACAGATCCTGATTGTGATCGTTTAGGGATTGCCGTTAGAAATACTGCTGGAGAATTACAATTGCTCAATGGAAATCAAACCATGATTGTAATGACTTGGTTTTTATTAAAGCATTATAAAGAAAAAGGATTACTAAAAGGCAATGAATTTATCGCCTCCACTATTGTATCTACACCTATGATGAAAAATCTAGCTACAGCCTACGATGTATCATATATGGAAGTACTTACAGGATTTAAGTGGATCGCAAAATTGATCAAAGATTTTCCTGAAAAGCATTTTATTGGAGGTGGTGAAGAGAGTTTTGGGTATATGGTTGGAGATTTTGTGCGCGATAAAGATGCAGTTACCTCTACTCTATTAGCTTGTGAAATTGTAGCATACACAAAAGCAAATGGAAGTTCTTTCTATGAAGAACTGTTAAATCTATATGTGGAGCATGGTTTTTATAAAGAAAATCTGGTTTCACTAGTCAAAAAAGGAATTAAAGGAGCTGAAGAGATTAAGCAGACCATGATCGATCTTAGAAACAATCCTCCTACTCATGTAAACAATGAGAAAATCGTTCTTATTGAAGATTACCAGACAAGTATTGCAACGAATGTTTTGGATAGAACAGAAAAGGCAATCGACATTCCAAAATCCAATGTATTAATTTTTTATACAGAAGCTGGAAGTAAGATAGCAGCAAGACCAAGTGGTACCGAACCTAAGATTAAGTTCTATATGAGTGTACAAGAAACGCTTGACGATTTGTCAGCTTTTGATACTGTGGAACAAAAACTGAATACTAAAATAGCAACCATCAAAAAAGATTTACAAATAAATTAACGACGGTATTTATCGTCTCTAAACATTGAATGGATTACTTTAAACAAATTCTTCGCTTTGCGAAGCCTTATAGAATCTATGCTGTTTTAAATATAATTTCTAATATTTTTTACGCATTATTCGGAACTTTAGCAATGGTTTCATTATTCCCGATGCTAAGTGTTTTATTTGATAAAACCAAAAGAGTACATGAAAAACCAGAATGGTTAGGAATTTTTAAGGTTAGAGAATATTCTGAAAGCTATCTGAACTATTTTGTCACTCAAAAAGCAGAACAAGGAAATGAAGATGTATTAATTTTTATGGTAATATTGGTAATAAGTATGTTCTTTCTCAAAAACATCTTTAGCTATTTAGCCATGTATTTCATAACATTTTTAAGAAATGGTGTTCTAAAAGATATTAGGAATGAACTATATGAGAAAACCGTTGACCTACCACTATCTTATTTTTCCGAAAAACGAAAAGGCGATACCATTGCAAGAATTTCTACAGATGTTTTAGAAATACAACATTCCTTTCTTTCCATACTGGAACTAATTGTTAGAGAACCCTTAATGATTCTCTTTACAATTTTTGCTATGTTATTAATAAGTGTTAAGCTTACTATTTTTGTTTTTGTCTTTATTCCAGTTTCAGGTTTTCTAATATCTCTTATTGGTAAGAAGTTAAAAAAACATTCTGATCAAGTACAACAGGAACAAGGTTTTTTTCTTTCGATTGTTGAAGAAACACTTGGCGGTCTTAAAGTAATTAAAGGGTTTAATGCAGAGAAGATTTTTGGAAAGAAATTCGGAGATTCTACATCAAGGTTTTACAATTATTCCAATACTTTATTAAATAGGCAAAATCTAGCCTCTCCTACTAGTGAATTTTTAGGAATTGCGGTCATAGCAATATTATTATGGTTTGGAGGGCAAATGGTACTCGTTGAAAAAACCCTTGATCCAAGTCTTTTTATAGTTTATATGGGACTTGCATATAATATACTTACACCTGCTAAGGCTATTTCTAAAGCAAGTTATGGTGTAAAAAGAGGAAATGCAGCTGCAGAACGTGTATTGGAAATCCTTAATACCACTTCTCCACTAGAGGACAAGCCAACTGCAAAACAGAAAGATGATTTCACCTCTGATATTCTCTTAGAAAATATATCGTTCAAATATGAAGATGAATATGTACTGAATGATTTTACACTAAAAGTTCCAAAGGGGAAGTCTGTCGCTCTTGTTGGGCAATCAGGAAGTGGTAAATCTACAATTGCTAATCTAGTCACCAGATTTTATGATGTAAATAAAGGTGCTATAAAAATAGATGATATAGACATCAGAGATCTTAGTAAAAATTCTTTACGAGGATTAATGGGATTGGTAACTCAAGATTCTATCCTTTTCAATGATACTATAAAAAACAATTTGCTTATTGGAGATGAAAATGCCTCTGAAGAGGATATATTAGAAGCCTTAAAGATTGCCAATGCCTGGGAATTTGTAAAGGATTTACCAAAAGGTATTGATACTAATATTGGAGATAGTGGTAATAAATTAAGTGGAGGACAAAAGCAGCGACTATCAATAGCAAGAGCTGTTCTTAAAAACCCTCCTATCATGATCTTAGATGAAGCTACCTCTGCGCTGGATACAGAAAGTGAACGATTAGTACAATCAGCATTAGAAAATATGATGAAGAATCGAACGAGTATTGTAATTGCGCATAGACTATCTACAATACAAAATTCAGATTTAATCGTTGTAATGCAAAAAGGAAAAATTGTAGAACAAGGTACTCATGAGGAACTGATTGCTAAAAACGGTGCTTATCAAAAATTAGTAACCATGCAATCTTTTGACAACTAAACAAACTGATTGTCAATTACATAAAAATAAAAAAGAGCGTCTCCACGCTCTTTTTCTTCACACAAATCATCTTAATTTAGGGGCTTAATCTAAAATTAAAACTCACTTTTATAAAAACTCTCACTTTGGGGGAAATGAAAGCACTAACTCATTTTCACTTTGTAAATATACAACTCAAATTCGAATACACAAACTTTTTTGTGTATTTTATCTAAAAAAAATGCATTTTAACATTTATATATACCTAAATATATCATTTTGTAGTATTTTTCTTTCAATAACACAAAATAACACATACATGAATCTCAATTATATAAAAATAAAAAAGAGCGTCTCCACGCTCTTTTTCTTCACACAAATCATCTTAATTTAGGGGCTTAATCTAAAATTAAAACTCACTTTTATTAAAAACTTTCATCTTGGGGTTTAATGAAAGTACTAACTCTTAATTACACTGTAAAGATACTACTATTTTTCATTTAAACAAATTTTATAAGCTTTTTATCCAAAAAAAAAGCTTTTTATCTTTGTTTAAAAATCAAAAATTATAATAAAGTAGTATTTTTCTTACTTTTTTATAATCATTAGATTGATGCGTAAATTTAAATAAACATCAATAAAACAAAAAAGAGTGCCTAATAGCACTCTTTTTCGAAACAAATCATCTTTAATCTAGGGGGCATTTTATAAAATAAAAACTCAACTTTTAAAAAACTTTTTCATTTTGGGGGAAATGAAAACTTTAACTCATAATTACATGACAAAGATAAGAGTTATTTTTTAATTTCCAAATAAAAAACGTTTTTTATCTAATTTTAACGTATTTTATCTATTAAATATAACAATATTCCTACATTTTCCTACAAAAAATAAATTTAAATACGCATTAAACCTTTTTTACTTAACTTAGTCTAAGAGTAAATTAACGTATGTTACCACTAACCGTTTAAAACTATAATTTGCTTTTGAATAGTATAGAAGAAGAAAACCTACTTACAGCATTACAAACTGATAAGGATATCAATCAAGCTTTTGCAAAACTCGTTTCATTATATAAGGAACGACTATATTGGCATATCAGAAACATGGTAAAAAGTCATGATGATACTGATGACGTCCTTCAAAATGTATTTATTAAGGTGTACAAAAACATTAGTAAGTTTAAGGGAGAAAGTAAATTATACTCATGGATGTATCGTATAGCTACGAACGAATCCATTACGTTTTTAAACCAGAAAGCAAAAAAATATAATATCAGTAATGAAGAGTTACAACAGCAACTGATTCAAAACTTAGAAGCTGATGTCTATTTTGAAGGTAATGCTATACAGCTTAAGTTACAAAAAGCAATTGCACAATTACCTCAAAAGCAGCAACAGGTGTTTAATATGAAATATTTTCAGGAATTAAAATACAAAGAAATGTCTGATATTTTAGAAACCAGCGAAGGAGCATTAAAAGCTTCTTACCATTTGGCTTCTAAAAAAATAGAAGAATTCTTAAAAACCAATTAAACCTTTTTACTTTTACATCGTCTTATATATAGTGAAAAAGAATAATCTACATAACGACAAACAAGGATTTAAAATCCCGAAAGACTATTTCGATACTTTCGAAGGGAAGCTTTTTGATAAAATTGCTAAGGATAAAGAAGCATCTTCTATTCTTTCAGATGATTTAAAATCAGGCTTTACAGCACCAGAAGGTTATCTAAACAACTTAGAAGAACAGTTATTAGATACACTAGCAATACATAAGGAAGATTCTCCTTCTCTAGATCTAATTTCGAAAAATAATTTCACTACTCCTGGTAACTATTTTGAAACAGTAGAAAAAAATATTTTAGAAAAAACTGTTACCAAAGCTAATGCAGAACCAAAGGTGATATCATTGGTATCTCGTAAGAATATAGTATATGTAATAAGTATAGCAGCTATGATTGCAATTTTAATTTCAGTGGTGTTTCCTTCAGATAAAAAAATTGAAGATGCTTTCGGGAGTGTAGCAATTGCAGACATCCAACAGTATTTTGATGATGGTAACGCAGAGTTTAGTGACTCGGAAATAGCGGAATTATTAGATGAAGAAATTAGTTTAACTGATACCTTCGTAGATGAAGAGATTAGTGAAGAAGAATTAGAATCTTATCTTTCTGATGAAGAATTGTCGGATGATATCATATACACAGAATAAGAGAAAGCATGAAACAAACTATAAAAAATATTTGGATTTACGAAAAGGAAATGAACCGTCGTTTCCATGTAATCTCTAAAACAAGATATTAAAACATGAAAAAGATATTACTATTATGCGTAGTTATTTTTACCGTTAATTTCTCATTTGGTCAAAGAGGACCAAGAGAAAAAGTAAAAGCATTAAAAATCGCATACATTACAGAACAGTTAGATTTAAGTACTAAAGAAGCTCAGCAATTTTGGCCCATCTACAATGAGCACGAAGAAGCTATGGAAAATCTAAAGAGAAACGAACGTAAATCCATACGCGCCATAAAAGAAGCTAATGGCCTAGAAAATATCAGTGAACAAGAAGCTGAAGATTTTTTGACTAATTATGTATCTGCCGAAGAGAAAAAATTCTTAGCACGTAAACAGTTAATTAAAAATCTAAGTACCGTAATTCCACATAAAAAGATTCTAAAACTGGTAAAAGCCGAAATGGATTTTAACAAACGACTTTTAAAACAATTACGAGATAGAAGAAGAGCAAATTAGTAGATGATTTTACAATAACATATACTAAAAGGTAAATGGAAACTTTATTTCATTTACCTTTTTTATTTAAAAGATACTTTTGCTATTCTATTTTTACCTGCAGCGATAGCAAGGCTATCATTTATAAAACGAATGGTATAAAAACTTTCTTTACTCACTTCTTTCCAAGTATTTCCAGCATCATTAGAAATTGAGATTCCGGTAAAACCTACAGCTACCATTTCTTTACCACCACTATTAGGAATATACCTTATACAACTTTTATACCCTGCTCCTACTCCATCTGCAATAAGTTTCCAGCTTATACCTCCATCATTTGTAATCGCTTTATTTTGTGAGTTCTCTTCTGGTTTTGTGTAATCGCCTCCATAAATAATTCCGGTAGTTTCATTATAAAAATCCATAGAATACGCTCCTGTTGTTTCTTTTCCTTGTATTATAGGAGTATCGTATACATTCCAAGTATTTCCTTTATCACTAGAATAAAACACTCTAGAAGCCATTCCACCAGAGACAATCCATACATTATCACCTACGATCCTAATATTTCCATTACTTGCAGCAAAGGCAGCTTCCCCTTTTACCACTTTTGGTAATTGATCACATGAAATTCTAGTCCAGTTTTCTCCTCCATCTCTAGTAATAATTATAGATAAGCAATTTTCTGTAGGATCGCCCATCGCGATACCTTCATTATCATTCCAAAAGGCAATAGCATCGTAGAACACTTTTTCATGTTCTTCTTTATAAACTAGCTTCGTTTCGCCAGTTACTTTATTTATTTTGTACAAAAGTCCTGGAGAAGCAATACTGAGCAAAAAACAATGAGTATTCGTACTTGCAACTGCTCTGAATTGAATCTTTTTTCCTTCAAATTCTAACGTACTCACTTTTTTCTTTCTTATATCAAAGTTTTCTTCTATTTGAAATATTCCATATATACTATTACTACCAGCAAAGAAAACCTCATCATTTGAAACTGTTATTGCCCGAATACTAACAGAATCTGTATAAAAAGGTGTGACTACAATCTCAGAAAAATTGTGAGCAACCACTTCAGGTTCTTTAGGTATACAGCTTATAAAAAGGAATATAACTGATATCGATAGTAAAAATCTCATACCCAATATTTTTGATCAAATATAATACTATTCTAAAGCAAAGAGTTACCTTTGCATCCCTTAAAAAAATAAAGGATGCGTTTACATAGGAATTTGGTATTTGCTGTAATTGATGGACTCAATGAAATTTTTAACGAGGATGCTTATGCTGATAAGGTAGTTCAAAAATTATTAAAGCGTGATAAGAGATGGGGATCTCGAGACAGGAGTTTCGTTGCTGAAACTACCTATGACATTGTACGTTGGAAACGCTTATATGCTGAGATAGCAAATGTTTCTGAACCTTTTACCAGAGAAAATCTTTGGCGAATATTTGCTGTTTGGGCCACCTTACGTGGAATCACATTACCTGATTGGAAACAAATTGGTCCCACACCAACAAGACGTATCAAAGGACGATTTGATGAACTCAGTAAAATTAGAAAGTTTAGAGAATCCATTCCCGATTGGATGGATGCATTGGGCGAAAAAGAACTTGGACCTGTTTGGGAAAAAGAAATAGCAGCACTTAATGAACAAGCACCTGTTGTACTAAGAACAAATACATTAAAAATTTCTAGAGATAAGCTTAGAGGTATTTTAGAAGATGAAAATATTGATACAGAATTCATTAAAGGTTATCCATTTGCATTACAACTTACAGAAAGAGCCAATGTATTTTCTACAGAAGCTTTCAAAAAAGGATTGTTTGAAGTTCAGGATGCTTCTTCTCAGCTAGTCGCTAGTTTCTTAGATGTACAACCAGGACAGAGAATTGTAGACACTTGTGCTGGAGCCGGCGGAAAGACATTGCACCTTGCTGCATTAATGGAAAATAAAGGTCAGGTGATTGCCATGGATATCTACGGTAACAAACTAAAGGAACTTAAAAGAAGAGCCAGAAGAGCAAGTGCTCATAATATAGAGACTAGAATAATAGAAAGTTCTAAGGATATCAAAAAACTCCATAAAAAAGCTGATCGTGTGCTCATTGATGCGCCTTGCAGTGGATTAGGAGTACTAAGCCGAAATCCTGATGCCAAATGGAAATTGCAACCAGAGTTTCTTCAAAAAATAAAGCAAACACAATCTGAAATATTAGAGAGTTATGCTAAAATGGTAAAACCAGGAGGAAAACTAGTGTATGCTACTTGTTCCATTTTGCCTTCTGAGAACCAAGAACAGGTTAAAACTTTCTTAAACAAAGAAATAGGAAAAGAATTTACCTTTGTAAAAGACAAAAAAGTACTTTCATCAGAATCAGGTTTTGATGGATTCTATATGGCATTGCTACAAAGAAAATAACTCAACTTACGTAACAAACAATGAAAACAAAACTACTTCTTATTGCGCTTTGTACATTTTGTATAGGGTTTAGTCAGGTTCCTACTGGATATTACAATTCGGCTACAGGGTCTGGATATACACTAAAAACGCAGTTAAAAAATATTATTGATAGTGATAATGATGGATTATCTCCTGAGTTTCAATCAACAGATCCTGGATATAGTGGATTGTACACTACTTATGTAGCATCAGATTCGGATTCCTATTATGAAAATAATGGAAGTGTCCTAGACATGTATTCAGAAAACCCTACAGGTGCTGATGATTACGAATATACTCACTTTACAGATCAAGACCCTGGAACTGGAGGAACTTCAGAAGGAGAATTTTATAATAGAGAACATATCATTCCGCAATCTGTTTTTAATCAGGTTACTCCGCAACGCTCGGATGCCCATTTTGTCGTTCCCTCAGACAAATTTGTTAATGGGGCTCGTGGTAGTTTTCCTTTCGGAAGGGTGGAAACAGCGAACTTAACTACAACAAATGGTTCGAAAAGAGGTAATAATCTGAACTCTGGTTATTCTGCAGGATATACCGCCACTGTTTTTGAACCTATAGATGAATTTAAAGGCGATATCGCTAGAATGCATTTTTATTTTGCAACTCGTTATGAAGATGATGTAGCTAGTTATTCATATAGTATGTTTAATGGAACTAGTGATCAAGTTTTTGATCAAACATTTTTAAACATCCTTATCACTTGGCACAATCAAGATCCTGTATCTACAAGAGAGATGGACAGAAATAATGCAATTTTTGGCAGACAAAATAATAGAAATCCATTTATAGATCATCCGGAATACGTGGAAATGATCTGGAGTTCTACAATTGATTCAGAAGCACCATCGGTACCGACTAATGTGATGGTTTCTAATGAGACGTCAAATAGTATTGATTTGTCCTGGATAGCCTCTACAGATAATATAGCAGTAACAGAGTATGATGTATATGTAAATAGTGTTTTTAATAAATCTACCTCTTCTACTACTACCACTGTAACCGGTTTAAACTCAGAAACCACATATGCTTTTACCATCTTGGCAAAAGATGCAGCTGGAAATGAATCCTCACAAAGTGCTTCTGTAAATGGAACTACATTAGCAGGTGGAACTGGCGGAACTGATTGCGCCACCGAAACATTTAGTAATATTGGAGCTGCTTCTAGTGCATATGCTGAACGTATGTGGACTGGTGACGACGGTGGAGAATGGACTGCTACAGACGCCAGAACAGATCAAACATTAACAGGAAGCGCAATTACTATTAGAAATGGTGAACTAACATCTTCTTCAATTTCTGGAGGAATTGGATCCTTAACCGTAACTACGCTAAGAGCCTTTAGTGGTGGTACGGGAACATTTAATCTTAAAGTTAACGGAACAGTAGTAGGAACAATACCTTACAGCGATGTCCAAGAAACGACCACTATAAACAACATTGATGTTACTGGAAATATTATAGTTTCTTTTACAGATAAAACCACTACCAGTGATAGAGTAATTATTGATGATTTATCTTGGAGTTGTTATGACCCTACACTGGGAATTGATGATCTTAACTTGGAAAAACTTGTTACAGTATATCCAAATCCATCTTCAGACAGAAGTATAACAATAAACACAGCAAATATTACTGGTGCTGAAATAAATGTTTATGACATTATAGGGAAGCTGATATTTTCAAAGAAAAATTTATTAGAAAACACCCTAATATCCAACCTCCCGCAAGGAATGTTATTGGTAGAAATTATTTCTTCCAAACGGAGTATTACCAAAAAAGTATTGATACGATAATAAGAAAAGCGGCTAAAGAAAGCCGCTTTTTTATTTCTTTAAGGATTGTTTAAAATTTAGTGAATAACTCCATAATTCAACTGAATTTTTATATAACACTTTCTATAGAAAAGTAGTAAATTTGCAGCTTATTAAAAACAACTCAAAGTCTGGGAGCATGATCCATTTCTTCGGAAACCAAAATGAGAAAGTATTTGCAGTACAAACTACTGATGAAATCTCAACAGAAAATAATAAAAAGTTAAGCTGGTTATTTGGAAACCAACCTAAGATATCTACGGCGTCTATTGACGCTTTTTTTGTTGGTCCTAGAGCCGCTATGATTACTCCATGGAGTACGAATGCTGTAGAGATTACTCAAAATATGGGGATCTCAGGGATCATTAGAATAGAAGAATTCAAAGCTGTTGATTCTAATTTTTCTGATTTTGATCCTATGCTTTCGCAAAAGTATAATCGTTTAGATCAGGATATTTATACTATAGATATTAAGCCAGAAGAAATTTTAGAGATTGAGGATATTGATGCTTACAACAAAGCTGAAGGATTAGCATTAAGCCCAGATGAAGTTGAATATCTTGAAGAAGTTGCTAAAAAAATCGGGAGAAAACTTACCGATTCTGAAGTGTTTGGTTTTTCTCAAGTGAATTCTGAACACTGCAGACATAAAATATTCAATGGAACTTTTGTTATAGATGGAGAAGAAAAGCCTACATCTCTATTTAAATTGATTAAGAAAACTTCAGAGACCAATCCTAACGATATTATCTCTGCTTATAAGGATAATGTTGCCTTTATTAAAGGACCAAGCGTAACGCAGTTTGCACCAAAAAGTGCTGACAAGCCAGATTTTTACGAAGAAAAAAAGTTTGATAGCGTTATTTCATTGAAAGCAGAAACCCATAATTTCCCAACCACTGTTGAGCCTTTTAATGGTGCTGCTACAGGTTCTGGAGGAGAAATCAGAGATCGTCTAGCGGGTGGAAAAGGGTCTTTACCTCTTGCAGGAACCGCTGTATATATGACTTCTTATTCTCGATTAGAAGAGAATCGCCCTTGGGAACAGGCTGTGGACGAAAGAAAATGGTTATATCAAACACCCGTAGATATTTTAATTAAAGCTTCGAATGGAGCTTCAGACTTTGGAAACAAATTCGGACAACCTTTGATTACGGGTTCTGTACTTACTTTTGAGCATGAAGAAGATGCACGGAAATTAGGATTCGATAAAGTAATTATGCAAGCCGGTGGTATAGGATACGGAAAAAATGAACAAGCATTAAAAGATCAACCGGCTACTGGAGATAAAATTGTTATTCTGGGAGGAGAGAACTATCGAATTGGTATGGGAGGTGCTGCAGTATCCTCTGCTGATACAGGAGAATTTAGTAGCGGTATCGAATTAAATGCTATTCAGCGTTCTAATCCTGAAATGCAAAAACGTGCTGCCAATGCTATTAGAGGAATGGTAGAAAGTGATATTAATACCATCGTTTCTATTCATGATCATGGTGCTGGCGGACATCTTAATTGTTTATCAGAATTAGTAGAGGAAACAGGTGGTCATATTGATTTAGATAAATTACCAGTTGGAGATCCAACACTCTCTGCGAAAGAGATCATTGGTAATGAATCTCAGGAAAGAATGGGGCTTGTTATCGGACAAAAAGATATTGAAACTTTAGAACGTATTGCGGAAAGAGAACGTTCTCCAATGTACCAAGTGGGTGATGTTACTGGTGATGATCGTTTTACATTTCAGTCTAAAACCAAAGGAGATACTCCTATGGATTTAGAACTAAGTGATATGTTTGGTAGTTCTCCTAAAACGATCATGACTGATAAAACTATTGATCGTAACTACAGTAGTATTACATATCAAAACGAAAGTATAGTAGACTATCTAGAACAAGTATTACAACTGGAAGCAGTTGCTTGTAAAGATTGGTTAACAAATAAGGTAGATCGTTGTGTAGGCGGAAAAGTAGCTAAGCAGCAATGTACAGGTCCTCTGCAATTACCGCTAAATAATTGTGGAGTCATGGCATTGGACTATACATCTAAAGAAGGTATTGCCACTTCTATAGGTCATTCCCCTATTTCAGGATTAATAGATCCAGAGGCTGGTAGTAAAAACTCTATTGCTGAAGCACTAACAAATATTGTTTGGGCACCACTTAAAGATGGATTACAATCCGTATCACTATCTGCTAACTGGATGTGGCCTTGTAAAAATGAAGGAGAAGATGCTAGGCTTTATAAAGCAGTAAAAGCAATTTCTGATTTTGCTATCGATTTAGGAATTAATGTACCTACAGGAAAGGACTCTCTTTCTATGAAACAAAAATATCCTAATGAAGAAGTAATCTCTCCTGGAACAGTAATTATATCAGCTGCTGCTAACTGTAATGACATTACCAAAGTAGTAGAACCTGTTTTTAAGAAAAATGAAGGGAACATCTATTATATAAATCTATCTCAAGATACTTTTAAACTCGGAGGATCTTCTTTTTCTCAAATCGTTAATAAAATAGGCACTGAAGCTCCGAGTATAAAAAACCCAGAGAATTTCAAGAATGTGTTTAATACAATTCAAGGATTAATACGAGATGGAAAGATTGTTGCCGGTCATGATGTAGCTTCTGGAGGACTGATTACTACATTATTAGAGCTATGTTTTGCAGATATAAACTTAGGAGCAAATATTGATCTATCTAAACTAGGAGAGCAAGATTCTATCAAGGTACTTTTTGCTGAAAATGCCGGTATTGTTTTCCAGAGTACTGCTAATGCAGATGTAGAAACCGTTTTATCTCAAAACAATATCGAATTCTTCAATATTGGTAGTGTTACAAATGAAGCTTCCTTAAGAATTACAAATGGAGATGATTCACATACACTTGAAATAGAAAGTTTACGAAAAACCTGGTATAAGACCTCTTATCTTTTAGATCAAAAGCAAACTGCAAATAATCTAGCGGAAGATCGCTACACGAATTTCTCGAATCAGCCATTACAATACGAATTTCCAAAACATTTTACTGGAAAACTACCTGTAATTGATGCTTCTAAACCAAGACCGAAAGCAGCTGTTATTAGAGAAAAAGGAAGTAATTCGGAGCGTGAAATGGCCAATGCCATGTATTTAGCTGGTTTTGATGTAAAAGATGTGCATATGACCGATCTCATCTCTGGACGTGAAACATTAGAAGACATACAATTCATTGGAGCTGTAGGAGGATTTTCTAATAGTGATGTCTTAGGATCAGCAAAAGGATGGGCAGGAGCTTTTCTTTATAACGAAAAAGCGAACAACACATTAAAAAAATTCTTCGAAAGAAAAGATACACTATCGGTAGGTATTTGCAACGGTTGCCAGTTATTTATGGAACTAGAAGTTATTAACCCTAATCATAGTGAGCATGGAAAAATGCATCATAATGATTCTCATAAGCATGAAAGTAATTTTACTTCTGTAAAAATACAAGAGAATAATTCGGTTATGTTATCATCATTAGCTGGAAGTACATTAGGTGTTTGGATTTCTCATGGAGAAGGTAAATTCCACCTTCCTCTTTCTGAAGATCAGTATAATATTGTTGCTAAATATGGATATGATTCCTATCCTGCAAATCCAAACGGATCTGACTATAACACGGCTATGATGTGTGATAAAACTGGGAGACACCTAGTAATGATGCCACATATCGAGCGTTCCACATTTCAATGGAACTGGGCTAATTATCCAGATGGAAGAGCCGATGAAGTATCTCCTTGGATAGAAGCTTTTGTAAATGCTAGAGAATGGATTGCAAAACAATAACAGCAATAGTTTAATTTACTATAGTTAATTGTTAAAAAAAGTTAGGGTTTATTTTAATATAACTGTTATTAACATATAACAGTTATTTGGATCCTCAAACAAGATCCTAAATTGTTATATACTTAATTAAAGTATAAATAACTATTTTTTAAAACCTTAAACGTAAACCGTGAAAAAATTACTATGTACCCTACTTTTTTTGGTTTCAGCCCTATCTATTGCTCAAACAAAACCAACCTATAGCAGAGCTAAAATCACCTATAATTCTCGAGCTAATTATAAAGTCCTTATGGATGCAGGAATTCCTATGGATCATGGCCAGCATAAAGAAGGAATCTTCATCATTTCAGATTTTTCTTCAGAAGAACTTGATATCGCACGAAATCTAGGATATAAAGTAGAAATCCTAATCAAAGATGCTGAAGCAGATTTTCTTGAGAGAAACGAAATAGCTAAATATCAAAAAGCAGCCCGAAATCCTACCTGTCCTTCAGGAAATGGGACAATAAATATTTATCCTACTCCATCAAATTTTGCATTAGGATCTATGGGTGGATACCTTACTTACCAAGAGATGCTAGATAATCTAGATGCGATGAGAAACCAGTATCCCAATCTAATTTCGGCAAGAGCAGATATCGGCACATTTGTTACCAATGGAACCCCAGATAATTTAGTAACTCCTTCGATCGGCGGTAATACCATCCAATGGGTTCGCATATCTGATAATCCGGATATTGATGAAAACGAATCAGAAATTTTATACGATGCAATTCATCATGCCAGAGAGCCTGCAAGTCTCTCTCAATTGATTTATTATATGTGGTACCTTCTAGAGAATTATGACTCTGATCCAGAAGTAAAGCAAATCGTTGATAACACCGAATTATATTTCGTTCCAGTCATAAATCCAGATGGATACCTTTATAATCAAGTAACTAACCCCAACGGAGGTGGTCTTTGGAGAAAAAATAGGTTTAATACACATGGTGTTGACAACAATAGAAACTACGACCATTATCCAAATGGAAATGCCGCAAATGCTACATGGGGAGGTCCTGGATCTTCTAGTAGCACCAGTGCTCAGACATATCATGGGACGAGTGCATTTTCTGAAGTAGAAAATCAAGCTATGAAATGGTTTACAGAGCAGCATGAATTTGTTATCGCTTTGAACAATCATACATTTGGTGAATTATTATACTTTCCATATTCTTATGCAGACAATACCCCTACTCCCGATGAAGATATATTTATCGCAATTGGCGCTGAACTTACTTCTCAAAATGGATATAGTCCACTAAGAGACGCTCCTTTTTCTGGAGATAGTGATGATTTTATGTATGGAGGAACTACACAACCTCATGATAAGATATTTTCTTTCACACCAGAGGTTGGAACTTCATTTTGGCCCGTATCTAATCAGATAGATGGAATTTGCAAGGAAATGATGTATCTCAATCTTACCGCTGCAAAAATGACCAACAACTACGCGCAGATAGAAAGTAATGGGAGCGTTTTTGTAGGAGACAATTTAATTGTTAACGCTGATTTTACATTAAGAAGATTAGGAATTACTGGAAATGGAAATTTCACTGTAACGATTACTCCCATATCATCAAACATTTCTAATGTAGGAAATCCAAAAAATTACACGAACACGCAGATAGGTACAGATATATCAGATAGCATAGAGATTGTTCTAGACAATTCTGTAAATACAAATGATGACATAGAGTATATAATTCAAGTAGATGGAGGTTTATTAACCGAATCTATTCAGGTTACCAAAAAGTTTGGAGCATTACAACAAGTAGTTAATAATGATGCCAGTGATATAAATGACTACACCCAATCTGGTTGGTCTACAACAACAACTACATTTGTTTCATCTAACAGTTCTATAACAGAATCACCTACTGGAAACTATGGATCTAATCAAAATAAATCTATAGAACTTTCACAAATGATTGATCTCACAGATGCTACTGCCGCAAATGTTCAATTCTATGCGAAATGGAATATTGAAAATAATTGGGATTACGCTCAGTTTGAAGTATCTATAGATGATGGAGCTTCTTGGATTCCCCAATGTGGTAAATTCACCAATTCTGGAAGTACAAATGCGGGGCAACCAACAGACGAGCCTTTGTATGACGGCGTACAAAATGATTGGATACTAGAAGAGATTAGTCTTAGTGATTATTTGGGTGAAACCATAAAAGTTAGATTTCAATTTGTATCAGACGATCAAATTGAACAAGATGGATTCTATTTTGATGATCTAATAGTCAATATTTTAAATCCAAATGTTTTGGATGTTGAAGAAAATTTATTGTCTGCATTCAAAGTTTTCCCAAATCCTGCAAAAGACATGCTAACCATTACACCTGCAAATGTGGGAGATTACAATATTTATATAAAAAATATATTGGGGCAAGAAGTGATGAGTAGGAATCAAATGACAGGAACACAAGAATTTAATATATCGAACCTTAGATCTGGTCTATACTTCTTAAATATTGAAGTTTCTGGAAACACGAAAACAATTAAAATTATCAAACAATAATAAAACTTAGTATCAACTTAAGATTATCTATTTGTCCTTTTGATTATCAAAAAAACCTTAATATCATTAAACAAAATTTTAAAATCGATGAAAACAGTACTTTTCATAATGATGTCCCTAGTTTGTTGTTTTGCAATAGCTCAGGAATCATCTATTTATAAAAAAGTTAAAATCAACTATAACACCCCTGACAATTACAGACTTTTAGAAAAAGAAGGGATTCCAATGGATCATGGTATTCATAAACAAGGAATTTTTATCATTTCAGATTATTCTGAAAGAGAGATAGAAATTATAAAACGCCTTGGTATAGATTTTGAAATTTTAATCGAAGATGTTACATCCGATTTTCTTAAAAAAAACAAAATTGCTAAAAATCAAAAAGTAACTAAAAACCTTTCTTGTCCAGCAAATAACAATCCTATTATCATATACCCTACTCCTTCAAATTTTAGTTTAGGATCTATGGGGGGATATCTGACATATCAGGAAATGTTAGATAATCTAGACGAAATGCACTCTAAATACCCAAACCTAATCACTGCCCGAGCTGATGTAGGTAATTTTTTAACTAATGGAACTCCCGATAACAATGTCTCTCCATCAATTGGAGGAAATGCTTTGCAATGGGTTCGAATTTCAGACAATCCTAATACCGATGAGTCTTCTGAACCAGAAATATTATACAATTCAATACACCATGCTAGAGAGCCTGCAAGCTTATCACAGCTAATTTACTTTATGTGGTATTTACTAGAAAATTATGAAACTGATTCAGAAATCAAAGCGATCCTAGATAACACACAATTGTACTTTATACCAGTGGTAAACCCAGACGGATATCTGTATAATGAGCTTACAAACCCAAATGGAGGAGGCTTATGGAGAAAAAATAGGTTTAACACCCATGGAGTAGATAATAACCGAAATTATGACCATTATATAGATGGCACTATCGCTACATCCACTTGGAACACTGTAGGAACTTCCAATGACACCTCCTCTAATGTTTATGCAGGTACTAGCGCATTTTCTGAAGTAGAAACACGAGCCATGAAATGGTTTGTAGAACAGCATAATTTTACAATATCTATGGATAATCATACTTCTGGCGAATTACTACTGATGCCATATGGTTATGAACCCAATAACCCCACACCAGAAGGAGATATTTACCAAACAATCTCAGAAGAATTAGTATCACAGAATAATTATAGCAACATACTTATCACTGATTTAACTGTTGCTGCTGGCGGAAGTGTTGATTATATGTACGGCGGTACTATACAACCACATAATAGAATTTTTGGATTTTCGCCAGAAATAGGGACTTCATTCTGGCCTACTTCCGTTCTGATTGATCGTATTTGTAAAGAGATGATGTATCTAAATATTACTGCAGCTAAAATGACTCATAATTTTGCAAAGGTTGAGAGTAATCAGACTGAATTTATTGGTGATAATATAACCTATAATGCAGATTATGTTATAAATCGTTTAGGACTGAATGGCAATGGTAATTTTACAGTAAGTATCATTCCTGTAAGCAGCAATATCGAAAGCGTTGGAGCTTCTAAAAGTTATACAAATCTTACTATAGGAAATCCTATCAATGATCAAATAGTGATCAATTTAAAAAATACCGTCAATACGGGAGATGAAATCGTTTATACCATAGAAGCAGATGGAGGCATCATCAAATATTCTACCACAGTAACTCAAAGATTTGGTTCTTTTCAAGCATTGGTTAATAATAACGCCGACACTCTAAATGATTTTACTGGAGCTGGATGGAGCACTACCAGTACTACTTTTGTTTCCGCTTCATCATCTATTACCGAATCACCAAGTGGTAATTATGGCCCAAATCAAAGAAAAATAATCGAACTTGATCAAAATATTGATCTTACCAGCGTTATTGCAGCAAATGTTCAATTCTATGCGAAATGGGATATTGAAAATAATTGGGATTACACTCAGTTTGAAGTATCTATAGACAACGGAGCTTCCTGGATTCCGCAATGTGGTAAATTCACTAATTCTGGAAGTAGTAATATAATACAACCTACTGGAGAACCCTTATATGATGGCACCCAAACTGATTGGGTATTAGAAGAAATTAGTCTGAGTGATTATATTGGAGAAACTATAAAAGTTAGGTTTCAGTTTGTATCAGATGATCAAGTAGAGCAAGATGGTTTTTACTTTGATGATCTCGTTATAAATACTTTAAATCAAAACACACTAGACATTGAGGAGAACATATTGTCTGAATTTGTAGTTTTCCCTAATCCTTTAAAAGATATACTAACTATTACTCCGAATGCTACGAGTAATTTTAATATTCAATTGAGAGATGTAATAGGCAAAGAAGTAATGACAAAAAAACAAGCTTCTGGAAATCAAGAATTTGATCTTTCAAAATTAAACACTGGATTGTACTTTTTAACGATTGAATTAGGAGAAAGTGTAAAAACTTTTAAAATCATAAAACAATAAAAATTCAATTAAAACCTATAAAAATTAAGGAGTTATCAAAAGATAGCTCCTTTTTTTATATATTAGGGTTGTGTATTGTTATATTTTTTATAATTTGCGAAACTATGCACGCATAGTAGTTTTTAAAATTCTTTTGTAATTAAAAAGTAAGAGAATTTTAAGTAATAAACCAAAAAATTTGTGCAACTTTATAATAACGGTTACAGTTATGTTTATAAGAACGTACCAAGTGATCGAAGTTCTTTAAAACAGAGTAAAACTATCTGAAAAACGTATGAATACAATTACTAGATTATTTGATTTTCCGCATTACCAATTAGAGAAATATAACCTAGACAAAGCCTTAATCACCAAATATAATGGAGAATGGGTCGCTACTTCAACGAAAGAATATGTAGAAAAAGCAAATCAGATCAGTCGTGGTCTTTTACGATTAGGTGTAAAACCAAATGATAAGGTTGCTATTATTTCTTCAAATAACAGAACCGAATGGAATATTGTAGATATCGGTGTATTACAAATTGGGGCTCAGGATGTGCCTATCTACCCTACTATTTCTCAAGAAGATTATGAATATGTATTAAATCACTCTGAATCTATGTATTGCTTCGTGTCTGATGACGAAGTTTTACAAAAAGTAAATAACATTAAAGGAAATGTTCCTTCACTAAAAGGAGTATATTCTTTTACTGACCTTGACGGTTGTGATAGTTGGAATAAAGTTTTAGAACTTGGAAAAGACGACAGCAATCAAGAAGAGGTAGAAAAAATAATGGCGTCTGTAAAAGAGGACGATCTAGCAACTTTGATTTATACATCCGGAACTACCGGAAGACCAAAAGGTGTAATGCTAAGCCATAAAAACGTGGTAAGCAATGCATTGCATAGTTCTACAAGATTCCCAATTGTAGATGGAGAAACAAAAGCATTGAGCTTCTTACCTGTATGTCATATATATGAGCGAATGTTGATGTATTTATATCAATATAGAGGAGTTGGTATTTACTTCGCAGAATCACTAGAAACAATTAGTGATAATTTAAAAGAAGTAAAACCAGACGTAATGACTGCGGTTCCTAGATTATTAGAAAAAGTATATGATAAGATTATTGCTAAAGGAACAGATCTTACTGGAATCAAAAAGAAATTATTTTTCTGGGCTGTTGAATTAGGTCTTAAATATGAGCCATACGAAGCCAACGGTTGGTGGTATGAAAAGAAACTAGGAATAGCAAGAAAACTTATATTCAGTAAATGGCAAGAAGCTTTAGGAGGGAATCTAAAAGTAATTGCTTCTGGTAGTGCTGCATTACAATCTCGACTTGCCAGAGTATTTAACGCTGCTGGAATCAGTGTGATGGAAGGCTATGGATTAACCGAAACATCTCCTGTAGTATCTGTAAACGATGTACGCGATAGAGGTTTTAAAATAGGTACTGTAGGAAAAATGATTCCCGAAACCGAAGTTAAGATTGCAGAAGATGGAGAAATTCTTGTAAAAGGTCCTCAAGTGATGATGGGATATTATAAGGATGAAGAAAAAAGTAAAGAAGTGTTACAAAACGGGTATTTCCATACTGGAGATATTGGAGAAATAGATGGTGAAGGTTTCTTACGCATCACAGATCGTAAAAAAGAGATGTTCAAAACTTCTGGAGGAAAATATGTTGCTCCTCAAGTAATCGAAAATGCGATGAAACAATCTCGTTTTATAGAACAAATTATGGTCATTGGAGATGGAGAAAAAATGCCAGCTGCTTTCGTTCAACCTAATTTTGAATTTGTGAAAGACTGGGCCACGAGAAAAGGAATTTCGATTGGTGCTACTCATGAAGAAATTGTTTCCAACCAAACAGTAATTGACCGTTTCCAAGAAGAAGTAGACGAACATAACGAAAAATTTGGAAAATGGGAACGCATCAAAAAGTTTGAACTAACTGCAGATGAGTGGAGTATCGATGCTGGACACCTTACTCCTACTATGAAATTAAAAAGACGTGTAATCAAGGCAAAATACCAAGATTTATACGCTAAGATTTATGGCTAATTCAATTCACTGATTACAAATGTATGGTGTAAAACTTTAACTTTAAATCAGTAAACTCCTCATTTTATGGGGAGTTTTTTTATTAATTCATCAGAAAAATGTAAATTACTTGCTCTTTTTGTAATTTTTTATCCAATTTATTATGCGTGCATAATAAATTTTTCTTACCTTTACAGCATAACAAATTTTCTGAATGAGAGAAAAAACAATTGATTATGCACTCCGCGCTACATGGATGGCTGTAGCCAAGATGTACAACGAGGAAGCAAGTAAAAAAGGAAGTACTATGGCAACCGGATTTGCTTTAATAAGCATTGATCCCGAAAATGGAACACCATCTACTTCTTTAGGCCCAAAAATGGGTATGGAAGCCACTAGTCTATCAAGAACTTTGAAAACCATGGAAGAAAAAGGATTGATCTTCAGAAAGAAAAATCCTCAAGATGGACGTGGCGTATTAATTTATCTAACTCCTTTTGGATTAGAAATGAGAAACTTTTCTAAAGACGTAGTATTTACTTTCGATCATGCTGTACGAAAGCATGTTCCAAAAGAGAAACTTGATACTTTCTTAGAGGTTTTTCAAATGATTAATGATCTCATAGCTACAAAGAAAATTTACACGAATAAAGAATCTATAACATCTTAACAACCAGAAGTTAAAAAAAATGAAAAGAGTCATTAAAAAAGTTGCAGTCGTTGGTTCAGGAATAATGGGCTCAGGTATTGCGTGTCATTTCGCCAATATCGGTGTCGAAGTACTATTATTAGATATCGTACCAAGAGAATTAAACGACAAAGAAAAGGCAAAAGGCCTTACACTAGAAAGTAAAGTGGTTCGTAACAGGTTAGTAAATGATTCACTAACTGCCGCTCTTAAATCCAAACCTTCACCAATATTCAGTCAAAAATTTGCTGCTCGTATCACTACTGGAAATCTGGAAGACGATATCGCAAAAGTAGCTGATGTAGACTGGATCATCGAGGTTGTCGTAGAAAGACTTGATATTAAGAAACAAGTTTTTGAAAATTTAGAAAAGTATAGAACACCAGGAACCTTAATTACTTCTAATACTTCTGGTATTCCAATTAAATTTATGAATGAAGGAAGAAGTGAAGATTTTCAAAAGCATTTTTGTGGAACGCACTTCTTTAACCCGGCTAGATACCTAAAATTATTCGAAATCATTCCTGGACCAAACACTTCATCTGAAGTACTTGAGTTCTTAAATGGATATGGAGAGCAATACTTGGGTAAAACTTCAGTTGTAGCAAAAGATACACCTGCTTTTATCGGTAACCGTATTGGTATCTTTAGTATCATGAGTTTATTCCATATGGTAAAAGAGATGGGATTAACTATAGAAGAAGTAGACAAATTAACAGGTCCTGTAATAGGTCGCCCAAAATCTGCAACTTTTAGAACTGTAGATGTGGTTGGTTTAGACACCTTAGTTCACGTGGCAAATGGTATTGCTGATAACTGCCCGGATGATGAACGCCATGAATTATTTAAACTTCCTGATTTCATCAATACCATGATGAAAAATAAATGGTTAGGAAGCAAAACAGGACAAGGGTTCTATAAAAAGCACGTTTCTCCAGAAGGAAAAAAGGACATTCTTTCTCTTGATTTAGATACGCTAGAATATAGAGAAAAGAAAAGAGCGTCATTTGCTACTTTAGAAATGACCAAAACTATTGATAAAGTAGTAGATCGTTTTAAAGTATTAGTAGCAGGAAAGGATAAAGCTGGAGAGTTTTATCGTAAAAACTTAGCCGCTCTTTTTGCTTATGTATCTAATCGTATTCCTGAAATCACAGATGACCTTTATAAGATTGATGACGCTATGAAAGCTGGTTTTGGTTGGGAACATGGACCTTTCCAGATCTGGGATGCTGTAGGCGTTGAAAAAGGAATCGAAATGATGAAGGCAGAAGGATATGAGCCAGCTGCTTGGGTAAATGATATGATCGCTTCAGGAAGTACTTCTTTCTATACTGTAAAAGAAGGTGCTACTTATTACTATGATATTCCTAAAAAAGAACAAGTAAAAGTTCCAGGACAAGATGCATTTATCATCTTAGATAATATCCGTAAATCCACAGAAGTTTTCAAAAACAGTGGTGTTGTAGTTGAAGATCTTGGAGATGGAATCCTAAATGTAGAATTCCAAAGTAAGATGAACACTATCGGTGGAGATGTGCTTGCAGGATTAAATAGAGCTATCGATATTGCTGAAAAGGATTTCCAAGGATTAGTAGTTGGTAATCAAGCAGCTAATTTCTCAGTAGGAGCTAACATTGGAATGATCTTTATGATGGCTGTTGAGCAAGAATATGATGAATTGAATATGGCAGTAAAATACTTCCAAGATTCTATGATGCGTATGCGTTACTCAGCTATCCCAACAGTAGTTGCTCCTCACGGAATGGCATTAGGTGGTGGATGTGAAATTTCACTTCATGCCGATAAAGTTGTGGCTGCAGCAGAAACCTATATGGGATTAGTAGAATTCGGAGTTGGTGTAATTCCTGGTGGTGGTGGATCCAAGGAGATGGCACTAAGAGCATCAGATCTTTTTAGAAAAGATGATGTAGAGCTAAATGTTCTTCAGGAGCACTTCTTAACTATCGGAATGGCAAAAGTATCGACTTCTGCTTACGAAGCATTTGATACTAATCTTCTTCAAAAAGGAAAAGATATCGTAGTAGTTAATAAAGATCGTCAGATTGCTACTGCTAAAGCATATGCTAAATTAATGGCTGAGCAAGGATATACACAGCCAGTGAAAAGAAAAGATGTAAAAGTACTTGGTAAACAAGCACTAGGAATGTTCTTAGTAGGTACAGATTCTATGGAAGCTAGTAAATACATCTCAGAACATGATCATAAAATAGCAAATAAGTTAGGTTACGTAATGGCTGGAGGAGACTTATCCGAACCAACTTTCGTGACAGAACAATATTTGTTAGATCTAGAACGCGAAGCTTTCTTATCATTATGTACAGAACGCAAAACGTTAGAGCGTATAGAACACATGCTTAAAAAAGGTAAACCTTTAAGAAACTAGCATTAAGTAATTAGATTACAAGATTGCAAGGTTATCAACTATCCAATCAATCTAAAAATCAAATAATCTAAAAATCCATAAAGAAATGAAAACCGCATATATAGTAAAAGCATATAGAACAGCCGTAGGAAAAGCACCTCGCGGAGTCTTCAGATTTAAAAGAACTGATGAGTTAGCCGCTGAAACAATTCAGCACATGATGAAAGAACTTCCTCAACTAGATAAGAGCCGTATCGACGATGTGATCGTAGGAAATGCGATGCCAGAAGGATCACAAGGATTAAACATGGCTCGTTTAATTTCATTAATGGGATTAGAATCTATAGATGTACCAGGAGTAACTGTTAATAGATTTTGTTCTTCAGGAATAGAAACTATTGGTATGGCTACTGCAAAAATACAAGCTGGAATGGCAGACTGTATCATCGCTGGTGGTGCAGAAAGTATGAGTTCTGTTCCCATGACCGGATATAAGACTGAATTAAACTATGATTTAGCAAAATCTGGTCATGAAGATTATTATTGGGGAATGGGAAATACTGCCGAAGCTGTTGCGAATCAGTTTAAGGTTTCTAGAGAAGATCAAGATGAGTTCGCTTACAATTCTCATATGAAAGCTTTAAAAGCACAGGCAGAAAATCGTTTCCAGGATCAAATCGTTCCAATCAATGTAGAGCAAATTTATGTTGACGAAAATGGTAAAAAAGCTTCTAAATCATATACTGTAACTAAAGACGAAGGGCCTCGTGCTGGAACAAGCAAAGAAGTATTAGGTAAACTACGTCCTGTATTTGCTGCTGGTGGTAGTGTTACCGCTGGAAACTCTTCACAGATGAGTGATGGTGCTGCTTTTGTAATGGTAATGAGTGAAGACATGGTAAAAGAACTTAATCTAGAACCAATTGCTAGATTAGTAAACTATGCTGCTGCAGGTGTAGAACCAAGAATTATGGGTATTGGTCCTGTAAAAGCTATTCCTAAAGCATTAAAACAAGCAGGTCTTAAGCAAGACGATATAGAACTTATTGAACTTAACGAAGCATTTGCATCACAATCTTTAGCGGTTATGCGCGAACTTAATATCAATCAGGATATAGTAAACGTAAACGGAGGAGCTATCGCATTAGGACATCCGCTTGGATGTACTGGAGCAAAACTATCCGTGCAGCTATTTGATGAAATGCGTAAACGTGATATGAAAGGAAAATACGGAATGGTAACCATGTGTGTTGGAACCGGACAAGGTGCTGCAGGTATTTTTGAATTTTTGAATTAAAAAAAACTAGAATAAAGAAATAACACTAATAAAATGAGTACAGAAACTTTAAATAAAGACATTCTTAGAGGAGGACAATTCCTTGTTAAAGAAACGAAAGCTGAAGATGTATTTACTCCAGAAGATTTTTCTGAAGAGCAAAAGATGATGCGTGATAGTACTAAAGAATTCGTTGATCGCGAACTTTGGGCACACTGGGAAAGATTTGAATCAAAAGATTATGCTTTTACAGAGGAATGTATGAAGAAAGCTGGTGAGCTTGGTCTTCTTGGTGTAGCAGTTCCTGAAGCGTATGGTGGACTAGGAATGGGATTTGTTTCTACGATGTTAGTATGTGATTACATTTCTGGTGCTACAGGATCGTTTAGTACTGCATTTGGAGCACATACTGGTATTGGTACTATGCCAATTACATTATATGGTAATGAAGAACAAAAACAAAAATATGTTCCTAAATTAGCTTCTGGTGAGTGGTTTGGAGCGTACTGTCTTACAGAGCCAGGTGCTGGTTCTGATGCAAACTCTGGTAAAACAAAAGCCGTATTATCAGAAGATGGATCACACTACCTAATATCTGGTCAAAAAATGTGGATCTCTAATGCAGGGTTCTGTAATGTATTTATTGTATTTGCTCGTATTGGAGATGATAAAAATATCACAGGATTTATCGTAGAAAATGATCCTTCTAATGGAATTTCTCTTGGAGATGAAGAGAAGAAATTAGGAATCCACTCCTCTTCTACTCGTCAGGTATTCTTTAGCGACACTAAAGTTCCTGTAGAGAATATGTTATCTGAAAGAGGAAACGGATTTAAGATTGCAATGAATGCCTTAAATGTTGGACGTATCAAATTAGCAGCTGCTTGTTTGGATGCACAACGTAGAGTAATTGGAGAAGCTACAAAATATGCTAATGAGCGTATTCAGTTTAAGACTCCAATTATGAACTTTGGAGCGATCAAAGCTAAGATTGCTGAAATGGCAACGAATACGTATGCTGATGAATCTGCTTCTTATAGAGCTGCGAAAAATATTGAAGATAGAATTGCTATCCGTCAAGCGGAAGGAAATACGCATCAAGAAGCTGAATTAAAAGGAGTTGAAGAATATGCAATTGAGTGTTCTATTTTGAAAGTAGCAGTTTCTGAAGACGTTCAGAATACTACTGATGAAGGTATCCAGATTTTTGGAGGAATGGGATTCTCTGCAGACACGCCTATGGAATCTGCTTGGAGAGATGCTCGTATTTCTCGTATCTATGAAGGTACTAACGAAATCAACAGAATGTTAGCTGTGGGAATGTTAGTGAAGAAAGCAATGAAAGGACATGTAGATCTTTTAGGACCAGCAATGAAAGTTGCTGATGAACTAACAGGAATTCCTTCTTTTGATACTCCGGATTATTCCGTATTATTTTCTGAAGAAAAAGAAATTCTTGCTAAACTTAAGAAAGTATTCTTAATGGTAGCAGGATCTGCTGTTCAGAAATTCGGTCCACAATTAGAAGAGCACCAACAATTATTGATGGCTGCTTCAGATATTCTTATCGAAATCTATATGGCTGAATCTACGATCTTACGTACAGAGAAAAATGCAAAACGTTTTGGAGAAGATTCTCAGGAAATCCAGATCGCTATGTCTCAATTATATTTATACAATGCCGTAGACATTATTATCAAGAAAGGAAAAGAAGCGATTGTTTCTTTTGCTGAAGGTGATGAGCAGCGTATGATGCTTATGGGACTTAAGCGTTTTACTAAATATGCAAACCAGCCAAATGTTGTTGCATTAAGAACTAAAATTGCAGATAAAGTAGCCGCAGAAAACGGATACTGCTTCTAATAATAATTTTAATAAATCCTATCCTAAGGATTAAAACTAGGAAAGTTGTTTAATTTTGATTTAATAGACCGCCTTTCTGTTGGGGAAAGGCGGTTTTT
This sequence comes from Aquimarina sp. 433, assembly GCF_054054605.1. NCBI lineage: Bacteria > Pseudomonadati > Bacteroidota > Flavobacteriia > Flavobacteriales > Flavobacteriaceae > Aquimarina > Aquimarina sp. 433. Next base: position 226,554 of record NZ_JBSWZK010000005.1, read on the forward strand.
TATTTCTTATATTATATAATTATCCTCTACAACCACGGATCACACCAAAAAGGAAGTCATCAGCAGCTTGCCCATACTCATCTCCACAATTTCTATCAAAAGGATTCGTACTTCCTCCAAGCACTCTTCCACACTGATCATGATCTAAACAATCTTTAGTCCAAGCACTGGCAATAGTAAAAATTCCTGGACATCCAGATCCACAGCGACCTAAACAACGATCTCCATTAACTAGTTTTCGATCACTAAAGGATTGTCCATTGTTATCATCATATTCGGCTGTAACATAGGTGTTCTTTCTGATACAGGTAATACCTTCATCATTACCTTTCGACAAATTTGTTTGAGAACCTTTTATTACGATTTTCTCGTAACGATAATTATTCGGTGATTTCGCCCAATACTCTAATAATCGTAATAAGGTAAACTCCGCCATTGTAAAATTATCTACAGAACCATCTTTAAATAAATACATTGATAACTCTTCTCCTAACATCAATAGCGTTTCTTTTTCTTTGGTAGAAAGTATTACATTTTTTCCGTCAATTTCAATAAACTCGTTGCTGTAATCTATCGAAGCTGTAATTCTTACATCATTAATAGAAACTTTAACCTGATAGTAATTCAAATCCTTACTGGTTACCTTATAACCAATCTGAAAGCCATTTATTTCTTTATTTCCTTCTAAATGGTCTTCTTGGTGCACTTCTAAACCAAGCACTTCTTTTGTTTGTATATCTTCTTGTTTATCGCAAGAAAATAACACCAAAAGGAATAAAAAAAATAATCCGTAAAATCTAAAATGAATTTTCATAATAAAATATATTTAAGTTGGTTCCTTAAAGATACCCTAGTAAAATTCTTTAAAGACAAAGAAAATATTATGAAAACATTAATCTATTATAACGTAAAGACAGTCTTTAAAAGTAAACCTAAAAAATTCTAAACTGATGATTTCTAGAAGATATGATGGATACAACAAAAAGTAGCGCGTACTAGCAAAATCCTAAAAATTACCGAAATACTATAAAAAATTGTTAATTATAGCTTGTTTCTCAACATATTATGTGAAATAGTAAGAATTTATCAACACGAAAACGTTGTAGTAACTTTTAGAAACTCAAAAATTGAATATTTCGTAATAACTTAGTGGAAATTTAACACAAGAAACACTTTTACAAACTAAAATTTACGAATTATGAAAACAATTTCACCTCCTCCGAAAATTTCTAAATTGTTTGAGCTACTCTAATTAAACAAACTTTTCTTTTAAATATTCAGTCAGGAATACAAGAATAAATTTCTAAAATAAAGATTGCCGAGAAAAAATTACTTATTACTTGTCGTTATAACTAATATGTCATCAGTCGAATAATTACCAAAAGACTATTAGTTTAAAAATTCTTTAAAATGGTGTAACGTAAATCAGTGTTACGATTATTCCTATTTCAAATACATACGACCAGCTTATTATTAATCTCTTCAGGCTCTTTTTTCCGACAGCGAAAATTTGAGAAAAACACAAATTTACTTACGTATTTAAAACCTCCGTTCTCACTAAAGAACACAAAAAATCTTATGAAATGAAAAGAAAAACCCTTTTTAAAATTTTAGTAAGCTTCTTATGCTGCTTCCCGCTTATGCAGATGCAAGCACAAGATGAAGACGTTATGTTCCAAGCCTTTGATTGGAATGTTCAAAACCAACCTGCTGGTCAAACTTGGTATGATGTAGTAACCAGTGTAAGTAGTACGATTAGCGATGCTGGTATTGATCTAATATGGATGCCGCCTCCAAGTAACTCAGCAGCGCCACAGGGATACCTTCCAAGGGAACTTTATAATTTTAACAGTGCCTACGGTACAGAAACACAATTGAGAAATCTAATCAACCAGTATCACTCTCAGGATGTAAGAGTAATTAGTGATATTGTAATCAACCATAGAGTTGGTAGCAATGACGCCGTTACTTTTACCAATCCTGCTTGGCCAACTTATTTTATTACTGCCGATGATGAAGGTAGAAATTTTGTAAACTTCCCAGTAGAGTTTAGTATCAATGGTGATTTTGTTCCTGGTAATGCTCTAAAAGCAGATGGATCTGGTGGTGGATTTGCTGCTGCAAGAGATTTAGATCATGAAAATCCAGAAGTACGACAAGAAATCATCGCGTGGATGAATTTCTTAAGAAATGATTTAGGTTTCGATGGTTGGAGATATGATTTCGTACATGGATATAATCCTATATACAACAAAGAATATAACGATGCTACAAATCCTTATTTTGCAGTGGGAGAATTACTAGAAAGTAGCAGAGTACAAACCAACAATTTTGTAAACTGGACACAAGGATCTTCATCTGCATTTGATTTTAATACTAAAGTAAGTCTTCAAAATGCGCTAAGAGATAATAATTTATCTTACCTAAGAGACTTTTCTGGTAATCCATCTGGAATGATCGGAATCAACCCAACAAAATCCGTAACTTTTTTAGATAATCATGACACTGGAGAAGCGCAACAATGTTGTGGATCTAATTTTGTATTTCCCGGAGGAGAAACCAATTTAAGAAAAGGATACGCTTACATTTTAACACACCCTGGTAATCCAATGGTATTCTGGACACACTTCTTTGATGCTGGAGCCGGAGTACAAAACGCGATTAGAGATTTAATCGCAATTAGAAAAGATGTAAGAGTATTTGCTGGATCTTCTATTAACATTGCAGAAGCAAGAAATGATTTATATGCAGCCTATATCGATGGACGAAATGGTACTATTGCCATGAAATTAGGAAGTGGTAATTGGTCTCCTAATGGAAGTGGATGGACTCTAAGAACTTCTGGAAGTGATTACGCTGTTTGGACACAAGGTGGTGGAGATAATACAGGTGGTGGAGAAACTGTAGCTCCTTTTACTGTTAATTTCAAAAAACCATCTATTTGGGGAAATACAATCAACGCATATTTCTTTGATGCTTCAGCTAATGCAACTATTTCAGGAACTGCTGGTTGGCCAGGACAACAGATGACTAACATCTCTGGTACTCCTTGGTATTCTTATACATTAACACCACCCGCTGGAGTATCTGCTGTTAACATAAGAGTAATCTTTAACGATGGAAGCAATCAAACTGGAGATTTATCCAGAAGTACAGACGGTTGGTATACCAATGGAACGTGGTCTGATACTTGTCCATCTGACTGTAGCTCATCTGGAGGAGGATCTAATGATGTTACATTAAACTTCCAAAAACCTAGTAGTGGATGGGGTACTAATGCTAATTTATATCTATTCAATAGAGCTACAAACCAAACATTAGCTGGAACCCCTGGATGGCCAGGAGATGTGATGACCAATTTAAGTGGAACTTCTTGGGCAAGAAAAACATTTACAATACCAAACGGAGTATCCGCAAATGATATCGGAGTTGTATTCAATAATGGAAATGGTCAACAAACTGTAGACCTTACTCGAGGTACAGATGGATGGTTTACTGTTACCGGAAGTAGTAGCGGACAAAGAACAGGAACTTGGTCTGCAAATTGTCCGAATAACTGTCCTTCTACAAGAGCACTAGAATTAGCTGATGAAGCTGATAAAGGAAATAGTTCGATTATAGAAACAGACGTTACGCTGTGGCCAAATCCTGTAAGAGAAAGAGGAACCTTAAGTGTTAATACTCCAGAAAACGGTGTCTTAAGTGTGTCTATTTCGAATATTTTAGGTCAGACAAAAACAATTTATAGCGAAAGTACCTTAAAAGGAAATCAAACTATTGAGATCAACGCTAATGATATGCGCGAATCTGGAATATATTTCTGTACGGTTACCCTTAATGGAGCAAAACTGAAAAGAATTAAAATTGTAAAACAATAATTTTTTTGTCCTAATTACTTACCATCATATCACATGTTGATATGTCAGTCAAAAAGCGGTCGTTTGAAGTAAACGACCGCTTTTTTTTATGATTAGAATTCACCCTTTCCTTTAAGTTAATCATCCTCGGTTCAATCCTTAGAGCATTTAAATATTGATTATCAACTTTACAAAATCTTAACTTTTATAGATTCCTCAAAAATGAGTGAATGTTTTTAATATCTTTCCGATCCTGTTAAATTTAAATTCAATAACTATAAATAATAATCTTGTGAAAAAAATAGTCTTCTTACTTTCATTAATCTTAATCATTTCTTGTAAAAAGAAGGAAAATAATAATTCGGATAAAACAATTGCTGATAGTACAGAACAACCTTTAGAAATTGCTAAAAAAGAAAAAAAAGACCATCAGCTAAGAAATATAAAGAAGGCAGAAATTACTCCTACTATAGACGGTGATATGAATGATCCTATTTGGAATGAAACGAAATGGTATCCTATGGATCAAAATTGGATAGGAGAATTTCCAGATGTCAACGATTTCTTTGGACGCTATAAAATGGCATGGACACCAGAAGCACTATATATTTTAGTAGAAATAAAAGATGATGTATTATATGATCAATATAAAGATCCTTTAAAACTTTGGTGGGATGATGATTGTGTAGAGATTTTTATAGATGCTGATAACTCTGGAGGTGAACACCAATATAATAATAACGCATTTGCATATCATGTAGCATTAGATGGTAATGTGGTAGATTTAGATGCCAGTAAAAAACCTCTGTTATACAACAATCATGTAAAAATGAAGCGCAAGACAGATGGTGATGTTACTGTTTGGGAATTCGAAATGATTGTATTTGATGATACCTATGAAGAAGGGAAAACTAATGATCCTGTTGTATTATCTAAAGATCAAAAGCTAGGTTTTGCGATTGCATACAATGATAACGATGCCAGCAAAGAAAGAGAAAACTTTATGGGTTCTGTTTTTGTACCAGGAGAAGATAAAAACCAAGGTTGGATCAATGCAGATATCTTTGGCACTATTGTTTTAGTAGAATAACAAACCACCGCCTTAAAATAACAAAGAAGGCTCTAAACAAAAACATAAACTCTAGTCTTTTGAAAATTTAATTAACCAACTTAGATATTTCACAAATCCATCTTACAAAATGTGGAATTATAGAAATGATTATTAAAACTCCTGATTAACTTCAATAATATCATTCAGTAAATTTTGCAAAAAGTCTGATTCTTAAAAATGGCAAAATGGCGTTTCTCCCTATTTTCATAATAGGATTTATTCATCTCTTCTGTTTTTTTCCATCTCTTCTGTTTTTTCCATCTCCTCTGTTTTTTTGACAATCTGCTTATCTACAAGTCTATAATTAACAGAAGCTTTCACCTAGTTAGAGCTTAGAATAATCTGTTATTTCATAGCAATATATGATTGTTTTTAACTGCAAAATCTTTCAAAATAACAGCAGAACCAGTAGGTAGAGATCTTTTCCAACAAAAACGAGTAATTTTCTACAAAACAAACCTCAAAAGTATCGTTAAAAACAACAATATAACCGCCTATATACAAAATATAAAAATAAATTATTGTTAACCCTTTATAAATAAAAATTTACTAATTACGGTTTAAACGTAAATATTTTGTGTTAAAAACTCTAAAAATCCGTAAAATTTGTTAATTTCGCGATCTCGTAATAAACTTTCATTTAAAAAAAACGAATAAAAATGTAGTTTTTTACGCACAACCAATCCCTAATTGTATTTTTAAAACTTAACAAAGCTTATGAAAAAAAAACTACTCAAGTTTCATTATGGAATCACCTTAGACACAAAGCATAGCAGACCTTTACTCTCTGTCGTCTTTATCTTGTGTTGTCTAAATGTAATTAATGGAGAAAGTCGTATTACTGAAATGAATAATTCGGAACGATTTTCATTAAACCCCAAAACCTCTTTTAATACTACCGAAATAATTTTATTTCAGGGAAAATTTGAAATTATTGGACAAATCACGGATGATAGAGGCATGCCTCTTCCCGGAGCTACCGTTTCGGTTATTGGCACGCAACGCGGAGTGATTACTGATTTTGACGGAAATTTCACCATTTCTGTTTCAAAAGGAGAAACTCTTAAAATTCAAAGTTTAGGATTTTTGGATCAGGAAATACTTATAACTGGAGACAGAAAAGAATTTTCTATTCAGATGGAAGCTATGGTTGAGTCATTGGATGAAGTAATTATTACCGATGGATATAGAAAAAGCTACAAAAAGTTATTTGCCGGTGTAGCCACTAGACTGAAAGCCGAGGATATCAAAATTGATGGTGCAAGAGATGCATCTAGACTTTTAGAAGGTAGAGATGCCGGAGTAGTTGTGGATAATTTGTCTGGAACTTTCGGTGCTTCTCCACGTATTAGAATTCGTGGTAACACTTCTTTAAATGGAAATAACAATCCTATTTGGGTTGTTGATGGAGTTATCCTAGAAGACAATATAGAATTATCTCAAGACGAGTTGGGCTCAGGAGATATAAGTTCTGTCATTGGATCTTCCATTGCTGGATTAAATCCGGATGATATAGAATCTTTTTCAATACTTAAAGACGCCTCTGCAACCGCTTTATATGGAGCAAGAGCAAAAAACGGTGTAATCGTTATTACCACTAAAAAAGGTAAAAATGGAGCCTTAAAAATAAATTACTCAGGTAATTTCTCTTACAGATTAAGACCTCGATATGAACAGTTTAACGTCTTAAACTCACAACAGGAATTATCTGTTTACGCAGAATTAGTAGACAAAAATTTAATCGATCTTACTACAGCGCAATTTGCTGAATCTTATGGGGTTTTAGGAAGTTATTTTAATCTAAGAGGAACAAATGATGTAGAAATCGGAGCTAATGGACAACTATCAGACGATTTTTTTAGAAGATACCAAACTGCAAACACAGACTGGTTCAAAGTACTTTTTTCTGACATATCTACAGTCCAGAATCACTCAGTAAGCCTATCTGGAGGATCTGATAATGCTACATATCTATTTTCTTTAGGTTATTTACGGGATGAGGGTGTTACGATCGGAGATCAAGCAGAAAGATTAACAACAAGATTAAGAAATACTTTTAAAGTTTCAGAAAAAGTAACGTTAGGCACAACTCTTGCACTTAGCATCAGAGATCAAGTTGTTCCTGGAACGAATAATAGAACTTTTAATCCAATTACCGGTGAATATAATCGAGAGTTTGATATTAATCCATATAATTACTCACTTACAAATAGTCGTAGCGTTACCCCTTATGACGAAAATGGTAATTTAGAGTATTTCAGAAAAAACTATGCCCCTTTTAATATCATTAACGAATTAAATAATAATAGCATTAACATTGATGTTGCTGATATTTCTGCACAATTAGACCTCGATTATAAGATAAAAGATAATTTGACGTTCAATTCTATTGTAAATTATAGACAAGCTATCACCAGACGAGAGCACATAATTGGTGATAATTCTAACCAAGCAGAAGCTTTTAGAGCTGACGAAGGTGTTTTAGTAAATATAAATCCTTTCCTATACCAAGATCCTGAAAATCCTACAAGACCAGCATATTCAATTCTACCAGAAGGAGGGTTAAATATTTATAACGAAGATGTATTAAATTATTTCTACATAAGAAATTCGATTACCTGGAATCCAGAAATTAATTACGACAATCAATTCACCTTCCTTTTAGGACAAGAAATAAAATCTTCTACAAGAAGTTCCAGAGAGTACACGGGTATTGGCATATCTTACGATAATGGGTATATAGTAAATACAGATCCCGATGCTATTGACCAACTAACGAATCAGAATGATCAATATTTTGGAATAAGTAATCTAAGAGACAGATTTGTTGGATTCTTTGCCAACGCAGGATATACCCTGAAAAACAAATACATTTTAAACGGTACCTTACGTTACGATGGATCAAATTTACAAGGAACTAGTTCTAAATCACGATATCTTACCAGTTATAACATAAGTGGTGCGTGGAATATTCATCGAGAAAATTTCATTACAGCAGATTGGATCAATCAATTAAGATTAAAAGCTACTTATGGACTTTCTGGAGGAAGAGGGCCATTAACCAGTGCCACCTTGGACTTGCGTAGTAGGGTTCCTTTAAGACCAACCGATCAAGAAACTGTAATCGCTATAAACTCATTGGCTAATGACGATTTAACATTCGAGAAACTTAAAGAATTTAGTACGGGAATAGAATTTTCTTTTTTCGAGAATCGACTTAGTGGAGAAATTGGTTACTATAACAGAAATTCATTTGACTTAATTGGGATAGTGAAAACCAGTGGTGTTGGCGGACAGGCTTTTCAGAGTGGAAATTATGCAGATCTTAAAACCGAAGGTTATGAATTTGGAATTTCTACTGTGAATTTAAAAACTTCTAACTTCCAATGGAATACCAATATTAATGTTGGATATAATACAGAGCAAATCACAGAATTGCTTTTTGACCCTACCTTAGTACAGTTAACACAGCCATCCGGAGCTCCATATTCCGGAAGAGAGATTTCTGCCTTATACTCAACGAGATTTGCAGGATTAAATGAGTTTGGTATTCCAACTTTCTTTGATGAAAACAACAATATTGTCACAAATATAAATCTTCAGGAAAGAGAAAATCTTGAACAAATATTAAAATATGAAGGTCCCACACAACCAAGAGGTGCAGGTGGTTTTAATAACACTTTTAGGTATAAAAATCTGACACTAAGTGCAAATATCACTTTTAAATTTGATTACAAGATCCGTCTTAATAGTAATTTTGGACCTTCTTATACTGATTTCAACTCTTTATCAGGTGATTTGATAAACAGATGGAGATTACCTGGAGACGAAAACACAACCAATATACCTGCTATCCTAAGTGACAGAACCATACAAAATCAACTAGGAGCTGATAACGCTTACGATTTGTATAACATAAGTGACGCAAGAGTTGCTGATGGCACATATGCAAGAATGAGATCGATGGCGTTAGGATTAGATATCCCCATAAACTATATAGAAGGTTTAGGCATTGAATCAGCGCAATTTAGAATCCAAGGAGAAAATTTATTCCTTATATATTCTGACAAAGCTCTAAACGGACAAGATCCAGAATTTTTCAATTCAGGAGGAACAGCACTACCCGTAGCTAGATCACTTACATTTTCACTTAACGTTGGTTTCTAAAAATTAAAAAAAATGAATAAATATAAATTAACACCATATATACTACTGGTTTCATTTATTTTGTCATTCACATCATGTGATGACTATTTAGATGAATTACCAGATGACCGATTAGAACTCGACACTGCAGAAAAAGCAGCAAAAGTTGTTGCTGACTCTTATTCGCAAGGTAGTTACGCTTTTACAGATATGTACACAGATTTAGCTGGTCCAACTGGATTAGAAAATGGTGGTGTCATATCCAATGCTGGAGGTAATTTTATTGATCAAAATTCACTTCAATTATACACCTGGCAAGATGTAGACGGAATCTCACAGGATACTCCTACTTATTTCTGGGATAGATCCTACGAAGCTATTGCACAAACCAATGAGGTGCTAGCTGTAATAGATGATTTACCTGGAAATGCTGATTTTAAAAATGCAATTAAAGGAGAAGCATTATTATCAAGAGCTTATAGCCACTTTATGTTGGTTAATGTATTTGCTTTGCATTATGATCAAAACGCATCTACAAATTTAGGCATCCCATACGTGCTTCAACCAGAAACCCGTTTTCTTCCTGCTTACGAACGAAACACGGTACAAGAAGTATATGATTTAGTAGAAAAAGACCTTTTGGAAGGATTGTCTCTCATAAACGATCAGTTTTTCTCTGGATCAAAAAAATATCATTTTACAAAAAAAGCAGGATTAGCATTTGCCTCCCGCTTTTATCTATGGAAAAGAGATTATGAAAATTGCATTAAATATAGTGACCTTTTCCTTGATGGAAATCCAGAGTTATATGTTAAAAAATATGATAATCTACAAGGATCAACATATAATGACATTGCAGACAAATACAATGAGACGACTGATGACAGTAATGTATTAGTAATGCAAAAATTCAGTAATCATCAAAGATATGCAACAGGCTTTCGACTAAACATCACCGACTTAGGAGTTTTATTTAACAATCCATTAAATGCATTTGACCAAAGAACTTCAACAGGTATTTGGAATGTAGGAACAGACGCAAGATACACGGCTAGATTAAGAGAATACTTTTTCAGAGAAAATTTAAGCTCTAACTCCGGATTACCATACCACATTTCTATAGAATTAAAAGGTGAAGAAGTTTTATTAAACCGTGCAGAAGCGTTATTATTTAACGGATCGCAAGACGACGCTTTATTAGATATTAATGTACTTGCAAGATTGAGATATAACAATCAGGAATATAACGATATCAATCAGTTAATCACCTATTACGATGCTACTGATGCAATTAATGCGATTGAACAACTAATTTTGGATGAAAGAAAAAAAGAATTCTGGGATCATGGCCTTCGTTGGTTTGACATAAAAAGATTTAATCTTTCAATATCACATAGACTTCCCGAAAATTTTGGAGGAGAGACTTTAGAACTTTCTACAAACGATTTAAGAAAAGCAATTCAAATCCCAGATAGTGCAATAGATTTTGGAATCGCACCTAATCCTAGATAATATTAGACATGAAGAAAACAAATAATTCTATAAAAAAGCTTTTTACAATCTCTTTGTTAAGTATTACACTTATTAGTTGTGAAAGAGAAAAAAGCATTACGGCCGAAAATATTTTTGAACAAGAGCAAGAGTCTACAGACCCACTGGATATTTATTTAAAAGAGGAGTTTAGAGACCCATACGGAAGTGTTATCATCTACAAATTTGTAGATCGTTATATAGACCCAAACAGAACTGCAGTTCCTCCTAGAAGAGATGTAGTACAACCAGTTGCAGAATTAATAAAACAAGCTTGGATAGAACCATACAATTTGGGATCTGACCAAGGAGAAGAGTTTTTGAAGAGATATTTTCCAGCAGAGATTGTCTTTTTAGGATCTCCCCTTTATAATGGTGATGGTACTATTACTTTGGGAACGGCAGATGCTGGAGTACGAGTAACTTTAACTCAGGTTAATGATTATAGTCCTGATAATAATCAATGGATTATACAATCATTTAGAACATTGCATCATGAATTTGCTCATATTATAGATCAAAATTTCAACTTCGATGTAGAATCATTCTATGAAATCTCGGGAGAAGATTATACTTCTCCAGGAACTTGGACTACCTTGATTTCCGGAAGCGAAAACAGCACTCAATCTATAAACAACGCTATTTCACGCGGTATGGTTACACCTTATGGTACTTCATCTGTAGCGGAAGACTTTGCCGAAATTGTTGCCAGAATAATTACTACAGATCCCGTTGAATTTGAAAACACCTATTTAACTTTAGAAAGCTGTGCTGGTGGAGATGAAGCTTGTTTTCAAAGAAATATTGGGCGTCAAAGAATTCAGGAGAAGTATAACGCTGTTTTACGATACATGAAAGAAGATGTTGGTATTGATTTGTTAATAGTGAGAGACGAATTTTTAAATACCCTTAATTAATAACACAAAACATAAATAATATGTTACGAAATATAAAAATTAGTTCATTATTTTTTTTACTATTAGCGGTTTTTGCGTGTAGTGATGATGATGTTCAACCTTTGTTCGAACAAGATTCTGATACCAGAGTAAATCAATTATTAGAATCTTATCGCGATGTCTTAATTAATTCAGAATTTGGGTGGAAAACTGTATACCAGCCAGGAAGTAATTTTGGCGGAAATAATATTTATTTAAATTTTAATGAAGATAACACAGTAGATATTGTTTCAGATGTATTAGGTGGTCAGAATGATTTAGAAACAACTTATAGAGTAGGAATTAGCCAATTTCCCGAATTAGTATTCGAAAATTATACTACGTTCCACGCTTTGTTCGAAGCTCAAAACTTTAGTCTTGGTGCTGAATTTGAGTTTATATTCGAAGAAGTAAGTGACACTCAGATCATATTTAGGAGTAAAACAGATATTTCTGACCCAACAGAAATAATTTTTGAAAAAGCATCAGCACAAGATCAAGAAATCATTGAAAATCTAAGAGATTTCTATACACAATTACAAGATGAGAATAACACTTTTAGATTTATTCGGAACTTAGTAGTCCTAAATGACTCCAATGAAATATTATATAATAGGACGTTTACCTATTTTGATGATTTAGAAAGAACTGCTGGAGTTACTAATTTTGATGTCGCTAACGGATCTATTTCTACGGAAATTTTACCTATTACGGTTACCAATGAAGGTTTTCGCTTTTTACAGCCATTAACACTTGGAGATTTAAGTATTACTACTTTTGTTTATGATCAAGATTTTGGCACCTACACCTCTGTAGATAGCGGTGTGACAACCATAATAGGATATGACTTAGCCCCTGTAGCTACCGAAATCATCCCTGATCTTGCCTCTTCTGATGTAAATTCTTTTGGAGTGGATTTTTCAACCTACTCCTACTTAGACGAATCTTTTGGAAGTACTTTTCTTAGTCAAACTTCAGAGAATTTCATAAACCTAGGTAAAGTGAGTAACCTGTATAGAGTCGATATGGTTCTTGATGATCCTTTCTTTTCTAATCAATCATATTTTATTTTTAATATGAATGACGGAAGTTTCAATTTTGCTACATTCACCAGAGAAGTTATTGCAAATGAGAGAGTAGTTTTTACTTTTTCTGAATTCTTCGGAGATCCGGATGGTCTTATTAATATATTCGCCTTGTTATTTAGTGCAGATGGATTTTATATGACACAAACAAATGAAAGTCAGTTTAGTAGCAATCCATCCTATAAATTCACAAGCGTAGCTGCACCAAATCTTAATTTCTCTGTTTACGGAATATAGTAAGAATGAGAGTTAGCCTATTTTTAAAATCTTTGGGAATTTTGATTCCCAAAGATTTTCTTTTTTACGTAAATCGTATTGTTTATAAATCTAACTTCTCCTTTACACTTAACTCAAACTCTATAAAACAACTCGTAGTTTTATTATAGTTTCTATAAACTCCTCCTCTTCGATTACATTTTATGAAAAATTCACTGCAGTTTCTATTAATGCTAGATGAGAGTATGCTTGTGGAAAATTACCCAGTAATCTTTTAGATTTAAAATCTATATCCTCACTAAACAACCCTAAATGGTTACTGTAGGATAATAATTGGTCAAACATTTTACGGGCCTTTTCCTTCTCTCCTACTTTGTTTAAACTATTTATAAACCAAAAACTACAGATTGTAAATGAAGAAGAAGGCAATCCAAAATCATCTTTATTTTTATATCTATACAACAATCCATCATTACATAACTCTCGTTCGGTAGCTTTTACGGTATTCACAAATCTCGGATCTTTTGCTTCTATAAATCCATAGGACTCCATTAATAAAGTAGAAGCATCTAGGTCAGCCGACCCATAAGATTGTGTATACGCTTGCACCTCTTCATTCCAAGCATTCTCATATATATCATTATAAATTCGATCTCTCAGTTCTCTCCACCTTTCATTATTATCAGTTTTTCCTATTAATTCACCAATTTTTATGGCTCTATCCACAGCTACCCAACAAAGTAATTTGGAAAATGTAAAATGTCGTTCTTCTGTTCTAAATTCCCAAATACCTTTATCAGGTTTTTCCCAGTTTACATTCACAATATGTACAATACTTTTACTAATTGTCCATAGACTTTCGCTATCATCTACAGCAGCATCAAACTTTACAAACTGTTGATAAATTACATTCATTAAGATACCATAGATATCATTTTGTTTTTGGTGAAAAGCAGCATTTCCGATTCGAACTGGACTAGAATTTTTATAACCACTAAGATGATCAAGTGTTTTTTCCGTAAGATCCTTCTCTCCATTAATTCCATACATAATCTGAATCTTTTCATCCTTATCAGGTATGATATCGATTATAAATCTTAGAAAGCGTTGTGCTACTTGTTTATGCCCAAGATCTGAAATCACTTTTATCACCATAGAGGCATCTCTAATCCAACAGAAACGATAATCCCAATTTCGTACCTCTCCTATGGTTTCTGGCAGTGAAGTAGTTGCAGCCGCTAGTACAGCTCCTGACTTTTCATAACTCAATAATTTAAGCACTAAAGCACTTCTTAGGATTTCTTGATTATACAATTTGTAAGAAGTTGTTTTTTCGCTCCAATCCATCCAATATACTCTTGTCCTTTGTAGTTTAAGATAACAAAGCTCTAAAGATTGATTCAAGATCTTTTCATGATAACTTATCAAAAAATAAGCGTTATCAGTCAATGTAATTTCTTCAGAATTCAGAATGGTTTCTAAATCAAGATCAGAGTATAGATATAAGGTATCATACTTATCTTTATCTGTGATACTTTTAATATAATTTTCAGTTACTTTTGAGTAAGTATCCTCTTTTGCATATTCTAGCTTAGGATCATAATTTACCCTAAAAGTCGGTTTACCCGAAATTAACTTAATGTATCTAATGATATCTGCCGGTGCATGATAAGAACCATCTTCATTTTGATATCGCGGCATAAAATCAATACTTTCAAAAACATCCGTTCCATTATTATATTCCGTTACCAGAATATTTGTTTTAATTATATATTTCTGAGAAACCTTATAATCATCACTCACTAAAATTTCGAAAGTTCCTCCTTTATCTTCATCCAGAATTTTTGCAAAAACTGAAGATGAATCAAAATTGGGAAGACAACACCAATCAATAGCTCCTTTCTTTGAAATTAACGCTGCGCTCTTACAATTTCCAATAATTCCGTAGTCCAAATTATTCATATAATTTCAAGTTCTTTTAAATAAACGTACCTTTATTCGCTGAACCGAAATTTAATCAATCAAAATTAGTCAACCAACTTTCACCAAGCTTTATGAGTAAAACTATCATAATCTCAAATCGACTGCCTTTACAATTAGAAATTGACAATAATTCCATTAATACGATACCAAGTGTTGGAGGATTAGCAACAGGAATGAAATCTGTTCATTCTGGAAGTGATAGTATTTGGATCGGTTGGAGTGGTCTTACTGAAGAACAATTAGACGATAATAAAAGAATTCTGGTAAAAAATGCATTGACAAAACATCAATGTGTTGGAGTTCCATTAACTTCTGAAGAAATTGATGGATTTTATTATGGTTTTAGTAATAATACTTTATGGCCACTATTCCACTATTTCATGGAATATACCAAATTTGAAAAAGATAGTTGGAATATATATCAATCGGTAAACCAAAAATTCGCAGATATTGTCATCGAAAACCTTGATGAAAATGATACTATTTGGGTACACGATTATCAACTACTGCTGTTACCCGAAATGATCCGAAAAAAGAAACCGAATGTAACCATAGGATTCTTTTTGCATATTCCTTTTCCTTCATATGAAGTATTTAGAACAATTCCTTGCAGAAAAGAAATACTAAAAGGACTATTAGGAGCAGATTTAGTTGGATTTCATACGTATGATTATGAAAGACATTTTCTAAGTTCCGCGCAAAGAATTTTAGGATTAGAAATTAACTTTAACAATGTACAGCTGGATAACAGAATTGTTAAAGTAGATTCTTTCCCTATGGGTATTGATTATCAAAAGTTTCATGATGCCGCTACCTTACATAATGAAAAAGAAAAACAGGATCAAACTGAAATACAACAAAAAATAGATGAGCACCTTGCAGATGGAGATCGTGCAAAACTCATTTTATCCATAGATAGACTTGATTATACAAAAGGGATTGCTAACAGATTAAGAGCCTTTGAATATTTCTTAGATAAATACCCTCAATTTAGAGGAAAAGCAAGATTAGTAATGCTTGCGGTACCTTCTAGATCTAACGTTCCACAATATCAACTACTAAAAAATGAAATTGATCAACTGGTAGGTAGAATTAATGGCAAATTCTCGGAAGTAAGCTGGACTCCTATTTGGTATTTTTATCGTTCGATGCCTTTTGAGAATTTAATTGATTTATATACTTCTAGTGAAGTGGCTTTGCTAACTCCTATAAGAGATGGAATGAATCTGGTTGCCAAAGAATACATCGCTTCTAGGGTTGATAAAAAAGGGGTTCTTATCTTAAGTGAAATGACAGGTGCTTCAAAAGAGATGAGCGAAGCACTTATTATCAATCCAAATAATTTTGAAGAAATAGCGGATACCCTAAAGTTTGCTTTAGAGATGCCTGAAGAAGAACAGATAAAAAGAAATACTGCGCTCCAAAAGAGATTGAAAAGATATAATGTAGAGAAATGGGCCAAAGATTTCATGGAATCTCTAGAAAACACTAAAACCACAGCTAAAAAGTACTCATTAAAGAAATTAACTCCCGAACTAAAGAAAGATTTATTATCAGATTTCGAAACTTCTAAAAATCGAATTTTATTTATTGACTATGATGGAACTTTAGCTCCTTTTGAGAAAATTCCTGAAAATGCTAAACCCACTCAAAAAATATTTGATATTTTAGATAGTCTTCAAAAAGATAAAAGAAATAAAGTCATATTGATAACTGGTAGAGATAAATTTACTTTTAATAAATGGTTCGGTCATAAAGATTATACCTTAATTACCGAACATGGAGCTTGGCTAAAAGACGTAGATAAAGATTGGGAACTATTAGAAAGAGTAAATAACGATTGGTTCGAGTCTATTGCTCCTGTATTAGAATCGTTTACAGACAGAACACCAGGTTCTCTTATCGAAGAAAAAAATTATTCGTTAGCTTGGCATTTTAGAAACGTAGATCCAGATCTTGGTAAACTAAGATCTATGGAATTAAAAACCACAATACAACACCTCATCGCTAACCATAATCTCGAAATTTTAGAAGGTGATAAGGTATTAGAAATAAAAGTAAGTGGTATCAACAAAGGAAAATCTGCTTGCAAAATGCTTGTAGAAAAAGACTATGATTTTATTTTTGCCATAGGTGATGATTGGACAGATGAATATATGTTCAAAGAATTACCATCTTCTTCATATACCATTAAAGTAGGGTTGAAAAAAACGATTGCCAAGTTTTACGTAGAAGATACAAATCAGGTTCATCAATTATTACAAGAGCTTAACTAACTTTTAATATAAATATTCTGAAACCAAAGATCTATATACTTCCTGTTATTATTATTGCGCAGTTTTTCTGTACGTCTTTGTGGTTTGCAGGAAACGCTGTTATAGATGATTTTGCAGCTCAGTTTAATGTAGGTTTTAATATACTAGGATATCTTTTATCAACGGTTCAATTTGGTTTTATTATCGGTACGCTCACTTTTGCCCTTTTTACATTGGTAGATCGATTTTCTCCATCAAAAGTATTTATGATTTCAGCAATCTTGGGAGCGCTTTGTAATATTGCTCTATTAATACCCAACATTACTGTTCTTAATGTTCTAACAGCACGATTTGGAACTGGTTTTTTTCTAGCCGGTATTTATCCTGTTGGTATGAAAATAGCCTCCGATTATTACAAAGATGGTTTAGGAAAAGCATTAGGATATTTGGTAGGTGCTTTAGTTATGGGTACTGCACTTCCTCATTTATTAAAAGAACTATCATGGAATAGCGACTACAAAATCGTAATCCAATCTACTAGTTTGCTAGCCTTACTTGGCGGATTATTAATTTATTTTTGTATTCCTAATGGTCCTTATAGAAAACCCGTTTCTAAATTACAATTAGGAGTAATCACTGAACTTTTTGGAATTATTAGTTTTAGAAAAGCTGCTTTCGGATACTTCGGTCATATGTGGGAGCTTTATGCATTTTGGGGCTTTGTTCCAGTACTATTAAAAACCTATGTCGAAAAGCATAGAATAGGAATTCCAATATCCCTCTGGTCATTTACGATCATTGCTATTGGTTTCTTTTCGTGTGTTTTGGGTGGTTATATTTCCTTGAAAACTGGAAGTAGAAAAGTGGCACGGTATTCACTAATTATTTCTGGGCTTTTTTGCTTAATCTCTCCGCTCCTATTTCAATTACCAGTAGAAATATTTTTAGGCCTGTTATGTTTCTGGGGTATGGTGGTGATATCTGATTCTCCTCAGTTTTCTACAATGGTAGCTAGTGCTGCTCCTCCAGAACTTAGAGGAACTGGACTTACGATTGTAAATTGTATTGGTTTTGCAATAACGATTCTTAGTATTCAATTACTTTCCTATCTAGTCAACCATATGGATTCTATGTATATATTCCTTTTTTTGGGAATTGGTCCACTAATTGGTCTTTACGCTTCTCGAAAACAGTAAACTTGATTTTAAAGTTGATATTTATTAACTCTTAATTATCGGAAATAACTCTTAACAAATACTTAAGAAAATACTTGATATTTACCTGTATTTTAGAAAACAAAACCGATGAGAAACATTCTTTTTTTCGTAATACTATCCCATTTTTTTTTAAGTACAGCTCAAACGGATACAGAAGTATATTTATTCGACATTTCAACAGAGAATAATGAACTAAAGCTTACCAATCAAAGAAATATTTCAAACAATCCAGGCTATGACAATCAGCCTTCTTTTTATAACGATAATATTGTTTTGTTTTCTTCTACCAGAAATGGACAAACTGATATAGCTGCGTATAATATTAGAGACAACAAAATTGATTGGATTTCTAATACTTTAGAAGGAAGTGAATATTCACCTACTAAAATCCCGAATCAAAGGGCTATTTCGGCTATTAGATTGGATACCACAGGCAAGCAACTATTGTACTCGTATGATTTTAAAACTGGGAAACCTAAGGTATTATTAGAAAATCTTGTAGTTGGATATCACTGTTGGTATGATAAAGATATAATTGTTTCCTCTGTATTAGAGGATCAGAGTCTGTCACTGGTGATTTCTAACCTAAAAAATAAGACGAATGCAACTCTTCAAAAGAAAATAGGAAGATCATTACATAAAATTCCAAACTCTAAGCTCATCAGTTATATCAGCAAAGAAAATGAACAATGGGAAATAAAGTCATTAAATCCAATCTCTGGAGAAACGAAAAAAATTATAAATACGATTCCAGAGGCCGAAGATATGTATTGGTTACTAAACGGAACTATTTTAATGCCTAAAGGAAATATAATCTATAAGTTTAATCCAAAAACAGATAAAAATTGGAGCTTGTTTTATACTTCTACAGATCCAGGACTTGGGAATATTACAAGAATTGCCACAAATTCCATTAGCACTTTACTGTCCATAGTTTCTGATGTATCACCAGAGCGTATCGTTCAGCAGCAATTAGATGCCTATAACGCTAGAAACATTGACGCCTTCGCCTCAACATACTCAAAAAATGTAAAAGTGTATTACTATCCTAATAAATTAAGTTATGAAGGGATAGATAATCTAAAAAAAGGGTACGCATCCTTTTTTGAAAATACTCCAGATCTGCACTGTGAAGTAAAGAATAGAATTATATACGGAAACAAAGTCATTGACGAAGAATCAGTACTCATAAATGGTAAAAAGATAAAAGCTGTAGCGATCTATGAAGTGGAAAACGGTAAAATAGCTAAGGTTACTTTTTTTTAGAATTCATCAATAATAAAGGCAAAATAACATTTCTTAGTATCAAAATTTAATTAATAAGATTCATAAATATAATTTAAACGGAAACACATATTTATTTAGAATTATTTTTTCTTTTCACGTATCTAATATTTTTTTATACTTGACATTTGTATTAATAAAATTAACAATCACACAAATCACTAATGAATAGAAATTTCGTTTTAATCACTATTGTAGTTATATGCTCGACTTTTTCAGGTTTTTCTCAATCAATTTTACTCAAAAACATAAATCTTATCGATGTAGAAAACGGTAAAATTCAAAAAAACAGGAATATACTTATTGAAAAAGATCGCATATCAAAAATTACTGCTGACGAAATAAAAGTAAATAATGAAGTTTCGATTATTGACGGAACAGATAAGTTTCTAATTCCTGGTATGATTGATACTCATATACATTTTTTTCAAACAGGAAGCTTATATACCAGACCAGATGCAATCGATCTAACAAATAACTTTTCTTATGAAGATGAGATACAGTTTGCAAAAGATATAATCCCCGATAATTTTAAACGCTATCTAAAATTAGGTATCACATCGGTAATGGATGTTGGAGGTCCTTTTTATAATTTTACTGTACGAGATAGTATTGCTAAACATAATATTTCTCCAAATGTTTATGTTACAGGTCCTTTATTTTCTCCATATCAACCTAAAGCTTTTTCCAGTCTGGAAGACATCCCTATAGAAAAAATCAACTCTAAACAAGAAGCCACGAAACTATTTAATAAAATGATTGCTTACAAACCTGATTTTATCAAAATATGGTATATATCAGGTAATGGATTACCTGCAGAGAAAACCTATCCTATCGTTGCTCATATTGCTGAGTTAACTCATAAAAACAACCTGAAATTAACAGTTCATGCAACTAATCTAAAAACTGCAAAACTAGCGGTAAAAGCAGGTGCCGATATTTTAGTGCATAGTGTAAATGATCAACTTGTAGATGATGAATTTATCAAAATGCTTAAAGATCATAAAGTAACATATATACCAACTTTAATTGTTGGTAAAAATTATGGCAAGGCATATCTAGCTAACCCTAGCAATCATATACAAGATCTAACCTATGCAAATCCAAAAGTATATGGTACATTAACCGATATGAATAGATTTTCTGATAATGAAATTCCAGACAGAATAAAAAAACTAAGAAAAGATCCAAAATCCTTAGAAAAAAGAAATAGAACTCGCGATAGCATAATGCTTACAAACCTTTTAAAACTAACTGAAAAAGGAATTAATATAGCTACTGGAACAGATGCTGGAAATATAGGTACAATCCACGCTTCTTCATACATCCAAGAGATTGAAGCTATGAAAAAATCAAACATATCTAATTTTGATATTATAAAAGCTTCTACAATTAATGCTGCTTTAGGTTTTGGGCTAGAAGGTGATATTGGATCTATTAAGGAAGGAAAATTAGCCGATTTGGTTATTCTATCTAAAAATCCTGTTGAAAATATTGAAAATTTAAATTCAATAGAAGAAGTTATTAAAAGTGGAGAAATATTGAATATTAAAGAGCTTTTAAAAGAAACTGCAGAACAAATTGTACAAAGACAAGTAAATGCCTACAATGCTAGAAATATAGATGCTTTTATGGACACTTATTCGGATGACATAAAGATCTACAACTTCCCTAATGAGCTATCCATTTCTAGTAAAGCAGACATGAAAAAAAGTTTTGAAACTATGTTTGAAAAGGTTCCAAACTTATACTGTGAAATTAAAAACCGTATTGTTCTTGGTAATAAAGTAGTCGATCGAGAATATGTAAGATTTGGAGATCGTTACTCCAATGTTATAGCAATCTATGAAGTAGAAAATGGTAAAATAGCTAAAGTTACCTTCTTAAGATGAATCGAATAGAGGTTACAGTCAAATGAAACATCCTGTGCAACTACATATTTAAGAAATTGTTCCATTAACGGACAAAGAGTTTGATTTTATGTTGAGCCATTTTAAAACTACTAAAAAACGGAGGCATCAATATTTGGTGCAAGAATGAGAAGTTGTAAAAATAATATTAGACTACTAAAGGTTTTGTATAAAAGCTATTTTTTTAAATGAGAAACGCAAAGAACATACTCTTCGTTTTGCTATAGAACATTGGTGGATTACAGATTATGAAGCTCCTTCTATAATCAATGTTAATTATCTAGAAGATCGTGAACCACCTTACATATCTTTTGATAATAGAGATAAACTTAATAGCTAAATCTACAAATGAAATTTTTCTTAAAATCAAAACTCAATTGAATGGTAAAATGCTAGTATCAGATTGCTATGGCACTCTTATACATGAACAAAAAGTTAGATATGAAAAGAGCATCGTATAAATACATGTTCGAAAATCCATATTTGTACATTTTAAAAGATAACTATGATAAATCAATTCATTTATGTTTCATATTAAAGCGCCATCGTGTAGGTCTTATAAATTTGTTAAGGAGTCACTCCCAATGATTGCTTTTACTTAAATTACGCGATCAAATTAACACAAATGAAGATTTTTTTTACCTCAACACTTTTTTTATTTTCAATAATTGCTAGCGCACAAACAAACCCAAAAATATATGATATTATCAATGCTATTTCTAGCGAAAGAATAGAAGCAGATATTAAAACATTAGCTGGTTTTGGTACCAGACATACCTTAAGCGATACAGTTTCCAATATAAGAGGAATTGGTGCTGCCAGAAGGTGGATCAAATCTGAGTTTGAAACCATATCCAAAAAATGTAATAATTGTTTAGAAGTTTTTTATCAAAAAGACCTTGTTAAAAAGGGAACAAATCAACGTATTACCAAAGATGTAATGGTTGTAAATGTAGTTGCCATACAACGAGGAACTAAATACCCTAATCGCTTCATTATTATGAGTGGAGATATCGATTCCCGTATTTCTGACCCAAATAACTTTGCTGATGATGCTCCTGGTGCTAATGATAATGCAACAGGAATGGCTGGAGCGATGGAAGCGGCAAGAGTATTGTCCAAATACAAATTTGAAAGTAGTATTATTTACGTAGGCCTTTCTGGAGAAGAACAAGGACTGTTTGGCGGAAAAGGATTGGCCAACTATGCCAAAAAGAACAATTGGGATATTGTTGGAGTTATGAATAATGATATGATTGGTAATATCAAAGGTGTAGATGGTGTTATCGATAATAGAACATTTAGAATTTTCTCTGAACCAACCAATCTAACTGACAATGAAAGAACAGTTAAAAACAGACGTTTTTATGGAGGCGAAGTGGATGGAATTTCTCGTCAGTTGGCTCGGTATATTCATAAAACTACCAAAACATATATGCCAGAAATGAATCCTATGATGATCTATCGACTAGATAGATTTGGTCGTGGTGGTCATCATCGTCCTTTTAATGATGCTGGATTCGCTGGAATTAGAATTATGGAGGCTCATGAAAACTATACTCAGCAACACCAAGACATTAGAAAAGAAGATGGGATTGCATATGGAGATGTAGTAGAACATGTAAACTTTGAATATGCAGCTAAACTAACTGCTGTTAATGCAATCAATCTTGCATCCATCGCATGGGCTCCACCAACTCCAACAGAAGTTAAAATTGGTGGAATAGTGGAACCTTCTGTGAAGTTTAAATGGGAAAAATCAAATGATCCTAATATCCAAGGATATAAAATATATTGGAGAGATACTACATCGCCTACCTGGGATTATAGTAGATTTGTTGGTAATGTAGATAACTTTGTACTCGATGGTATTGTTATTGATAATTACTTTTTTGGAATAGCAACTGTAGGAAAAAACGGATTTGAAAGTCAGGTTGTGTTCCCTACTGCCATTTTTAGAAAGTAAATGGAGTATGTTCTAAATTAAATTATTAATGTGTAACAACTTAAATGTAAACGTGTGAAATTCTTAAACTTCTTCATCATCACAGCGCTATTATTTACATTTTCTTGTAAACAAGAAACCGTAAAAGAAAAATCATCCGTAAATGTTGATATAGCAGAAAAATTATCCATTGAAACCAAGGGAAAAGTTGTTATTCATGAGAACTTTAAATCCGCATACGTAATCCCTAGAAACGTAGAAGTGTTCTTGCCTAATGGATACGATACTTCTAATAAGAAATACAAAGTATTGTATATGCATGATGGACAGAATGTTTTTAACCCTAAAACATCTTATACAGGTATCGATTGGGGAGTTGATGAAACGATAGATAGCTTAATTAAAGCTGGTAGCATAAAAAATACTATTGTTGTTGCCCCTTGGAACACTGAGAGAAAGCGTTTTTCAGAATATATGCCAGAAGCTCCAGCTGAAGCTACAAACAATCCGGAAGCAAAAGCAGCTTTAAAACAAAATACAGGGTTCGATTCTTTATATTCTGATGAATATTTGAAATTTCTAGTTGAAGAATTAAAACCATTTATTGATAAAACTTATAATGTATCCACTAAAATGGAAGATACTTCAATTATGGGATCTTCAATGGGTGGATTAATATCGTTATACGGAATATGCAAATATCCAGAAGTTTTCGGAGCTGCAGGATGTGTATCTACTCATTGGCCAGTTCCTATTTTGGGCGAAGCCTATATCAAAACCTTACCATCTACTCTACCCGATCCTCAAACACATAAAATATATTTTGATTTTGGAACCGAAGGTTTAGACGCTCAATATGAACCTTTTCAGAAACAAGTGGACCAAATGATGAAAGATAAAGGGTATGAAGAAGGAAAGAACTGGATCACCAAAAAATTTGAAGGAGATGGTCATAATGAGAAAAGTTGGAATGAACGTGTACACATCCCATTAGAGTTCCTATTACAATAAATTAAATTGAAAATGAATAAGTTTTTTTTAGTAGTATGTTTGATATGCTCAAGTATTCCAATTATCGGACAGACATCTCTTTTTGATTCGCATCAAAAATTCACAAGACAAGACACTTTAAGAGGTTCCATTACGCCAGAAAGATCATGGTGGGATCTTACTTACTACCATTTAGACATCACAGTGGATCCCGAAAAAAAAACGATTTCAGGTAAAAATACAATTCAATATAAAGTATTGGAAAATCAAAGCACGTTACAAGTGGATCTGCAGCCTCCATTAACTATAGAAAAAGTAGAACAAGATGGAAAACTACTAAAAGTTCGTTCTGAAGAAAATGCTCATTTTATAGAATTGATCAAAAAACAGAAAAAAGGAAGTATTAATTCTATAATTGTTCACTACAGTGGCAAACCAAGAGAAGCCGTCAGAGCTCCTTGGGATGGTGGTATTTCCTGGAAAAAAGACACAAATGGCAAACACTTCGTAGCATCCTCCTGTCAAGGATTAGGAGCAAGTGTTTGGTGGCCAAATAAAGATCATATGTACGATGAAGTAGATAGTATGTTGGTGAGTGTTACTGTGCCAAAAGATTTAATGAATATTTCCAATGGGAGACTGCGTAAGATTGAAGAGCGAAACCCAAATACAAAGACCTATCATTGGTTTGTTAATAATCCAATAAACAATTATGGCGTAAACATTAATATTGGGGATTATGTCCATTTTGGAGAAAAATACAAAGGAGAAAAAGGCCTGTTAGATATGGATTATTATGTACTAAGATATAATCTTGAGGCTGCTAAGAAGCAATTTAAAGATGCGCCAAAAATGATGAAAGCTTTCGAACATTGGTTTGGCCCCTACCCTTTTTATGAGGATAGCTTTAAACTGGTAGAAGTTCCTTATTTAGGTATGGAGCATCAGAGTTCTGTGACTTACGGAAATAAATACGTAAACGGATATCTAGGTAATGATTTATCCGGAACAGGTTGGGGATTAAAATTCGATTTTATAATAATACATGAATCGGGTCATGAATGGTTTGCTAATAATATTACCTATAAGGATATTGCCGATATGTGGATACATGAAAGTTTCACCGCATATTCAGAAAATTTATTTCTGGACTACCATTATGGAAAAGAAGCTTCTTCAGATTATGTTATTGGCACAAGAAAAGGAATTAGAAATGACAAACCGATTATAGGTCATTATGATGTGAATAATGAAGGATCTAGCGACATGTATTATAAAGGTGCTAATATGCTACATACGCTACGCCAACTTATTGAAGATGACGACAAATGGCGATCTATACTACGAGGACTAAACAAAGAGTTTTATCATAAAACAGTAACTACAAAAGAAATTGAAGATTATATAAGTGAGCAATCAAAAATTGACCTCACTGAATTTTTTAATCAATATTTACGTGATACCAGAATTCCTACTTTGGAATATCGTTTAGATAATAAAGAGCTTAAATATCGATATATCGATATTGTTAAAGGTTTTGATATGCCTGTGCGATTAAAAATAGACGGGAAAGAAAAATGGATACAGCCAAACGCTTCTTGGCAAACTCTTCAGGTAAAAGCTGACAAAATTGACATAGACCCTAATTTTTATGTAAAAGGAAAATCTATATAATCAAATACATATTCATCTCTAAAACTTAAAATCTGTGAAAATATATTTTCCTCAATGGCAAGGATCTGGTACTGGTAAAACGATAGAAAATGGTGCACAAACTATTTTAGAATATGTAGAAGATCCAGGATTTATTAAAATCCCATTATCTAACATTGAAGCAGGTCCAAATGGAGAGAAAAAGCACGACATTAATAACTATGATGCGATTTTCGAACAACTAACTCGTCTTAAAAATAAGATTGATGCAGAACAACCAAAAACCATTACTACCATTGGAGGAGATTGTGGATTAGAGATTGTTCCTGTTTCGTATCTAAACGCACTTTATCCAAACCTGGGAGTTATCTGGTTTGATGCTCATGCCGATATTAACCGCCCTTGCGATTCTCCTAGTTGTAATTTTCATGGCATGCCGCTTAGAACATTATTAGGAGAAGGTTCAGAGCATATGAATCCATTACTTTTTTCTACCATTACCGCTTCTCAAATTCATTATATTGGAGTTAGAGATATAGATAGCACAGAACAAACTAGAATTGAGGATGGCAATATTTATGCCCCTAAAAAAGTAAATATTTTAGATCTTGTAGGTACTTTACAATCTAAAAAAATCACACATCTTTATCTTCACTTCGACTTTGATTGTTTGGAACCCAATGATTATGATAAAACATATTACCAAGTTTCTAAAGGTGTAAAAATTCTTGAGGCCGAAAACTATATTCAAACATTACAAGAACATTTTACCATTGTAGGAAGTAGTGTCTTAGAATCTGTTACCACGGAAATTTCCGAATTAACTCCTATCAAAAAAATCATTAACTTATTGGTCTAATTAAGGTTTTTATCAATATATAACTTTTATGTCTGGGGGTAATTGGAAAGATATGCTATTAGCATCACAAACTGGAGATCTAGAGCTTGTAAAATATTATGTTACCAATGGTGTAGATATTAATTATCAACATCCTGAGGCGATGACCACACCGCTAATAGAAAGTATACGATTTGATAATCTTTCGATTGCTAAATATCTCTTAGAACATGGTGCTGATATTAATGCCAAAGAAGGGTTTAGTGGAGATACTGCTTTATCCTTAGCGAAAGAAAAATCAAACATCGAAGCTTTAGAGTTACTAAAGACCTACCTTACAAACTAATATTTACTAGTACATATTATCTAGAATTAATATAAAGACTCTTATAAAAAAGTTATTTAAGATAACTTTCTCATCTGTTTAAAAGCTTACCCTTTATCTTTAGATAAAACAAAAACTATGTTTGCTATATTTAAGAAGAAAACTGAGAAAGAGCGTTTACAAAAAAAGTATAAAACGTTGATGGAAGAATCGTATAAGTTGTCTCATACCAATCGAAAGGCTAGTGACGAAAAACAGGCCGAAGCTGCTGAGATCTTAGAACAAATAGAACAATTACCTGATTAGATAAATAGTCATTAATTCTGTGAATACATATCTATTTTTAATTTTTATTGGATTGACGACTCCTTCTCTCACTATTTTTGATTTTAAAAAAACGAATAAGCTTTCCGATTGGATTGTTGTTAACGACGGCGTAATGGGAGGCTTATCTAAAGGTGAAATAACGCTGAATGATAAAGGAAATGCTATTTTCTCTGGAGCCATTTCTTTAGAAAACAATGGAGGTTTTTCGATGGTACGGTACCGATTCTCGACCAAAAAAGTAAAAGGGTATACAAAAGCCTTGATTACGTTAAAAGGTGATCAAAAGAGATATCAATTTAGAGTTAAAACGAATACCTATGATCGTCATTCATACATAGCTCATTTCGAAACTTCAGGAGAATGGCAAACTATTGAAATACCATTATCCGAAATGTATCCAGTTTTTAGAGGTGTATCGTTGGATATGCAAAACTATCCTTCCATACAAATGGAAGAAATAGCATTTTTAATTGGCAACAAAAAACAAGAAAAATTTAGATTAGAGATCGATAAAATCGTGTTGGAATAGATTCAATCTAATTTTTTAATTGTATTTCTCTCAAGTTTTCCATTCTGTTACGCTCCAAAAATGCATCAATTGTCTCAAAATGTTCAATAACTCTTTTCTCTTTAAACTCAAATACTTTATTAGATAATCCTGAGAGAAAATCTCTATCATGCGATACTAGAATTAATGTTCCGTCGAAAGCCATTAGTGCTTCTTTTAATACATCTTTAGATCTAATATCTAGGTGATTTGTAGGCTCATCCAAGATCAGCACATTTACAGGTTCTAAAAGTAATTTTACCATCGCCAATCTAGTTCTTTCTCCTCCAGAAAGGACGCCCACTTTTTTATCAATATTGTCGCCACTAAACATAAATTGTCCCAAAATATTCTTGATTTGAGTCCTCACATCTCCTTTAGCAACTTCATCAACTGTCTGAAAAACTGTGAGATTTGGATCTAACAATGAGGCTTGGTTTTGAGCAAAATATCCTACTTTGGCATTATGCCCTAAAGCACATTCACCTTCAAAATCAATTTCTCCCATAATAGCTTTTATCATTGTTGACTTCCCTTCTCCGTTACGACCTACAAAAGATACTTTCTCTCCTCTAGCAATCGACATACTTGCCTCTTTAAAAACAACATGATCTCCATACTTTTTAGACAATTCTTTTGCAATCACAGGATAATCCCCAGATCTGGCAGAAGGAGGAAATCGAAGTTTTAAAGATGAGTTGTCCACTTCATCAATTTCTATTAACTCTAATTTTTCCAACATTCGCTCCCTAGAATTTACCTGATTTGTTTTCGAATAAGTTCCTTTAAACCTTTCGATAAACTGTTTGGTATCTGCTATAAACTTTTGTTGCTCTTGATAAGCTTTAATCTGATGAGATCTTCGCTCTTCTCTTAATTGTAAATAATGAGAGTAATTAGCCTTATAATCATAAATTCTACCCATTGTAACTTCTATAGTTCTATTCGTAATATTATCTATAAAAGCTTTATCATGGGAAATTACTATAACAGCTTTAGCTTTATTTTTTAAAAAATCTTCCAACCATATTACAGATTCAATATCTACATGATTGGTTGGCTCATCTAACAAAATTAAATCAGGTTTTTGTAATAGAATTTTAGCAAGTTCAATCCTCATTCTCCATCCACCACTGAACTCACTGGTTGGTCTGGTAAAATCCTCTCTTTTAAAACCTAATCCTTGCAATGCTTTTTCTACTTCAGCATCATAATTCACCTCTTCAATTGCATAAAACTTTTCTCCTAAATCAGTTACCTTTTGGATGATTCCCATATATTCCTCAGAATCATAATCTGTACGAGTTTCTAATTCCTTATTTAACCGATCTATTTCCTGCTGCATTTCATGAATCTCACTAAAAGCTTTAGAAGCTTCTTCGAATACTGAACAATTATCATCTGTAAGTAAATGCTGTGGTAAGTAAGCAATCACAGTTTCTTTAGGACATCTAACATTACCTCTGGTTGCTTTTTGAGCACCTGCAATGATTTTCATCATAGTGGACTTTCCGGCCCCATTTTTACCCATTAAAGCGATCTTGTCGTTTTCGTTGATAACAAAAGAAACATTGTTAAACAAGGTTGTTCCACTAAACTCTACCGCTAATCCATCTACAGAAATCATATGTTTTCATTTTTAAAAATGCAAAACTATAAAAAAGGTTGAGATCAACGAAAATCGTTGTCATAGAATTACTTCATATCTATGGAAACCTTAACAAAATTAAAGCTTTCGGGAAAAAGCCCCATCTAAAACTGGTGATACACCTATACAAAAACCGTTATTTACTCATTGACTAACAACTAGTTAATAAATAATTTTGTCTACAACATGGTATTTCCGGAACACCTTAATCAATTAGTTGAATACTTTTAAAACTTAAAAAAATGAAAAAATCAATTTTTAAACCGTTTATCTTTGTTGGAATACTTAGTATTTCACTTTTATCTTGTGAAAACAAAGAAGAAGAATTATACGATGATTCTGTACAAGAACTACAAGATAGTCCAACGAAAGATGCAAAATATATCAATGAATTAACTCAAACATCCTTTGAAGTAGCCAAAATCCAAAAAGATGGTCATGAATATCATTTTATTGCGCTAGGAGACGATGATGAGATGATTGTAGCAGAAACGCTGTATGGTGAAGCTGCTAACAATAAAGAAGAAAGCTTACATAGTATTGATCAATCGCCTTTTAATTTATTTATTTCTTTGACAAAGACATCGGTATCTATTCCTGATCGTATAGCTAAGACAGCTTCGCCATCAGCATTACAATCATCTGGCAGACAAATAGAAAATAGTGGAGCATTATTAGAAATCAATGACCCTAATTATACAAATATTGATCAAAAGTCTTGTTATGATATAGGAGCAACCACATTTATGAATTCCTACTGTGGTGGTGTTCCTGTAACTTCTACACCAACTGATATTAGATTTTGTGATAATGGATTATGGAATTCTCTAACTCGTAGTTCTTTTTACGGTGGTGATTGGAAAGAATTAGACGACACCTACACTAGAACGAATGTGGTATGTGGTTTAACAAGATTGCAATTTTACGCTTGGGAAAACACTGCTTCTTGGCCATTTAGTGACTGGAAATGGGTACTAAAATATCAGGTAGATTTACCAAATGGGTATTGGTATTACTATTACTATACGTCTACCAATACAGAACGACAAGTAAAACGTACAAGACCATATAATACAGGAAACTTTAGAGCATATACGAGGTTCTACTAGATCGATGTATTACACAAAATCATTCAACCCATACTATCTTAATTATAGTATGGGTTCTTTTATGAAATTTATCTATTTTTTGTACATTCCATAAAAGAATTCAAAGCTTATGTTTGCACGTTATTTATGGATATGGATTTGTTGTTTCAGCATGGGTTCTACCCTTTCGGTAAATGCTCAAAATAAAGTAGAAAAAGAATATCGTATCAAATATTCACAGGTACCAAAAGAAGCATTGGATTTTATTAAAAAATGTCCTTTCAAAAAAAAAATCAAATGGTATATCGAAGAAAGTCAAAATGGGAAAAGCATAGAAGCCAAAACTTTTTATCAAAAAAGAAAGTATAGTATAGAGTTTACAAACGAAGGCAAGCCTGAAGATGTAGAAATAAAAATTCCTTTCTCAGAACTTTCCATCGATTTACAAAAAACAATTCAATCTTCTTTAGATAGTATTTTCACAAAATCAAAAATCAAAAAAACTCAATTACAATGGGTCAGTGATCGGTCTACCTTAATTTCATTGATAAATAAAAAAAATACCAAAGCAGCGTACACAACAAACTACGAACTAATTGTAAAGGGTAAAAAAGAGAAACATTCTCATTATTATGAATTACTTTATTCTAATGATGGAGTTTTATTGAAGATGTTACAAGTAGTGAATGATAACACTGATAATCTCCTATATTAGTGATGAAGAAAAGATTTTGTCTCCTTATCGTATTCTGTATGTGTTCTTTAAATAGTTATACGAATGCCCAAACATCATTTACTTCTGGATTATTACCTAAAATCGTAATCTCTCATAAAATTTCGGATCGTTTCAAATTAATTAACAGTATCGAATCTCGTCAACAACTATGGGAACATAGTCCTTCAGAAGAGTTTTCGTATGAATACCTCTTAACAGATATAACCAATATTCTCTCTTACAAACTATCATCTGATCATGTTTTTAATGTTGGCTATCTATTGCGCATTGAAAAAGATGAACTTGTGCATCGTTCTATATTTCAGTATTCCATAGCCCAACAATTAGAAGCTATTCGAATAGCTCATCGTTTTGTAACTGATCAAACATTTAGCACTAAAGAATCTCCAGAATTCAGACTACGATATCGATTTACTGTAGAAATTCCATTTAACGGATATCGAGTTGACCCTAAAGAATTTTACTTAAAAATTAATAACGAATATCTTGGATCGTATCAAGCTTCCAATTCAGATTTAGAACTACGGTTAATTCCTTTCCTAGGTTATAACATGAATGATAAAAGTAAAATTGAGATAGGTCCTGATTATAGAATTAGTCAATTTCTTAATTCACCTACTAAAAATAGATTATGGTTAAGTATCAATTATTATCATGCCTTTACAAACAAAAAATAAGAAACCCATATGAAACCCAAACCAGAACTGTATTTTAAAAATGATAAGGAATGGAGAAATTGGTTACATCAAAATCATGCAGCAAGTGATGGTATTTATTTAATTTTTTATAAAGTAGAAAGTGATCAGGCTAGTATGCGTTGGGAAGAAGCTGTAAAAGTAGCTCTTTGTTATGGTTGGATAGATTCTACGGTTAAAAAAATTGATAACGAAAAAAGAAGACAATATTTCTGTCCGAGAAAACCTAAAAGTGTTTGGAGTAAATTAAATAAGACCTATATCATAGATTTAATAAAAGATAATTTAATGCATGAAAGCGGATTAAAATCTATAGAAATCGCAAAGGAAAACGGATCTTGGACCGCACTTGACAATGTAGAAAATGGCATTATACCACAAGACCTACAAACAGCTTTCGACCAATCACCAGTAGCATTTAATAACTACCTAGGTTTTTCTAAAAGCTATAGAAAAAATTATTTGTATTGGCTTTATCAGGCAAAACGACCCGAAACAAGAGATAAAAGAATAAAAGAAATCATCAGGCTTTGTAAAGCGAATATAAAAGCTAGAGATCAAGGGAGATAAATGAAAAGAGGAATATTGATATTCTTACTTAACAACACTTTAAGATATTTTGATTTCTTTATATTTAATTTAGAGTTAAAACAACCAAACAAATGCAACTAGCACAAGTAAACATAGCAGAGATGTTAGCGCCTATAAATGATCCTATTATGGCTGATTTTGTAAATAATCTAGATCGTATTAATGAATTAGCTGAAAAAAGTGATGGTTTCGTATGGAGATTAAAAGGAGATGAAGGAAATGCAACCGCCATTACAGTTTTTGATAATTTATTCTTAATCATCAACATGTCTGTCTGGGAAAGCATGCAAGACCTTTTTAATTTCACATATCAATCTGCACATGTAGAAATTCTAAAACGTAAGAAAGAATGGTTTCATAAAATGCCTCGTATGCATATGGCTTTTTGGTATGTAGAAGATGGCCATGAACCCAGTCCAGCTGAAGCAAAAGAGCGACTATATTATCTACAAGAACATGGTGAAACTCCTTATGCATTTTCTTTTAAAAGTAAGTTTACTCCAGAAGATGCTACCAATTACCAAAAGTTATAATATTCTATATTCATGGCTGCAATTATCTCTATAAAACCTCTCGGGTTTACCTGGCAAACTCAGGATCCTTTTTTATTCTGTGCCTATCATGAAGATCTATATCCAAAAGGGAATCAACAATTGGGGCCAGATGCTTCTTTAGAAGGGAGAAATATAGGGCAAGATTTCCAGGGAAAAGATGGATGGAGAATGTATCATGGTCAGACAGTACCTGGCTTTCCTGCACATCCGCATCGTGGGTTTGAAACAGTAACGATTGTACAAAAAGGACTGGTAGATCACTCAGATTCTTTGGGAGCTGCTGGGCGTTTTGGTAATGGTGACGTGCAATGGATGACGGCAGGAAAAGGAGTGCAACATTCTGAAATGTTTCCGCTTCTTAATACCGATCAGAAAAACCCATTCTTACTATTTCAGATTTGGCTAAATCTTCCAAAAGCAAATAAAATGGTTGCCCCTCATTTTAAAATGTTATGGAATGAAGAAATCCCAAAGCTTACCAAAGTAGATGATAATAATCTTTCTACAGAAATTACATTAATTGCTGGTAGTCTTGATACAACTCATGCAATTGCTCCTGCTCCCGATTCTTGGGCAGCTGATACTAATAATGAAATTGCTATTTGGACAATTAAAATGGCTCCTAACGCTACTTACACCTTTCCAAACGCTTCTAAAGATGCTAATCGTTCTCTCTATTTCTTCAAAGGAGATGAGATCATTGTTGATGGATATAAAATCTCGGTTAATCATGAAATTAGAGTCCATGCCGATAAAGAACTAACCATTACCAATGGAAATACCGAAGCACATTTTCTATTGCTACAAGGAAAACCTATAAATGAACCTGTTGTTCAACAAGGGCCTTTTGTGATGAATAATCATAATGAAATAAGGGATGCTATTTTAGAATATCAACAAACCGAATTTGGTGGTTGGCCTTGGCCTAGTCATGACCATGTACATGAAAAATCAAAAGGGCGTTTTGCTCTATATCCTGATGGAACAGAAATTATTAAACCTAGTTAAAGCTTTTAAATAACTACATTTCACATACTATATTCATAGTTTTCAAAAGATTCTCCTTTTAAAACTATGATTAAAGTACTATCTTTATTAATGGAATCAAAAAAGTTAAGTATTTAAATAATGAAAGCTTATGCCAAAAAAAATACTTTGTTTACTTCCATTACTCCCTATATTTTTTATAATTCAATCTTGTTCAAAACCTTCATTATTAGATGAAAACGAAAAAAAATGGTTAGCTCAAAATGATAGTATAACAGTTGCTATATATCCATACTATCCGCCTTATCAATTTATTAATGAACAGAATCAAATCGATGGTATTTTTATCGAATATCTAGAACTCGTTGAACAAAAAATCAACTATAAATTCAAAAGAAAAAGATATGATGATTGGCCCAAGCTATTAGAAGGTGTTAAAAATAATGATGCCAGCCTAATATTAGAAATACAACAATCTGATGAAAAAGAATACTATTTAAAGTTTTACGAACCTCTTTTCGAATCTCAAAATGTAATTGTTACTAGAAACAATGTAGATTTCGGAAATGATGTAGAAAGTCTTTCAGGAAAATCTATTGTCTTACCCCAAGGCTATGCTATCACCGAAAATCTAAGAAAGAAATATCCTAATTTTAATATTATAACACTATATGATGAACTTACTTGCTTGTCCAAAGTGAACGCAGGTGATTATGATGCTACTATTAGTCCTAAAGCAGTAGCTAACTACTATATCCGATCAAAAAAAATGGATAATCTAAAAATAAAGTCTGGGACTGACCTATATTATGAACCTGGTTTTGCTATTAATCAAACTAACACTGTTTTAGACGGTATAATTTCCAAAACAATTTCCAAAATCACCAAAGAAGAAAAGCAAGCTATCGTAAATAACTGGTTTTATACCAATGTCATTCCATTTTACAGAACGTCTAAATTTTGGACCATTATCGCATTGGTAGCGTTATTGTCGTTATTATTTGGTATGTCATTTAATTCGTATCTAAAGTATAAAATCAAACAAAGAACTGATGAATTGATGATTGCCAAGGATATTGCTGAAGAAAGTAATCGATTAAAAACAAACTTTATTTATAATATCCCTCAAGAAATTAGAACCCCAATGAACGGAATCATAGGGTTATCCGAGTTTCTTAATAATGAAGATCTAAGTCTTGAAGACAGGAAAAAATATACTCAAATGATTATCGGAAATAGTAAAGAATTACTCTCTATTATAGATAATATTTTAGAAATCTCTCAATTACAATCAAATAGATTTACATTAAGACTTATAGAAGTTAATCTTCAGAATGTTTTTCAAAACCTAATTTCTAATTATAAAATAAAAGCGGAAGAAAAAAACATTGAATTTCTTATAGAAAACAAGCTAAAAGATCAAGAAAACATAGTATTGATGGATAGGCCTAAATTAAACAAGATATTAAATATTCTTATTGATAATGCCATTAGATATACCGAAGACGGATCTATTAAACTTTTCTGCGACGTAGAAGAAGAATTTTTAACAATTTCAGTTGTGGATACAGGTATCGGTATTAGTGAAACTACTAAAAATAAAATCATAGAAAGTTTAACAATACCATCTAGCACAGATAAAACAATTGGTGATTATAGTGGAATGGGATTAGGGTTAACTATTGCAAAAAAGAATACAGATTTTATTGGAGGGCAACTACAGCTAATCAGTGAAAAAAATAAGGGTACTTCCTTTACCCTAAAAGTGCCATATAATCCATTAAAGAAAATAAGCGCAAAAACAACACGAACATCCAAGCCTATTGCCAAGCCAGAAAAGAACATCATATTAATTGCTGAAGATGGAGAAACCAATTTTCTATTTCTAAAAACCATTCTTACTAAAATGAATGATTATGACTTTACGATATATCGTGCTAAAAACGGAAAAGAAGCGGTTTCCATTTGCCAGGAAAATAAAAATATTGACTTGGTACTAATGGATATCAAAATGCCAGTTATGGATGGATATGATGCTACTGCTTATATAAAAAAAATGAGACCGAATTTACCCGTAATTGCGCAGACCGCTTACTCTATAGAAGAAGATATTCAAAAAGCTCTGGATGCAGGATGCGATGATTTTGTGTCCAAACCTGTAGACAGAAAAATTTTAAAGCCCATTCTAAATAAATATTTTTCTGTACTCAATAAAAGAAACAAAGCTTCTTAAATCGACAAACTATGCCAAATAAAATATTTTATATTTCCATTTTAGTATGCTTTGTATGTATCACTTTTTCTTGTTCTAAGAAGGAAATACTTAGTACGTCGGAAAAAGAATGGCTTGCCCAGCAAACTTCTGTAAATGTGGCAGTATACCCATACTATCCGCCTTATCAATTTATAAACAAAAAAGATAGTATTGATGGTATTTTAGTTGACTATTTTAATCTAATTGAAAATAAGATCAATTATAAGTTTCAAAAAAAATATTACTCCAATTGGAGCCTTTTATTGAAAGACGTTAAAACAAAAAAAGTTGATATTATTCTCGAGATGCAAGAAACTGAAACAAGAGAAGAATACTTAAACTTTTACACTAAGTTTTTTGAAACTCCCTTTGTTTTGGTGACTAGAAAAGAAGTGGATAGCGGGCTACATTTCTCAGAGTTTCTCAACAAAAAAGTTGCTGTACCAAAAGGGTATTCCATTGACGATTATCTAAAAGAAAACTACCCAAATCTAATGATCAATAATTATTCTGATGATATTGAATGCCTACGCAGTGTTCAGACAGGAATGTCAGATGCATATATTGGAGGAAGAGCGGTAGTAAATTATCTTATTAAATCTGAAGGACTTAATGACCTAAAAGTTATTAATAAAATAGATTTTAGTTATATACCTAGCATTGCTGTGCGTAAAGAAGAAAAAATTCTCAACAGCATCATCTCTAAAGCTTCAAAAGCTATTTCCAACGAAGAAAAGCAGGCAATATTAGATAATTGGCTATTTGATATGGTTAAACCATTTTATAAAAAGCCAAAATTTTGGATTATTTTTTCACTAATTTTTACATTAGTGCTATTAGGTGTCGTTTCAATATATTTTTATTTACAATTTAAAATAAAACAAAAGACAAAAGAACTTAGAATTGCAAAAGAGGAAGCAGAAGAGAGTAATCGAATAAAAACTAATTTTATTCAAAACATCTCACATGAAATTAGAACACCGATGAATGGTATCATGGGATTCTCTGAATTACTAAAATCAGATACA
This sequence comes from Aquimarina sp. 433, assembly GCF_054054605.1. Classification (NCBI taxonomy): domain Bacteria; kingdom Pseudomonadati; phylum Bacteroidota; class Flavobacteriia; order Flavobacteriales; family Flavobacteriaceae; genus Aquimarina; species Aquimarina sp. 433. The sequence continues at coordinate 264,289 of NZ_JBSWZK010000005.1, forward strand.
TTAACCGAAGAAGAAAGAAGAGAGTATACCGATATCATTATAAAAAGTGGAAAAGATCTAATTGCTTCAGTGGATGACATATTGGAAATTTCAGTCTTAGAAACAAAACAGAGCAAAGTAAAGTTCTCGAAAACGGATTTAAAAGAATTATTAGAGCGGATAATTACTAAATACACAGATAAGGCTAAAGAAAAAAATCTAGAGATTTATTTCAAAAATGAAATAAAACCAGGGGAAAATATCATTCTTACAGATCAACCAAAGTTATATAAGATCATAAGTAATCTGGTAGATAACAGCATTAAATTTACCAGTACCGGATCCATAACAATATTTTCTTATATTGTAGAAAATTTTGTTACCATATCGATTAAAGATACTGGCATCGGAATTAAACAAAAAGACCAAGACATTATTTTTAAGAGTTTCTCTCAATCCGAAAAAGAAATTTCTAAAAATTTTGGAGGTTTAGGCTTAGGACTGGCAATAGCAAAAGAATATACAGATTTAATTGGAGGGAAAATTTCGTTTTCTAGCAAAGAAAATGAAGGTAGTTCCTTTATATTAAAAATACCATTTACCCCAGATTCAATGCTGAATAATTTAGAACCGACAACTACTAATTTACAAGAAAGAACATTGCAAAAACATGTAGTACTTATTGCAGAAGATGGAGAAATCAATTTCCTATTTTTGAGAACTGTTTTAACCAAAATGATTGATTTTGAATTCGTTATTTATAGAGCCAAAAATGGTCAGGAAGCAGTTGAGATCTGCCAAAAAAACGACAAAATTGATTTGGTGTTAATGGATATCAAAATGCCCATTATGGATGGATATGATGCTACCAAACAGATCAAAAAATTAAGACCAGAATTACCGGTTATTGCACAAACTGCCTATTCTACCGAAGAAGATATTGAAAGAGCATTAGCCGCAGGATGCGATGACTTTTTAGCTAAACCCGTAGATCGAAAAATATTACGCCCTATTCTGGATAAATACATTTCCATTTTTAAGAAATAGAACTCTTAATGACTTCTATCGACCATCAATACAATGGATTTATTAGTAGTAAACCACTATGGAACGGTGATTCTCTTTTTGGATTATCTCAATTAGATTTAAAAAATTTCGAATGTGTTATAAAAAACCCAACAAACATTAAAATTAGAGATAATGAAGTTTTAGGAAAAAGAATCGAACATTTCTTTGAATACTATATAAACTCATCTAAAGACTATCAACTACTCGTAAAAAACCTACAAATATTTAAGGATAAAATTACCATTGGAGAACTAGACTTTGTTATTGAAGACATTTCTAAAAAATGTCTTTTACACATAGAATTAGTATACAAGTTCTATCTCTATGATCCTCAAAGAAGCAAAAATGAATTAGAACGATGGATTGGTCCTAATCAAAAAGACAGCTTGTTAGAAAAAGTAGCAAAATTAAAGCATAAACAATTTCCTCTACTCTACCAGTCTGAGACGATTAAAGCCTTACAAAAACTAGACATTTCTACGGATACAATAAAACAAAGAGTCTCTTTTTTTGGTCAGTTATTTATTCCTTTATCTTTTCAAAACAAAATTTTACCCGAAATTAATAATGATTGTATCTCTGGTTTCTGGATACATTGGCATGATTTCAATTCAGAAAAATATCACCATTATCTATACTATATTCCTTCAAAAAAAGATTGGGTTACAAACCCAAAAGATCATAGAATTTGGCATTCCTACAATACAATTCACGAGTCTTTAGAAGTACAACTCTCGAAAAAAAAATCTCCATTACTTTGGATAAAACGTAATGAAGATTCTTATGACAAATGTTTTATTGTTTGGTGGTAAAATAAGATCTAAAGATCATTTATATAACTTCCGTACAAGTCTCTGAATCTAAAACCTTCGGACAATCTATATTTACTCAATTTTTTATGCTCTACCAGTCCCCATAATAGGAACTCTTTCATAAAATAGCTGTCTTTTTTATCGATATCTTCCTGATACTTATTCAGAAGATCATTAAGTGGTTTTATAGCATCTAACTTTTCGATATATTCTGCCTCTGGTATTTCATCCAACAGTTCAAAACCACTTTCCTCAAAAAACCAGTCAATTAATTCTTGATAAGGACTTGTTTCACTTTCTTTTTCAAGACGTTCTATTTTAGGAAAATAATCTGGAAACAATGATTTAATTGCATCCGAAATTAGTGTAAGCGCAACAGAAGCAGCACCTTCTTGTTCTCCTTCGTATACCAATTCTACTTTACCAGTAATAGCCGGAACAACTCCCATAAAATCGCTTAATCGTAACAATGTTTGATTGTCACCAGATTTCAGTGCTCTATATTCTGCCGTGCTCAATAAATTCTCAAAAGCAGTAATACTCATTCTGGCACTAACACCACTTTTGGCATCGATAAACTCGCTTTCTCTCGCCTCAAAACTAATCTGTTCTAATAAATCTTTAGCGAGCTCAGGAACATGAACTAAACTACTCTGTCTAGAATCTAACTGAGCTTCTTGCTGAGTAATAGTTTTTGCAATCGCTACAGTCTCTGGATAATGCGTTAGAATTTGAGAACCAATTCTATCTTTTAATGGAGTAACGATACTTCCTCTATTAGTATAATCTTCTGGATTTGCGGTAAATACAAATTGCATATCCAGAGGAAGACGTAACTTAAAACCTCTTATTTGGATATCACCTTCTTGTAAAATATTAAATAAAGCTACCTGTATACGAGCTTGTAAATCTGGTAATTCATTAATCACAAAAATACAACGATTAGCTCTTGGAATCATTCCAAAATGTATCACCCTATCATCTGCGTAGCTCAATTTTAAATTCGCGGCTTTTATAGGGTCTACATCTCCAATAATATCTGCTACTGTTACATCTGGAGTAGCTAATTTTTCTGCAAAACGATCATCTCTATGAATCCAGGATATTGGAGTATCACCTGCTTTTTCTTTAATAAGGTTAATCGCATATCTAGATATTGGCTGTAAAGGATCATCATTAATTTCTGATCCTTCTACAATAGGAATCCACTCATCTAATAAGTTCACCATTTGCCTAGCTAAACGTGTTTTAGCCTGTCCTCGTAATCCTAACAAATTGATATTATGTCGAGATAATATAGCTCTTTCCAATTCAGGAATTACAGTATTTTCATAACCATGAATTCCTGTAAATGTAGTTTGATTATTACTAATTTTTTCTCTGAGATTATCTCGTAATTCGTCTTTTATACTTTTACTTTTATATCCTGATGCTTCTAACTGTTCTAAAGTCTTTATGCTGTTAATGTCCATATTTTCTTTTTCGGAAGTATTATAAACTCAATATTGTTTTATCCTTTAATTCTTTTTTTTCTATTTGTTTCGTAGTCCTCGAAGATCATCTCTCCTAACCCCTTCAAACCAGTATAAAATGCTTTTCCTTGGTTTGCGTAAGTAAACTCTCTTACGAATTGCATTAAATAAGGATCTTGCGCAATCATAAAAGTGGTGATGGGTATGTGTAATTTTCTTGCTTGTTGTGCCATCACATAGCATTTATTCACAATATTACGATCTAAACCATTACTGTTTTTGTAATACTGACCATCTGGAAGTCTTAAACAACTAGGTTTACCATCCGTGATCATAAAAATCTGTTTATTAGTGTTTCGCTTCCGCCTCAGCATATCCATTGCCAATTGAAGACCTGCAACGGTATTGGTGTGATAAGGGCCAACTTGCAGATACGGTAGATCTTTAATAGCTATTGGCCAAGCATCATTCCCAAAAACAAGAATATCTAGTGTATCTTTAGGATACCTCGTTGTTATTAGCTCTGCTAGAGCCATAGCTACCTTTTTGGCAGGAGTAATTCTATCTTCTCCGTACAAAATCATGCTATGACTAATATCGATCATCAATACTGTACTCATCTGAGCTTTAAACTGAGTCTCTTCGACTACCAAATCATCTTCGGTAAGATGTAAATCACCAATGCCATGATTAATTTGGGCATTTTTTAAACTCTCAGTAATCGATATCCTTTCTAATGCATCACCATATTGATAGTTTCTATACTCACCAGCATGCTCATCACCTCGTCCTGTATATTTAGTACGATGATTTCCAGATCCACTGCGTTTTAAATTACCAAAAATTTGATCTAAGGCTCTTTTTCTAATTGCACGTTCTGTTTTTGCAGTTATGGACATTCCTCCTTTTCCATCTGGCTTAATTTCTTCTCGGATATAACCTTTTTTCTTAAGGTCTTCTACAAAATCATCTAAAGTATAATCCTCACTAGTAAGCTGATACTCTTTATCTAATTCTTTCATCCAGTCTAGTGCTTCATCAAGATCACCCGAAGTATGAGTTATTATTTCCTGAAAAATGTCGAAAAGTTTTTCGAATGGAGATTGTTCTGGAGCTTCATAATGTCTAAAAGCAAAACCTTTTTTAAAAATTCCCTTTTTCTCTTTCATTATATAAATTTAGTATATTTTACAAAAGATACCGCCCCAACTATTATGGAATCACACAGAATTAACAAATGTTTTGGAATTGTTTCTATTGGGTTCCCTTTTTTTATTTGAACAGGCTAGCAAAACAATTCTTATATTTAACTTAGTATGATGAATGACAGCTAATTCTTAGAGCAAAGATTTTAATTTAAAAAACACAAATGATTCATTTACCCGCCTTATTTAATACATGTCTATGAAATTAAAACTACTTATTCTTCTTGGTATTTTAATATGTTCTTGTACTTCAGAAAACCCTTTAGATACTATTTTACAATCCGAGTCTCCGAATATATCAAGGGTGATCAATAAGCTCGAAAAACATGAAATTCAAATTTTATATACTCAGATTGATCGAAATTCAAAAAACGAAGTTTCCTTTACCGATTATGAATTTAATGTAGCGGACAGCATTTATTTTTATCCAGCAAGTTCCGTTAAGTTTCCAATAGCCGTAATGGCATTAGAAAAGCTAAACAATTTAAAGGATAATGGGATTCCTATTAATAGAGAAACGAAATATAGTGTGAATCAAGGAAACTTATATTCATCTATTGAAAATGATATTATCCAAATTTTTTCTGTGAGTGATAATGATGCCTATAATCGTTTATTTGAGTTTTTAGGACAAGACTACATTAATCAAAACTTAACATCAAAAGAAATATCCGGGAGAATTTCTCACAGATTATCTACGAGTAACGCAGATGCTTCAAAGACGCAACCGATTATTTTTAAAAAACGTATCACAGATAGTCTGACTATTTATAGTCAAGAGATTATATTTAATAGTACACCTTCAAAATTGGATTTAATCAACATCTCCAAAGGAAAAGGTTATTACGAAAACGACTCTCTTATAAAACAACCTAAAGATTTTTCTAAGAAGAATTATCTTCCGCTAAGGTCTTTACATGAGCTAATGAAAAGAGTTCAGTTTCCCGAAGTTTATGACAAAAAAAAATCATTTAATATTTCCGAAGCTGATCATCGTTTCCTATTAAAGACGATGAAACTATTGCCCCATGAATCTGGTTATGATAAAACCAAATATTATGACGGTTATGTAAAGTTTTTTATGTTCGGAGATACCAAAGATGACATTCCGCAACATATTGAGATCCATAATAAAGTAGGATATGCGTATGGATATCTAACGGATTGCGCCTACATTAAGGATTCAGAAAACAATATAGAATTTCTTTTATCTGCTACCATTCATGTAAATGAAAATGAGATTTTCAACGATGATCAATACGAATATGATGAAATTGGAATTCCATTCTTAGCAGAATTGGGCAGAAAAATATATCAGTTAGAATTAGAAAGAAAAAAGTAATGCTACATCTTCCTATATTTTAAGAATTTTTCAAAAAAACTATTAATATATTATTATAAAACAATCTTTTTTAAGATTTAATAATTATTTTTTAACAAAATTATATATTTAATCGAACATAAAAGAGTTAAATTTATAATTCCCCTTACATTAAGAACGTCAGCATATAGTACAAAATAACAACAACAGTATGGTTACACAATTTATAATCCAGTAATCACATACTATTACTAATAATAGTATATGATTCTTAAAACTGATTACATATGAAAAAACATATACTATTCTTCTTTTTATTTTCTTACACTTTTATATATCCAAATGATTTTTTAGATAGATCGGATTGCTCCTTTTTAACAGAAATTCAAAAAGATCGCAAACTTTCTGACGAAGAAGTAAAACAGCGTGGATTAGATGTATTAGCTACAGAAGTTATCGAAAAAATTGACGAGGTTGATTTGCGTAAGATGGCAAGATCAGCAATTTTTGAAACCTCCTATGGATTTCGATGGAAAATGATAAATCTGCATACTGGAAAGATTATTATTGTTAAAGTAAATAAGGATTTCGAATTAATATCCGCTCGGGATAGTAAGAAAGCTAAAGTTATGATACCTTAATAATTACGTAAGCATTTCTTTTACGCTGTTGTAATCTTCTATATATTCCCAATAAATTATTCTATCAAAAGCATATTTGATGAGGATAAATTTTTCGCTAACAGATAAAATTCTATCTACAGAAACTATTTTTTTGGATGGAATCTCTACCGTTACTTCTTCTGTGATTTCTTGATTTCTTGCATCAAATCCGTGTACAATGATATGATTATGTAAAGTAAGTTCAATAAATTTCATAAGATCTATTTTATACTCCAAAGGTATCGCTTTTTCACCTTAACACCCCTTTAAGAATTTCGCATTGTCATTTTCTTAACTTTAGCTTTTCAATTTTATAATCAATCAAAAATGTTAAAAAGATATTTTCTTTTAACGCTTCCAAAACACGACAACTCTAATCATTCTAATAGAAATATTGCCCAATCCAATGGAAATATTCTCCTATTAAAATCACGCATAGGTTTTAAAACAATTTCAATTTAATTAACTCTCTACACTAAAATGAAAAAATTACTATTTCTACTATCTATAATTCTGGTTTCCGGAATGTACGCCCAAGATTTTTCGATGGATTATGTTAAAAAAGTTCATCCTAGAAACATAGGTCCTGGTGGAATGAGTGGTCGGGTTACCTCTATAGATGTAGTTGTTTCGGATCCTGATATTATTTATGCTGGTACCGCTTCTGGTGGTTTATGGAAATCTACATCTGGTGGAATTAAATGGGATCCAATTTTTGATAACGAGGCTACTGCCTCCATAGGTGCTATTGCAATCCAGCAATCTAATCCATCAGTAATATGGGTAGGAACTGGTGAAGGAAATCCTAGAAACAGTCTTAATGGTGGGTATGGAATCTATAAATCATTAGATGGTGGAAAAAATTGGAAATTAATGGGATTAGAAAAAACTCGACATATTCATAGAGTTATTGTTGATCCTACCGATCCTAATATCGTTTATGTAGCTGCTATTGGTTCTCCTTGGGGAGAACATCCTGAAAGAGGTATTTTTAAAACTACGGATGGTGGACTAACCTGGAAAAAAGTTCTTTTTGCAAATAATAAAACTGGTGCCGCAGATTTGGTTATGGATCCGACAAATCCCAATAAACTAATTGCAGCTTTATGGGAACACAAAAGAGATCCTTGGTTTTTTAAATCTGGAGGAGAAGGTTCTGGTTTATACATTACCCATGATGGTGGAAAAACATGGAAAGAAAGAACAGACAAAGATGGTTTACCAAAAGGAGATTTAGGAAGAATGGGAATAGCAATCGCTAGGAACAAACCAAATATTGTGTATGCATTAATCGAAGCAAAGAAAAATGCCCTATACAAATCTGAAGATGGAGGTTTTAATTGGAAAAAGGTAAATGATAAAAACGATATAGGTAACAGACCATTTTATTATTCTGAAATATATGTAGATCCACAAAACGAAAATAGAGTATATTCTATTTTTACGTATGTGAATGTATCAGAAGATGGAGGAAAGAATTTCACTCAATTAATGCCTGCTTACGGCGTTGATAACGGTGTACATCCAGATCATCATGCTTGGTGGATTCATCCTGAAGATGGTAACTTTATGATTGATGGAAATGATGGAGGTTTAAATATTACAAAAGATGGTGGAAAAAACTGGAGATTTATTGGCAATCTTCCTGTTGCACAGTTTTACCATATCAATGTAGATAATGAATATCCTTACAATGTCTACGGAGGAATGCAAGACAATGGAAGTTGGAGAGGACCAGCTTATGTATGGAAAGCACAAGGAATAAGAAATTCTTATTGGCAAGAAATATCATTTGGTGATGGATTTGATGTGGTACCAGACAAAGACGATTCAAGATACGGATGGTCCATGAGTCAACAAGGATTTGTAAGTCGCTATGATTGGATGACAGGAAATAATTATACTGTAAAACCTACACACCCAGATCCAGAAGTTAAGTTACGATTTAATTGGAATGCTGCTATCAATATTGATCCGTTTGATAATAGCACTATCTATTTTGGTAGTCAATTTGTGCATAAAAGTACCGATAAAGGACTTACTTGGAAAGTCATATCTCCAGATTTATCGACCAACAATCCTGAGAAACTAAAACAAGCAGAAAGCGGTGGACTAACCATGGATGCTACCGGAGCAGAGAACCATTGTACCGTTTTAGTCATAGAACCTTCTCCGCTAGAACAAAATATGCTATGGGCCGCTACCGATGATGGTAGAGTACATATAACTAGAAATGGAGGAACAAATTGGACAGATATTTCTAGTAATATCAAAGGATTGCCTACTGGAAGCTGGATAGTACAGATCAAAGCATCTAACAAGAAAAAAGGAGAAGCGCTATTAGTCGCTAATGACTACCGAAGATTTAATTATACTCCGTATGCCTATAGAACGGTAGATTATGGTAAAACATGGCAACGAATTGTTGATAGTAATGACGTAAAAAGTTACGCATTAAGTATTGTAGAAGATCCTGTAGAGAAAAATTTACTTTTCTTAGGAACAGATGACGGATTATATATTTCTGTGGATGCTGGAAATAAATGGACAAAATGGACGTCTGGATTCCCTACTGTATCGGTAAAAGATCTTGTAATCCAACCGAGAGAACATGATTTAGTAATAGGAACTTTTGGTAGAGCTGCATGGGTGTTAGATGATATCAGACCATTAAGAGGCATTGCTAAAAACAAAAGCATCCTTACCCAAAAATTACAATTATTCGAACCACCAACAGCATACCAAGCGGCATATCAGCAACCAACAGGAAGTCGTTTCGGTGGGGATGCATTATTTAATGGTGAAAATCGTGATGGTGGAGCTCATATTTCATTTTTTGTAACCGTAGAACAAAAGAAAGCGTCTAAGGATAAAAAAGAAGATGAGAAAGAGGATGAGAAAGAAGAAGAGGACGAAAAAGAAGAGAATAAAGTGAAATGGGATTCTGTACATTTAAAAATTTATAATGGAGATAAGCTTATTCGAACGCTTAAAAGAAAGACTCCAGACTCTACTGGTATTCATAAAATGAGATGGTTTATGGATGAAAAAGGTGTACAACGCCCTTCTAGAAAAATTCAAAAACAGAAAAGAGAGCCAGGAGGTGTTGGTGTAAAACCAGGAACTTACAAATTGGTTATGGAATATGGTGATCAAAAATCTGAAACCAATATCACGGTAAAATCTGATCCAAGATTACAAGTTTCTCAAAAGAATATTAATGAAATATATGCGGCTTCAAAAGAGCTAGAAAGTATGCAAAAAACAGCTGCAGATGCCGTAAAGCAATTAGTAGAAAGTAAAGAAATTGCTACAAAATATCAGAAAGAGCTTAAAAAACTAGATAAGGAGAAGTTTAAAGATCAAATAAAATCTTCCAAAGAAATTACGAAGAAAATAGATTCAGTAATTGCTATTTATTTAGGTAAAGAAGATAAAAGGCAAGGAATTACCAGAAATCCAGAAGTCACTGTAATGCAACGAATGGGCACCGCAGGATGGTACACAGGCAGTAGACAAAATGGATTAACCACAACCGAAAAAACGCTAATGAAGCATGCAAAAGATGCTCTTACTGATGCGATTAATAAAACCAACAACTTTTTTAAAGATGAATGGTTACCGTACCAACAGGCAATTGAAAAATTAGACACTTCTCCTTTTAGGGAAATAAAGACTTTCACAATCAATTAAAACGTTCACCAATGAAAAAACTCGTTATCCTGGGAATGGGACTTCTCTTATTCTATTCCTGTAAAAAAGAAGCTAAAGAAGAAACGCAAGATGTTGCACAATCTGTAAAAATAGAAGAATATTCTATAGAACAGTTTATGGACAATGAAAATGCATTTGCCAATGGGTTTTCAAAAGACAAATCCAAAGTGCTGATGACCAGCAATCGTTCTGGAATCTATAATATGTATACCACCTCGGTAAAAGGAGGTGAATTGATCCCAGTAACTAAATCCGATAGTTCGTCTATATACGGAATATCATATTTCCCAGAAGATGATAGGATTTTATTCAGAATGGATGGTAATGGAGATGAAATTTTTAAAATCTTCATGAAAGATAGCGCTGGAATTAAAAGACTTACTCCAGAAAAGAATGTACGCGCCTTGTTTAGAGGATGGTCCAAAGATGGAAAAAGTTTCTTCTACGGAAGTAACGAAAGAAATCCGAAGTTTATGGATCATTATGAAATGAATATTTCTGACTTCTCGTCTAAGGTGATTTATGAAAATAAAGATGGATTTGATTTTGCTGGTATGTCTAATGATAGAAAATATATCGCTTTATTAAAGCCAGTAAATACAAACGACACGGACTTATTTGTATTAAATACTGAAACTGGTAAGAGAACTAAGATTAATGAGAACCTAAGTGGTAACTCTCCGGAAGATTTTTCTCCTGATAACAAATTTTTGTATTACACCAGTGATGATGGTGCAGAATTTAGTTATTTGATGAAATACAATCTCGAGGATGGAACTAAGGAAAAAGTAGCTCAGAAAGATTGGGATATCACTTCTTTTTACTTTACCAGAAACGGAAAATACAAAGTAATGTTCACCAATGAGGATGCTAAAACAGTGATGGCTGTAGAAGATGTGGCTACTGGAAAACCAATGGATTTCCCCACCTTTAAAGATAAAGAAATCTCTAGCGCTAGTTTTTCTAGAGATGAAACGATGGCTTTTCTAAATGTTGCCGGTTCTAGCACACCAAGAAACGTATATTCATATAACATAGCTACCAAAGAATACCATCAGCTAACAGATGTATTAAATAAAGATATCAATGCGGATCATTTAGTAGCATCTGAAGTTGTGCGTTTTAAATCTTTTGATGGATTAGAAATTCCAGCAATATATTATAAACCTAAGCAAGCATCAGCTACCAATAAAGTTCCTGCTTTGGTATGGGTGCATGGAGGACCTGGAGGACAATCAAGACAAGGATTTAGCTCAATTATTCAGTATTTGGTAAATCATGGATATGCTATTTTAGCTGTTAACAATAGAGGAAGTAGTGGTTATGGAAAGACATTTTATAAGATGGATGACCAAAATCATGGTGATAAGGACCTAAAAGATTGCGTAGCCGGTAAAGATTGGTTAGCTGAACAAGATATTATCGACCCTAACAAAATTGGAATTATCGGTGGTTCTTATGGAGGTTATATGACAATGGCTGCATTAACGTATACTCCCGAAGAATTTAAGGTTGGTGTGAATATATTTGGTGTTACCAATTGGTTAAGAACTTTAAAAAGCATTCCGCCATGGTGGGAATCTTTCAAAGATGCTTTATATACAGAAATGGGAGATCCCAATACGGCTGATTCTGTAAGATTACGTAAAATCTCTCCTTTGTTTCATACAGAAAAAGTAACGAAACCTCTGATTGTATTACAAGGAGCTCAAGATCCAAGAGTATTAAAAGTAGAATCTGATGAGATCGTTGAAGGAGTTAGAAAAAATGGTGTTCCAGTAGAGTATGTTCTATTTGAAGATGAAGGTCATGGTTTTGTTAAAAAAGAAAATCAAATTGAAGCTTACGGAAAAGTTTTAAAATTTCTGAATACTTACCTTAAAGGATCTGGATCAGATGTCATTAATGATGGAAAAAAAGAAGTAAAAACTGTAGAATCTGATTCTTAAAAGAATAAGTATATTTTTATGAAGAAAACAATTTTAGCAATTGCATTGTTAGCCTGTATCACTCAAGTTAATGCGCAAAATACTGGTGAAGATGAGTTAGGCGCTTGGTATATGTATTTTGGTACAAATCGAATAACTGATAAACTTAGCATTCATTCCGAGGCACAGTTTCGATTTTATGAAGTAGCAAACACTTTTAACCAATTGCTATTGCGAACTGGGCTTAATTATCATATTACTGACAATGCAATTGCTACAATTGGATATGGATATATTAACACAGATGGAACCTTTGCCGATATTCCTGGTGAGGAAAATAGCAATGAACATCGAATTTTCGAACAGTTTATCCTCAAAAATAAAGTTGGAAAAGTAGCATTCGAACATAGATATCGATTAGAACAACGTTTTATCAGTACACAAGCAGATGATTTTACAGAACATCGAGCTAGGTATCGTTTGCAACTCACCTACCCTTTTAATGATAAATGGTTTCTGAATGTATATGATGAAATTTTTATCAATTTACAAGAACCAATTTTTGGTCAAAACAGACTATACGGAGCTATTGGATATAACGTAAAGTCCAACTTTAGCATTCAGGTAGGATATTTAAAAAATCACTTTACAGGAATTAATTTTGACAGAGTACAACTAGGTATTATCTATAATACTGATTTTAGAAGTAAGCAATAGAAATCATGACAATTACAAAAAAGGATAATCCGGCACTATTATTAATAGATGTTCAAAAAGGGATCAATAGTCCAGGATATTATGGTACAGAACGGAATAATCCTGATGCAGAAAAAAATATTGAAGCTTTACTACGTAAATGGAGATCTGAAGAACTTCCTATATATCACGTAAAGCATTGTTCTACAAATCCTGAATCTCCTCTGGCAAAAGGTAAATCCGGGAATGATTTTCAGGATTTTATCAAGCCTTTAGCTCATGAACCAATCATAGAAAAAGATGTAAATAGTGCCTTTATAGGTACAGATCTTAGAGAACAACTAACTCATAAAAGGATCAACACACTGGTTATTGTTGGGCTTACTACAGAACATTGTGTGTCTACGAGTACCAGAATGGCTTCTAACTTTGGTTTTAAAACATTTCTGATAGAAGATGGTGTTGCTGCTTTTGACAAAATAGGTGTTAATGGAGAAAGGTATAGTGCTCAAATGGTTCATGATATTGAAATTGCAAATCTAAAAGATGAATTCGCAACTATCATAAAAACCGAGAGTTTACTCAGTAATTTTGAATAAATTTTTTCAATAATTTTATAGCTACTTGGTTGATATTTTATGCTAATAATCGCAATAACTCTTAAGAGATAATATCTCAATTTTGATTTGAAATACGTAGCAGAGTTAAAAAACAAAAATCTATCAATTCTTTCCATAAAACTAAGACAAAACAGGTGATTTTTTCACCACAAAAACTCCTTGAATTCGTAGTATAAGCCTATATATTAGAAGCTTTCAAAATGTTAAAATCATAAATTATTGTATTTTTATCGTTAAAATTTGCTTTTTATCGATAAAAATTTCATAGATTTACGGTATAACCGTAATTAACATAATTTAAGTTGTAATTTCCCCTAAATCTAATACAGTTTTGTTATGAAAAAATTTCTAATATTCACTGTCTTAACTTTATTCAGTTTTATTACTGATATACAGGCGCAAAAAAATCATATCGATCATATGGTATGGGATCAGCTTTTATTGCTGAACGTATCTAATGACGGTAAAGTAGATTATAAAGGTTTTATTAGAGATAAATTTTTATTCGATAAATACTTCAAATCTTTATCTACTAACTATCCTGCAGAAAATTCCGAGGCTACAGAAAAGCTTGCGTATTGGGTAAACTTATACAATGCCATTGTTATGAAAATGGTCATCGATCATTATCCCATTAAATCCATTAATGATTTAGAAAATCCTTGGAAGAAAAAATCCATAACGATTAATAATAAAGAATATAGTCTTGATGATATAGAACATAAAGTACTAAGAAAAATGAATGAACCAAGAATTCATTTCCTTCTTAATTGCGCTGCCACCTCATCGCCAAAACTATGGAATAGAGCGTACACGAGTAGAAATATTACTCAAGCACTAGAAGATAAAACTATCGAATACATAAACGATCCTTCGAAGAATTTGGTAGCTAATGATGATGTTAAGCTGTCCAAAGTATTTGAATGGTATGCGAAAGATTTTAATAACGGAGATATAAAAGATTATGTAAATCAGTATGCTAAAGAAAAAATTCAAAAATCATCCAAAATAGCATATCTGGAATATGATTGGAGTCTGAATGAACAAAAATAAACCAATCTCGATAAATTTTAAGGTCCTTCCACGGGACAACAAAGATATTATTACCCCAAAATATTTTATCAAACAAACAGTTATAGGTAGATTAAAAGTCTACCTATAACTAAATCTTCTATTTAGCAACCATTACTTGTGCAAAAATTGTTGACACATACTGAATGTGCTGGACATATAGCATCATCTCCAAAGCAAGCCAATCCACCCTTTACAATTTTCATTTGAGCTTTTGGTAACTCATTTACTCCTTTTAGATTAAGAATTTTTTGTAGCATAATTTTAAAATTTTGATTGAACATCTTAAAGCTAGTTAAATTAATTTAAAAAAGGGGAAAAAATCACTTTTTAATGTATTTTTAAAGGAAGTATATTTTATTCTTTTAATTACATTAAAACTTATGAAAACATTAGTAGAAAAATTCGGTCATTTTAAAAAACTTTCTAGAGTAGAACTTATCAAAATTGGCGGTGGACAAAGAGATCAATGCACGCCAGAACAGGTAAATACCTGTACTTTTGTTCAGTATTATCCAGAGGGATCCGTAATGATGGATTGCGGATCATCTATCGATGCAGATGGAGATGAGGTTTGGATACCTTGCGAAGCACATTTAGCATAAGAACAAATCTATTAAATCATACCAATTCATCATTTTGAATCGGTATGATTTTATCTATATATCATAGATCGACTTCATAGATGTTAACACATTTTTAACCTATTCTAAAAGTTAGAAAAGAATAAAAATTTCGACTTTTAGAAAAACAACAATCCAATGAGTCTATCTAAAATCTCTTTTACCAACGCCGAGGGTCAGGTCCTTTCTGGTCGTTTAGAACTTCCTGCAGATCAACATCCGCATAATTTTGCACTTTTTGCACATTGTTTTACTTGTAATAAAAACTTAGGTGCCGTTCGTAATATCAGCAGAGCGTTAACCTCTCAAGGTTTTGGTGTTCTTAGATTTGATTTTACTGGATTAGGAGAAAGTGAAGGTGATTTTGCCGATACCAATTTCTCGGGTAATGTAGAAGATCTAGTAGCAGCTGCAGATTTTCTTACTGAAAATTATCAAGCTCCTTCCCTACTTATTGGTCATTCTTTAGGAGGTGCTGCAGCAATATTCGCCGCTTCAAAACTTCATGCTATCAAAACGGTGGCTACTATCGGAGCTCCTTCAGATCCAACTCATGTACAGCATTTGTTACGCAGTGGATTAGATGAAATTGAAGCCAATGGAAAAGCTGTAATCAATCTAAGTGGTAGAGATTTCACCATCAAAAAACAATTCTTAGATGATTTAGAAACAAAATCATTAGCTACAGTAGCAAAAAACCTAAATAAAGCTTTACTGGTGTTGCATTCTCCACAAGACACTACGGTAGGTATCAAAAATGCAGAAGATATATATCACGCTGCAAAACATCCTAAAAGCTTCGTTACTTTAGATGGAGCAGATCATTTACTAATGCGTAAAGAAGATTCTATATACGTAGGAAATGTAATTGCTGGTTGGTCATCTAGATATATAGACATTCCTGAAGAACCTAAACTAAAGAGTACACATCAGGTAGTAGTCAGTTTAGGAAATGATGAAGGATACACTACTCAAATGAAAGTAGGGAATCACTATATGGTAGCTGATGAACCAGAAAGTGTCGGTGGTAATGATTTTGGACCTTCTCCATATGAATTAGTTTCTGCAGGATTATCCGCCTGTACGGCAATGACCATTAAGATGTACGTTTCCCGAAAAGGATGGGACCTAAAAAATGTAGAAGTCCACACCAGTTATGATAGAAGGCATATAGACGATTGTGAGAATTGTGAAGATCCAACTGCTAAAATCGATACATTCGATCGAGAAATTAAATTGGAGGGTGATTTAGATGAAAAACAAATCGCTAGAATTCTTCAGATAGCTGATAAATGTCCAGTACACAAAACTTTACATACAGAAACACAAGTAATTACTAAACTGATATCGTAACATGGAATAATCCGATATTCTAGTACTTTATACATCTAAGGGTATACCCTGATTTTTATAAATCAAGGTATGCCCTTACCTTTTTTAGATGCTATCATAATAGCTTGCAGAAGTAAATAATAAACTATGTAACGATGAGGAATAGCATTAAAATTTCCAACTTATTTATTCTACTACTGTTAATATTAAGCTGCAGTAATGATGACTCGACCGAAGGATTATCAATAGAAAATCAATCACCAACGGAGTTTACAATCAATATAGCTATTGATAAAAACACAGCTCAGTTAAGCTGGACAAATGCGGAGGATCCTGAAAATGATACTATAGAATATACTGTAATGCTGGAAAACACTCCAATCATTTCACAAAATACAACCAGTTTTATCATAGATGACCTTTTATATGATCGAGAGTATCAAGGTAGCATCATTGCCAATGATGGTAATGGAAATGAAATAGAAGTACCATTTACCTTCAAAACCGATTATATGAAACTATTATTTTTTGAATCTGATAATGGTTCGGATAATAATTTCCTATATGAATATGACAATAATAATGTATTAGTACAGTCTATACAAAGCTTCCAAAGTGTTACTAATACTATGGCTTATGACGATAATGGTCGTTTATTATCCATAGGTAATACCACATATACTTATAATTTTAACGGACTACTCACAAAAGTTAGTGATGGTACTGGCAAAGGAGATTTAAAATTTCTTTATGATGATCAAGATCGTATACGCGAACTTAACATCCTCAGAACCGGAGATAATAATTATGTCGGTGTATCCAAAATGAAGTACACCTATGACACTTCAGGAAATCTTACCGTGCTACATTTTGAAAGGAGACATACCTCTGATAATACAGATGGAGTTCAATTGACTTTTTACAGATGGTTATTATCCTATGATAATGTTGGAAATTTAGTGGAGCGTACATTTCAAACTAGTGATGACGAAGGTATCACCTATGAAACATCACGTAGACAGGTTTATGCCTATGACAACAAAAAAAATCCCTGGACCCCCATCATCAAAGAGCAGTTTCAATTTAACATCCCAACCCTATTTTCTGTCCCGAGAGAGTATAGGTCTTTTCGAGTTGGTACTTTTAATATCGATGGATATGGAATTCAATTTGTAAGAGGAAATCATAATATAATCAATTTACAAGATTATAGAAATGGAGACCTAAATATCGAATTCAATATAGCGTACGAATACAACGAATCTGGTTATCCGATTTCTGCAAGATATTCGGTAAACGATATATCCCTTTTCCCTAAATGGGTTTACCAAGAATAAGCAATCAACTACCCACATCTTTACAAAACAATCAAATTTTATAATTAGAAAACAATGAAAACACTAACGAAAATTTTAAGCATCTATTTATTTGTATTGCTATGCAGCTGTAGCAGTGATGATGATGAAGAAATTATTCCATTCTCACCAGAACAATTACAAGGTGTATGGCGTATCAGCTTATATCAAGATCAAGTTCGGAATATAAGCTATGACGGAATTAATATTTTATTAGAATTTGATGGAGAATCATCAGCGCTACGAGCATTCAATGAGGAGGCTACTACACTTGGTAGCTACGAGGTAGATCCATTCGAAATAGATTCCGAGAGAGTTTGGCAACTACAGATTGGATTAGACATTACTGATGATGCTCATGAAGTTTTAGAAAACATACGTGGTAACTGGCCTGTAAAACAAGTGCTCTTAGATGCTTCAAAAATAGAATTTGAAAAAGCACTCAATCCACAATTTGATCTAGAAGTATTACATCTTGAAAGAGTTACCAATACCAATGAGTAATCCAAAAACAAACTTTATATCATGAAATGAACCATAATAATAAGGTGATACCCACTGAAGTGATTAATGGTGAATTCTATGTGACAATTACAAAAAAATAAAACACAAACACATGAAAAATATTTTTAAAAGAATCACGCCTTTATTAGTACTTATCTTGATTTTAAGTTGCAGTAATGATGACGACACTATAAGTGCTAATAATACTCCTCCAACACTAACCAAAGAACAACTTAGCGGAACCTGGGTAATAAGCTACTTTGAGAACCAAACAGATAGAACTTTGGATTATGAAGAATTCCGCTTTCTATTTAACGCTATTGATCATGTAGAAGCAGATGTGGAAGATTTAAATATCGATGGAGAATACGACTTATTTAGTGACGAAATTAACGGTCAAACATATACTATAGTTGATATCTCTTTTAGAGAAGATAGTTCATCAACAATAGTAAACAATCTACTTAGAGATCTGATAGAAGAATGGATCGTTACCGCTATTAACGATAATGGAACTACTATAGAATTTGAAGAGCGTGTAAGTAATAACCCACCAGAAATTCTGCATCTAACCAAACTTTAAAAACAAAATCACGACAAATAATAATGATTATGAAAACATCCATATTTAGATTCGTTTTTCTAATGTCTTTACTACTTATTAGTTGTTCTGAACAAGAAGATTTACCATCCTATAGTTTATATGATAATGATTTCAAATCAGATAATGATGATTATCTTAAAAATCAGCTTAAAGTATTATATACCATAGATAAACAAAATCCAGGTAATTCTTTGGGTTGGGTATTTAACAAAACTGATTTTTACGCAACGGATATCCATAATTTTTCTGGAGTAATTACAAATCCAGCAGGTCAAATTATAATTCTAAATCTTCAAGACAAGAATTTAGACATTTTACCTTCTCAAATACATTACTTAACGTCTTTAACCCAGTTATTTATTGGTAGTAATAATATTGATACTTTGCCCAATGAAATAGGGAAACTTACCAATTTACAACACTTAGATGTTAGCTTTAATCAATTATCTACTTTACCATCGAACTTCAACAAATTAGAGCATTTAAGATGGTTATCATTTTCATTTAATGAATTTCAAAACATACCAGAAGCAGTATTAGAGATAGAAAATTTAGTAGGACTTAACTTTTTTTGGAATGAGATCTATACCATTCCAGATAACATTTACAAATTAGAAAAACTTGAAGAGTTAAATCTTGCTAGGAATCAAATCACAACTATTCCCGTAAACATTTCAGGTTTAAAGCAACTTAAAAAACTGTTTTTAGATAGAAACCAGATTATCAGCACAAGTTCTAATCAATATTTAGGAAAGCTAAAAACCTTAAAAGAACTAAAACTAAATAGTAATGATCTAACTTCTATTCCTTGGCAATGGAAATATTTACAACAACTTGAATCTCTGGACATCACCGATAATCAAATTACAACTATTCCTCAAAGTATTTGCGATTTAGAAACACAAAATGGAACTGTTATCAACTTCGACTCCAATGTGGTCTGCCAATAACTAAAACTAACTACTAATGAAAACTAGATTCATAACTTCTTTATTTTTAATAATAATGATCAATATTTTAAACGCTCAGCAATTACAAACAGGAATTGTTCAATATCCAGAATATGGAGTACAGTTTACGATTCCTAATGGATGGTTTGGCAAAGAGATGAATGATGGATATGCCATGCAATCTCAAACCGAAACTGGACTCGTTATGCTTATTGTAAACGAGCTAAAAACAATTAATGCGCTTAAAGAGGAATTTTCTAAAAACATTGTAGAACATGGAATTTCTCTTACCCCAGAAAATAATATCGAAGTAAAAACCAATTATGTAAAACGCTATTATACCGGAACTGCTGAAGGACAAGCTGTAAAAGTATTGGCGTATGGTTGTCTTAATCCCAATGGTTATGGTGTAACAGCCATGATTATGACAAAAACAAATGATTTTTCGGACGTGCATAAAAGCATTCTTTTAAAAATAAAAAACAGTTTAAAACTTACCAGACCCAAAGTAAACGAAAGCTTCAATGCATCCATATGTAAACGTGAGTTAGGTGGAAAAAGACTGAAGCATGAAAAGAATACATTCTCTCCTGGTGGTGTTGGTGGTGTGAGTGGCAGTTACAGCGTTACTAGAATTATAGACTTATGTGCATCTGGTACATTTATGTATTACGGAGGTTCTAATGTTTCTGTAGAAAGTGAAAATGCACATGGATATAGCGGAGGTACTCAAGATAATCAGGGCGAATGGGAATTTAAGGATGAAGCAGGAAAAGTATTTTTGTATTTGCACTACAATAATGGGGAGTCCAGATACTATCATGTTACTTATGGCAAAGATGGTGGTACTTATTTAGATAACACAAGATATTATCGATTAAATTTAAAATGTAATTAACTCATTTATAAATGATTTATAAATTATCTTTATTGAATTACATCTTATCATTTATGAAAGGCACACTACGAATACTATTATTCCTATTTCTTTCTTCTGGATTTTCTCAAAATAAAATCATAGACAGTATTCAGAATGAATTAAGGATGAATCCCACCACTACAGTTAAAATGAATTTATATAACCAATTATCACGCGCTCTGGTTAATATAGATATTGTGGCCTCTGAGAAGTATAATGATTCCTTATTCGATTTAAGCAATAAAGAAAATAATGAAGAAATGAAGATGAACGCCGTGTATAATAACGGAGTTCTAAACAGAATGAAAGGGGATTATAATAAAGCTGAAAACTTTATTGAAAAATACTTGGCATATACCAATAAAACAAAGGACAGTATTGAATTTGTAAAATCTATTTATCAATTAGCAACGGTTCAAGTGTATCAGGATAAAAAAGAGCAAGCCTTATCCACATACCTCAAAGCTATATCATATATAGAGAATATGAAAGACATGCAACTCCAAAAAGCAAAAATACTAAACGCTATTGGAGTTATTTATAAGAATACGAGTCAGTATAACAAAGCCAAAGAATATCATATAAGCGCTGCAAATATTGCGATAGCAGAAAAAGATTCTACCTTATTATCTATTGTAAACAACGGTTTGGGTTTGGTTTCTATGAAGCAGGATAGTACTTCGAAAGCGTTAGGCTATTTTAAAAAATCTTTGGGTATTGCAGAAAAAACAAATAACACCAGAGTAAAATCATACCAATATAGAAACATTGGCATGATTTATTCTAAAAATAAAGACTTCACAAAAGCAGAAGAATATCTGGAAAAAGCACTCGTCTTAAGAAGGAAAATGAATAATAAATCTGCTATTGGTGGTTCGTTATCCGACTTAGGAAATGTTTATATAGAAACCAACAGATTAGATAAAGCAGAAAGACACATAAAGGAAGCTCTTGAGATATTTAGAGAAAATAAAACAGTTTCTAACGAGAATTTAATGTATTTCTATCTAAGTACCATTGAAACTAAGCGCGGAAACCATCAAAAAGCAAATGAATTATTACATCAATATTATACAAGAAAAGATAGTTTAGAAAGTCTCGAGTTAAAGGAAAAACTCAATGACTTAGATGTTAAATATGAAACCGAAAAAAAAGACAAAGAAATCACAAAGCAACAATTAGAATTAAAATCCCAAGAAGCTAAGATTCAAAAACAACAATCTCAAAACGTAATAATGGCAGGATTAGCTATTTTTCTACTATTGACTTCAATTTTAATCTGGTTTGTATATCAACAACGTCAAAAACGAAAAGATCAAGAGATTTTAACCCTTAAAAGAGAACAACAGGTAAAAACTCTAGAATCATTGATAGAAGGTGAAGAAAAAGAACGCTTACGATTGGCAAAAGAATTACATGATGGAGTAAACGTAGATTTATCTGCTATAAAATATAAACTCACTTCATTACTGGAAAGAAATAACAAAGTGATTCATGAAGCTGTGGCCATGATAGATAAATCCTGTGAACAAGTAAGAGCCATTTCCCATAATCTAGTCCCTCCTGCTCTGCAAAACTTTAGTTTGGTAGAAACCTTACAGGATTATTGCAGTACTACTAATAGCATTCAGGATGTAGAAGTTTCTTTTCAGACTGTAGGTTCTACAATAGAGATTCCCAAGAAAGCTGAAGTCAATATCTTTAGGATTGTACAAGAATTAGTAAATAATAGCTTGAAACATTCTCAAGGATCAGAAATACACGTACAATTAAGTTATCAGGAAAATAACACTATACAACTTACGGTTGAAGATAATGGAATAGGGTTTGACACTTCCGAAACCAATATCGAAGGAATAGGACTTCAAAACATAAACTCTAGAATAACCTATTTAAATGGAAAACTGGACGTAACTTCTGATGAACAAGGAACATCTTATGTAATTGATATTAATACCAAAAAATTAGCATGACCACCAAAATCGCCATAACAGATGATCATCAAATTGTACTACAAGGTATTCAAACAATGCTCGAAGGTGTAAACGAAGTTACTATTGTAGGACTTTACAATAACGGCGCTCAGACCCTAGAATCTATTGGAACTGACCAACCGGACATCTTATTACTGGATATTAATCTACCTGATATTAATGGCATACAACTTTGCAAAAAATTAAAGCAACTACATACCAAATTAAAGATCATTGCTATTTCTAATTACGATGAAGTTTCTTTTATAAAACGAATGCTCAGTAATGGCGCAGATGGGTATTTATTAAAAAACACAGGTAAATTAGAGCTTTTATCTGCATTTAAAGTTGTCCTAGAAAACGGAAAATACATTCAAAGAGATATAGAGAAAAAATTACTCAATGAATCTTTGGGCATGCAGACAAACAAAGGTTTTTTAGTAAAACTCACCAGACGAGAAAAAGAAGTATTGGAAGCTATTGCCGAAGAATTAACTACACAAGAGATTTCTGAAAAACTATTTGTAAGCGTAAAAACAATCGAAACCCATCGCATGAATATCATGAGCAAACTAGGAGCAAAAAACAGTGTTGGTATCATCAAAAAAGCTATTGAAAAAGGATTGTTATAGATTCCTGCACCTAATTTATCATAAACTTAAAAACAAAAAGGGAAGCTATACAGGACTCACGCTTCCCTTTTTCCATTATGAAAAGTATAAAAATTCTTTAGGTCTTTATTCTGACCAATATCGTAGTGTTACTTCGATCCAACCTTCTGGAGTTTCATTTTCTCCACTTACTTCTACAATTGCCGAAGACGCTCCATCAAAATACCCATCACGTGCATCGAATCGATAGGTTCCTACAGGAAGACTTTCGAACAATCCAATTTCGTATCTGGAATCAAAATAGATTTCTCCTGTTTCAAGATTGGTAGCACCATAACCAGGTAAGGTACTTGCTGGAATTTCTTGTCCAGACCATTCATCTACCAGTTTTATAATCACATCAAAACGAACATCACTTTTTTCTTCAATTGCTATGGTCTGATCTACTACCTGCTCAGTTTCACAGGATACAAAAAAGCAAACGATCAATATCAATGTAATGTACCTTAGTAGTTTCATGGTAGTTTTGGTTTAAGAGTTTCCTACAAAGTTCTTTATTAAAGCTCCAATATCGATTATCTAATGATTATCAAAATGTTATATAATATAATTAGTAACAATATGGCTAAGATTTCTCAACGGAAAAACAAAAAAACCACTAATCCATATAGGTTAGTGGTTTGTAAACATCTTCGATGTATTGATAAACACTACTTTTTTACCAATCGTTGTGTTCTTATGATTTTTCCATGATCATCACTTATGGATAGTATATAGATTCCAGATTGCTGTATGTTATTAATAATCATCGTATCTCCAGAATTACTATTTAATTCTTTATGATACATGACTTTCCCTCCCAAATCAAATACCTTAACTTGATATTTATGATCTATTTTTTTAGACGTCGTAATATAAATCTCATCCTGGAAAGGATTAGGATGTATATTAAAAGTCATATCATCTTCTAGCGGAGGAAATATAAGTTTAGAAGTCTCAGTAGCACTTCTTGTCGTACCACAGGCACCAAGGTTTGTCCAACCCGATGCAGTCCTTTCATACAAATATCCTAGATAAGTCACTTTATCACCAACAGAATAGCTAATTCCACTTTGCCAAGGAGCAATTCCTAAACAAATATCTACTGGATCTGTTCCTCCATCCGTACTATATTCTACAACTAATCTTGCGGCTTTGCTGGCTCCTCCTTCGTAAGAATCCGCAACTCTTTTTGCAGAAGTGTTGGTTAAACTAACTCCTATTCCTCTGATAATAAAAGTAGCATTGTTCCCAGAAGACCAGTTGTTTTTATTAACCAATTGCTGCACCATATTTTTCAAGTTCGGAGTTCGCTGTCCAGAACCACTCTGGTTGCTAGACCAAGAACTTGGATTCCAAACTACTTTACTTGAAAATAAAGCTCTATTCGAAACATTATAATCACTTGTACTAAATGCTGAAGAATTACTGCTATCATGTAAAGCAATTTCTAATTCTGCATTAGCACTATTACTCTCATCTGCTGTAAATTGCAAATAGGCGTTTGTGATGGTTACATCTTTTGGTAATGCCAAAGATCTAAATCTAAGACCAATCACCTGATTACCAGCATTACTATGACTATCGTATACCAGTTCTAAATCACTACTGTTGGTATACATATCTCCATTTTGTCGTTCTTCTACATCGTCACTTCCGCTACTTATCGCTACTTCTATACGACCTGTATCAGGATCTGTAGTAGTTCCCTTATTGATCGTAACTACACTACCATTAGAAGGATTCCAGATATCTAAGTTAGAAGGTATTTGAAAAACATTACTGTTAGATACAGAACCAACCTGCGAAGCATTATCAACTCTTATCGTTCTGGTTTCGATTTTATTTTCATCAACAAAAATCCATTTAAATTGATTAAATCTAGCAGAATTCCTAGTCCAATTTTTATTGTCATTATTAGATCGTAATGGAGCTCCCCAACATCCTTCTCCGGCATACACTGTTCCATTTTGGTTATCTCTTATAAAACCTTCATCACTACCTGATCCTGTAGATGGTCTTACTGGCCAAGTGGTTTTTACGGTATGTGCATCACATTCTACCACCAACCTTACTCCTTTATCATAAAATAATTGCGCCCAGTTATTATATTGGCTGTATCCTTCCGATTTATAAGAAACATGAGGTCGCATAGGTTTGTGATATTGTGCGATTTTCCAAATAACGTTCGTACTTGCATTCAAATCATTTCGTAACCAAGTAGTCTGATTACCAGAAATAGAAATCTCCGTATTCAATGTATATGTTCTTACGAGATTATCCCCAAAAGTTAGTGCATAATACACACTTGATGATGGAGTATCGAATAAATTATAAACACTATTATTGCTATCTTCATGATTTCCTCTGGTCGCTACAATAGGAAACATTCTGCCGTCAGAAGCAATTGTTAACTGCCAATCATTAAACCAATCTCTCCATTGACTATTCGTATCATCATCAGTCATATCTCCTCCAAATAATACTGCATGAGGTTTTAGTTTAGCCACCAATCTATTGGCATTTTGTCTTGGTGTTCTATTGTTTCTAGAATCACCTCCCGCAATAAATGACAATCTACTTTTATCAGCAGGTGCTGTTTTAAACCAGAAACGCTCACTCGTTCCCTGACTATCTCTTATCACAAAATAATATGCAGTATCAGGCTGTAAACCAGTCAGTCTGGCAAATGTATTATTCATTCCTTTGTAAGATACTGTTCTATCTGGTGTTTTAGTAAATGGATAACTATTATAATTAGTTCCGTAATCTGTAGTTCCGTAGTATACTCTTACATTATTGCCAGAATATTGATTCCATCCTATCACAATTGAGGTCGATGGATTTCCTCTTAGGGTTAAGCGATATTTATCATTTGAAGCATGGAGTTGCAGCCCACAAACCACTAAAAGTAGTGTAATAAGTTGTTTCATTTTGGTAATATGATTAAGTTAGTTACTCAAATTTAGTGTATCGATTTGTAAATAATTAATAATTCCTGATATTTAATTCATACTTAAATTTCACACCTTTAACCTAGAAAAAAAATAACCATCATTTCACAGTCTATTAACATACTGCTATGTTACTTTGCAAAATGAAAAGTAATCAAACTCAACTACTCCTTAAGACCTGCGTATTTCTCATTTTTATAGGTAGAGCCTATCAACATTTATTTTGGGATGCACCTTATCGCACTTTTTTTTGGGATGAATCCACCTTAAAACCAATCATCGAAGGGTTATTTAAAACTCCTTGGCAAGAATATGTAACAAGTGCTAAAACCGATAGTGTAATACAGACTATTATAAAACTCAACGGAGTACTGTATCTGATAGCTGCTATTTCCGTTATTCTGATAAAAAACATCAATAGAAAATGGTTTCGAATTCCGATATTGATTGGAGGATTTAGTTTAATATTACTTATAGTATTAATGACTAAGGAAAAATTTTATCATGCTGCACAGTTTTTTGAGCATAGTATTCAATTCGGATTACCTTTTGTTCTACTGTATAGTTTCTCAGAAAAATTTAATTTAGAAAAGTTCATCTTTATACTTAAACTTCTTATCGCTTTTACTTTCTTCTGTCATGGATTATATGCTTTTGGTTTTTATCCAGTCCCAGGAAAATTTGTAGATATGGTTATTCAAATTCTTGGGTTTTCTGAAGAAAATGCGATTACATTTTTATACATAGCAGGTATTATCGATTTTATTCTTGCTATTCTTATTTTTATTCCGAAGCTTCAGTTATACGCTTTATGGTATGCCGTTATTTGGGGATTACTAACTGCAATTGCCAGAATTGCGGCAAATTTCTATTTGGATTTCCCATTACAATCCATTCATCAAAATATACACGAAGTGGTATTCAGAATTCCTCATGGGTTAACGCCTTTATTAGTTATTCTATATGGTAAAACAATCTCTTACAGTACCTTGTTTAAAACGAAGAAAGCCGTTTTATAAGTAAAACGGCTTTCTAACTAACTTAAGATATTAATCTAATCTACTTGATTACGAATCTCTTTGTTTCTCCCTGCACTTTTAATAAATACATACCAGCATCAAGGTTTCCTACATTGATAGTTTGACTACCACTTACGTTTCCTTGTCCAACTACCTGACCAATCATATTCATGATAGAGTAAGTAGTATTTGTGCTCTTAGCATTATTCATAGAAAGTTGTAATACTCCACCTCTTTTTAATGGGTTCGGAGCAATAGTGAATATAGATACACTTTCTTCATCCTCATCTCCTAAAATTGGAGTTGTTGGTCCGAAGTCCGCTACTACCGCTGAACTACCACAAGATCCTTCATATATTTTCACATTCGAGAAAATTGAGTTATTACCTGATCCTGCATCATTATCATTAATGAATACTAATCGATCCATACTTCCTGTGTAGAAATTACCTACTGGAATGGTGTAAGTAGTTGTTCCACCAGAGTAATTATCAAAGTTCGTTACTCCATAGTTCTGTGTACCATGTACTTTGAAATATCTAGTAGAAGTTAAAGAGTTATCATTTTCAAAACCAACTGCATGAATTTCTCCTTGCGAAGTACTGCTAAAGTCAAACTCTATTACTGTATTAGCAGTAACAGTATAGTTTAATGCGATAAACTTCCAAGTGTTATTGCTTAATGATAAACCAGCTCCTCCACTTACTATAGAGAAATCTCCAGCTGCATCCTGATTAGAGAATGAAGTAATTGTGAAAGCGTTAAAGTCGATTGAATCACAAGTTGGATCTGGAGGAGTAGTTCCATCCGTAATGCTTAAATCATCAATCGTAACGTCACCTTGCCAGCTTGATCCGGTTACCGTATTTAAACGAAGTTGTACACTTGCTTCACCTGCATAAGCAGATAAATCTACATTTGCAGTATTCCAGTCAGTTCCCTGAGCTCCTGTTCTGCTGAATACGCTAGTCCACTCTCCTGTATTGTCCGTTCTAGCTTCAACAGCAAAAGTTCCGATTGCACTACCAACCATGTGGTACTGGAAGCTTAATGTTGGTGAAGTTAATCCACTGAAATTCAAACAAGGTGAATTTAGAATAGCTCTCTTATTAGGATATCCTGTTCCGTTACCTGAAGCTTCCACGTAGATATAAGAATTTCCATCTGCAGCGCTACTAGGTCCAGTTCCATTAGAAGGAGTTCCATTAGAATCTACAGTCCAGTCTAAGTCATCTGTTGTTACTTGTGACCAATCTCCAATTGATCCTTCGAAACTTTCGCTATATGGGAACGAAGCAATATCTCCAGAACACTCGTCTCCACCAGGTCCAGGTCCACCACCATCACAAGGATTGTCAAAAGAAACTGTCTGATCCGTTTGACCATTAGTTCCTCCATTATTATTTTCATTAGCTCCTTGACCAACACCACGCTCTGCGAATGCCTTCCAAATTAAACACTCATACTGACCTCCATACAAATCTTGATCAGCCTGAAGAATTCCATCTCTACCAGAAACGAAACCAGGGTTATTAGCCGTATTTTTTAATCCTTCTGTTACTAAAGCTAATGCTATATTATTTCCTCCAGTTCCATTATAGAAATCTGGATCAAATCCTTCAGCATCTATTAGTAACCATGTCATATCCCATAAAATCGTAGCAAATGCATATCCTACTCCATGAGGTCTTGCTAAACCACCTATATCAGCATAATCTGTGTTATTTATCGATCTATCAATAGAATATCTTGTTGGTCGAATTCCAGCTCCATCTGGTGCCTGACCTAATACATAAGAACCTACACCTCTTCCATCGGTACCAACATCTCCAGCTTTCATGGTAAGCATTAATCCAAAGTAATCGGACCATCCTTCTCCCATTTGCTCAGAACCACCAAGTACATTAGAACTTGGTCCTCCTACTAATCTTATAGAAATTCCATGTCCATATTCGTGTACGATAATTACATTATCAAAATCTCCATCTCTTCCTGGATTCGTTTGATTCCATAAGAACATTTGCATACGTGGATTTCCTCCATCTCCAGGAGTAGAGAAATTCGCGTTGTTTGTTCCACTACCATCTTGAGCATCTGCATTTACAGAATCTCCTCCTGCTCCACCACGTCCATAGTTATTCTCTTGGAAATTACCACTAGCTTCATCAAAACCATACTGATAGAAGATATCGTGGATAACATTGTTCCAATAGAATAAATTAGTGATTGCAGCACTTCTATAAGAACTAGGTTGCTGTGTTAAATCTACTGGATAGTCAAAATCTAAACTAGCTCCTGCATCTGGAGAGAAACCAGTCCCGTTATTACCATTACTATCATCTTGAGCCCATACATTATTACCACGTGTAATCGTAAACTCCGCTCCCGCACTACCGTTTGTATCATGCCATCCGAAAGGAGAAGCCGTTGCATCCGCCGGATCAGTTATAATAGAACGACCTCCATGAATTGGAGATTCTACAGGAAGTGGATAAACATTATAGGAATCTGGTGCAAACGAAGCCATAGCCTTTGCTTCGGCTTCTGTAGGTGCAGTTGGAATATCAGCTCCAAAAAGTACAGATTTTCCATGATTATGACCGTCATGATCATGAGCCGCGTGATCTGAATCACCGAAATTACATTTGATTACCCAATCTTCGGTATGTAAAATCCTTCCCGTAGTAGCATCTACGTTAGCATTCCACCAATGCTGACCATCTTTTTGATACAAACTAACTTTCCAGGTAAGTATCAATTGATCATCTTGTTTAATGTAAACTTGTTTAGCTTTAATAGGTTCTAATGAAATTCCAGAATTTTCATATACCCAATCACCCTTAACTTTACTATTAGATTTGGTTAATCTAGGCGTACTTAGATTATGAGCTTTGGCCACATTCATAATTGCTGTCTCAGGAGATAAAGACGCTTTTGCAGAATTTACTTTGGACTTAACATCCTTTACAAATTGATCAATTTCCCAAGTTACCTCCTGCCCATTCTTTACAGTAAGTTTATACGTAGCATATTGAATAGGAATATCCAAATGATACTGCTGAACATAAACATGCTGAATCGCTGGGTTTAGTGAAGGAACAACATCCGTTACTTTCCACTCAGAAACATCGTCCATTGTGAGTGCCGACTTTGCGGTCGTTCCGTTTAGATGGTTTTTAACAATACCATCCATAATGCTTTGTGCAAACATTGCCTGCCCTACTAGTAATGTCAGTAAGACAAACGAGTACATTTTTCTCATATGTATAAATTTGAATTTGTGTTAAATAAAGTTAACAAAAACCCAAATGTTTCCTGCACATATATCAAAACTCTGAAAGAAGTTTAACAATTTTACATTTTCATTGATTTTTCTTCATTAAAAAAAAGAGGGCTTTTTATCAAACTATCATTTGTTAGTTAACCTATATAAACACTAGAGTTTAGAAAATATTAACATTAGGTTAAATTAAAATTCCTAAGAATCAGAATAATAACTATCCCGTTCTCTAATTACGGTATACCTGTAGATTTTTTTTTCTCTTTTTGGGCAAAAAATCGTTTTTACTGATCAATTTTTATCAATTTGACTAACAAAGTCAAAAAAACATTAAACAACTTATTCTGATACTAAATCTTTACACTCAAATATTTATATATTTTTGAATACTTTAACCATGGTTTTACCACCTTAAAAAGTAAAAAGACATCATAACTTATTAAACATCTAAATAGCATCAATGAAAAGTACCATTTTCGAAACTACCCTACTATCTACGCATACTGTATTGATCCCAAAAGATATTGTGACACCTTTCATTCTTCAAAATCATAAAAGAGTTATTGTAAAAATAAGTTTTGGGGAATTTTCCATTAAATTTCATGCAGCATTATTAAAACGAAAGGATCAGTATTATTTCATGTTTAGTAAAAAAAATCAAAAAGTAGTAAACGTCTTTCCAAATGATTATTTTGAAGTACAATTATTAGAAGACACTTCTAAATATGGTGTAGAAATGCCCGAAGAATTAGAAGCTGTATTGCAAAGTGACCCTGAAGCTTCTGAAGTTTTTGAATCTTTTACTGATGGAATGAAAAGAAGTCTTATTTACTATGTATTGCAATACAAAAACTCCCAAACCAGAATAGATAAATCACTTATTATCACTGAAAACATAAAACTCGGAATCCGAGATAAAAAACAAATAATCAAGAAATTATAATCTTATAAAAACACCTCAAAAAAGTAGAGATTCCAAAGGAATACCATTTGAAAATTCACCAAACTAGAAAACCTATACGCAACCTTTTTTAAATCATTTCATCTTTTAAGCAAACAATCAAAAGATGAAAAAAACGAAATTACTTCTATTAGGGACCTTCCTTATTTTACTGCAAAGCTGCTGTCCTTTTTTTGCGGACTGCGAAGACAATGATGATGATTTTATCATAATGGGATCACAATATGAACCAATTTTAATAAATCGAAATGATTTTGAAAATTCGGTTTCATTAAAAGACCCAATCTCTATTACTACTTCTGGAAAAATCTATATAAAAGATGATCTACTTTTTATCAATGAAGTACATAAAGGTTTTCATGTGTATGATAATAGTGATCCATCTTCTCCAACTCCCATCAAATTTTTAGAAGCTCCAGGATCTACGGATTTGGCGATTAGGGATAACATGATTTATATCAATCAAGCTACTGACCTCATCGCAGTAGAATATGATACTGCAAATGGAATTACGCTCACAAAACGAGTAGTCAATGTATTTCCAGAATTACGCTCACCAGATGGATTTTTACCATTTGATATTCCCACGGATAACGTCGTTGTAGGTTGGACTCTAATCAATTAAAAGAAAACATTATGAAAAAATATATCTATATGATTCTCACTTCCTTTATAATATTTAGTTGCGATTCTGATTCTTCTGATACTTCAGCTCCTATTTCTTCCGACGGTCAGGGAGGATCATTAGCGACTTTTACGCTAGTAGGAGATTATCTATATACCGTGGATAACACCGACCTCACTGTTTTTAATATTACCGATATAAAAGATCCTGTCCAGGTAAATACTATTCCTATTGGTTTTGATATCGAAACTCTTTTTAGTTACAAGAATTACTTGTACATAGGTTCTAGAAACGGAATGTTTATCTATGGATTGACTAATCCAGAATTTCCTCAAAAATTATCTGAAGTAGCACATTTTACAGCCTGTGATCCTGTTATTGCAAATGATACGCATGCCTACGTTACCTTACACTCAGACACCTTTTGTGGTAACAATATAAACCTTTTAGAAATATATGATATTACAACGGTAACAGAACCTATATTGGTAAGTTCCAGAAATTTGACTTTCCCAAGAGGGTTAGGATTATATCAGGATTTCTTAATAGTTTGTGATGACGAAATCAAAGTGTTCGACATCTCGAATCCTGCAGAATCTAATTTGGTTACTTCTGTAAATAAACAAGCTTTTGACGTGATTATTTCTGAAGATCTTTTAATTGCTATCGGAGAGACAGGTTTGTATCAATATAGACTAGCTGCTGACAATAATACAGGAATTAGCATCACACAATTAAGTACAATTTCTATATAACAAAACGTAAAAACCTCTTAAATCCTTTGCTATAAGCGAAAACAACCCTATCTTAGGTAGCACTTAACGAAAGAACCCCATGAAATATGAAAACGCTCAGTTTTGCGATAATTGCCTTTTTATCCATCATTCTTGTTAGTTGCAATGGTGAAAAGAAAGAAGGAAAAGCATATGACAAACAGGTAAATGAAGAAATTTCGAAGGAAACTAACGAGGAAAAAGAAGAAATTCAAAATGTAAAAACATTAGCGATTTCCTTATCTCCGAAGAGTGGCAGTAAAGTATCCGGAAATATAACTTTTACCGAAGATGGTGGTGTAGTTACCATGGTAGCCTATTTAAATGGACTAGCAGAAGGAGAGCATGCTATCCATATCCATGAAAAAGCAGATTGTTCATCAGATGACGGAAAGTCTACTGGAGGGCACTGGAATCCTACTATGGAACCTCATGGAAAATGGGGAGCAATCGAAGGATATCATAAAGGAGATATTGGTAATTTCAATGCTACTGCGGATGGAAAAGGTGCCATTACATTTGCTACTAACGAATGGTGTATCGGTTGTGGAGATGATAAAAAAGATATTGTCGGAAAAGCAATTATTGTACATCAGGGTATTGATGATTTTAAATCGCAACCTTCTGGCGCTGCTGGAAGCAGAGTGAGTTGTGGAGGAATTATCAAATAAACTAACTACAAAATAATATATCAAAAGGGTCTAATAGTCTTCTCTACTAGACTCTTTTGTTTTTTATAGAAAAACAGTACATTCGTACTACACGATTTCATCTTTATGCAGCCTAACGAATTAATTTTGCAATTACAACAAAAGAACGAAAAGGCTTTTGAACGTATTTACGAAATGTATTCTGAAAATGTTTTGGGAATTATATATACCATTCTAAAAGATGAAACCCTTGCAGAAGAAGTATTACAGGATGTATTCATAAAAATATGGAATAATTCAAGTTCCTATTCAGAGAAGAAAGGTCGATTTTTTACTTGGATACTAAACATTGCAAGAAATGCTGCCATTGATAAAACAAGATCTACTGCTTTTAAAAACGCTAAGCAAAACCAAACCGCTGATAATTTCGTAGATATATTAGAACAAAAAAGTAATTTTTCTAATAAAATGGATGCTATTGGTATTACAAAGTATATTGATATACTTGAACCAATTTGTAGAAAAGTCATTGACTTACTATTTTTTAAGGGATATACACAAAAGGAGGCTTCAGAGGAATTAGACATCCCAATAGGAACTATTAAAACTCGGAACAGAATTTGTATTAATAAATTAAGAGAAGTCTTAGCAGAATAAAAATGGATATCGAAAAATACATATCGTCTGGAATTTTAGAGCTTTACGTATATGGAGCACTTTCTGAAAAAGAAAATGCTGAAGTATATAAGGCTCTAAAGGAATATCCTGAAATCGAAGAAGAAGTAAGAGCAATTGAAAAATCGCTACTACAACTTTCTGCAACCACTGCGCCTTATAATCCGGAAACGGTTTTTAATTCGATTAAAAGCAAACTAAGTTCTAGAGACACTGATGTAAAGACTATTCCTATACATGCTAAAAGAACCAAATGGACAGCATACCTAGGATGGGCAGCCTCTATTGCACTATTAGTTGGATTGTTTATTCAATTTGCGAAGAATAAAGAATTACGACAGCAAGTTGTACAATCCCAGATAGAACAAAACGTATTAGAAGGAAAACTGAATGTTATAGAAAGTGATTTATCCAATACAAAATCATTATTAAGTGTCCTTAGAAATAAAGATATATTACAGATTCCTTTAGAAGCTCAAAAAGTGGATCCTAATGCCTATGCTACAGTTTATTGGGACAAAGACAAACAAACTGCATATATCGATGTAGCTGGATTGCCTACACCTCCTCCAGGAAAGGTTTACCAAGTATGGTCTTTACAACTTAATCCTCTTACTCCAACAAGTTTAGGAATTTTAGATACGTTTACGGAAGATGAAAACAAAATATTCTCTCTAAAAAACGCCAATGAATCTGAAGCTTTTGGTATTACTTTAGAACCTGAAGGTGGAAGTGAATCTCCTACGCTAGAGCAATTATACACCTTGGGAACGGTAGCTTCTTAAATAAAAAAATCTACTTAATCATCGAAATCTCCTCCACCACCAGTTGGGAGATCTTCTAAAAAATCATCAAATTCTAAAACACTTGTAAAATCTCCTGAGGGCAAAGATATATCGATATCTAAAAGTTCTCTAGCAGAAAATTCAGAAACCTCTGTAGTTACGTGAATATTAAGATCTACTCCCTTTTTTAATATTTTAAGACCAAGATTCAACCATTTATTGCTAGCTAGTTTTTCTAAATCACTTTCTTTGTTAATAGTTGAGTCTTTTTTACGTAGTAATTTCCTGGCAAATTGATCTAAAGCCTTGGTTTGTTTTCCTTTGATAATGGAATCGTTACTGATCTCAGAAAATGTAAGCTTTGATTCTGACGCTAGTGGAAAATTAATTTCTTTAGGAAGATTTATAAAAATCAGCTCTAAAAAATCTCTTTTCACTTTTATTTCTTTGGAATCAAAAATATCCTGTTTTAAAAAATCAGAATTATCATGATATCTGGAAAAATCTGAAGTAAAGCCATGGATTACCGTAGAATCTTTAACATGATGTATTAGTTTATACTCTGGTAGAAGCTCGAATGTATGGTCTACTGGAGATGGAATACCGTTAGGAATTGTTTTGGTTTCTAAATACGTTTTATACTTTTTAATACTAAGTGTATGCTTATTTTTCACCTTACTAAACTTATCCGCATAATACATCGTTACGCTATCCTTTTCCATATCGATAATAATACCCGCATAATTATCTAGAACACTATAGACTCCTCCCCATCTTTGTTCTCTCTTTATTCGATTTTCTGAAATATAGTAGGTGGTATTTACCTTGGTTAAAGCACCATACAATCCTCTGGCTTCGGATAATTTAATTTCCCCTTCAAAATATGGCCTTGTATCTTCTACTTTGGATGTTTTTGAAGAATTACAAGAAAAAGAAATGACACAAAAAAAGATAAAACCGAATAAAAAGCACTTTGAATTAATCATTGATTAGCGTATTACATATGGTAACCAAAGATATACAACAGAAATTATTTTAGAATACCCGTTTTCGGTGAAATATTATTTCTGTATATATTGAAGTGGTTTAAACTTTTTCAATTTGCTAAAAAAATGCTTTTTTGCACCCATATTCCGCAATTTTTGACTTCCGTAGCGCTGCTATGCAACTAAAAAATTACTTCATCTGATCACAAAACTGCTATTTTTCACTTAAATCAAAAAAGTTTAAAACACTTCATTAATAAAAAGCCTGTTTGTACCTCAACAAACAAGCTTCTTCTAACAACATCAAAAAACAAAACCAATTAACTTACTTATTCCTGTTTTTCTAATTACTATTAATTTCTAAAATCTGTAGGTTATACCTGCTTTTGCAAAAAAAGGAGTTCCTGGTGTGAAATGAATTTCTTCTACGGCTTCACTTTCGTTTGCAAGTCTAGATTCGGTAGCAAATTGCGTTTCATTCCACTCTGTATCCAATAAGTTTTCGAGACTAACGGAGAAGTCAAACTGTTTCCATCGATAATTTAAAGACATATCGATAACTGTATATCCCTCTGCAACAATACTATTCGTTTCGGTGGCAGGACGATCTCCTAAATAACGGTATCGTAGACTTCCGGAGAAATTATTAAAATTTTCTATACTAATTCCTCCTGCCGCTGTAACCTTTGGTGCTAACGGAATATAATCCTCTCCATCGGACGCATCTACACTTCTGGCATGAGTATAAGTAAGATCTGTATCTAAAAACAACCAATCATTAACCTGATATCGTCCACTGAAATCTATCCCAAACCTTCTCGTTTCCCCACTTGGTTCTACAATACCTTCATCACCTACATAGACAAACTCTTGTTCTAAACCTAAATACCAAAATGTCGTATTTAAAAATACTTTTGAAAACGGTTTCCAATTAATCCCTGCATCGATTCCATAAGATTTTGGTAAAATATCTTCTCCCTTTTGGGTGACTACTACTCTGGTATCATTACTATGAAATCCAATTCCAGACTTAGCAAACAGTTGTAAGTTATCAATTGGATCATATTCAATCCGTAATTTGGGAGCAATAATAGCTTTGGATTCTGATTGTATTCGAAAAGGAGTTAATAAAGCATCTTCGTACGTATATTTAAAATAGTCCAGACGAACTGCTGGCGTTATTTTTAATTTCCCAAAGTTTATGGTTGCATCCGCAAAGACATAGGCATTGGTTTCATTTACTGTTCCTAAACTTACGTTTTCTAAAGTTTCATTTCTATTTACAGTTCTGGATAATTCGTTCCCTTTAACAGCGTCATTTCTAAGTCCTATTCCAGTATTAAAAACTGCTTCTACTTGATCCCAATATTTTTTAGTGTTAAAAACACTATTAAAACCGAATAAATTTCTCTGCTCCTTTTGTCTAATCTGATCTCCGTTTATAGGATCATTTAAAAAGAATGTAAAATTAGAATATAGTTCAAAATCATAAAGTGAATAAAACACATTCGTTCTAAAAGAACTATAGTCTCCTAAATACTTGTTATAGGTAAAATTGAAATTAGTTCTGGATGTATTACCACCTTCGGTATCATCTATAGCACCAAATCGTGAAATTAATCCCTGAACTATAGCTCTATTCGGTATTTGACCAGAAGCATCCCATCTACAGGTAAAATGTGAGGCAGAAAAAGTTATCTTTTGCGTATCCTGTAATTGGGTTGTATACTTTCCCACAAAATTAATTCTATTAAAGTTTTGAGGAGAATCAAATGGACCATCACTTTCTAAATATTCTAGTGCTACCGTTCCTCTTCCTTGATTAGAAGCTCCTAAAAAATTGAATAAACCTACGGTTCTTAATGTATTAAATTGACCTGCTTCTACTTTAATTTGATTATTCTCAAAACTGTCTTTAGTGTTAAAAGCCACATATCCTGCAGTATTAAAGTTTCCTTGATCAGCTGTATATGAACCCTTTCCAAAACGTATGCTTTCTATCGTTTCTGGAATGATAAAATGCAAATCTGCGTACCCTTGTCCATGTGCATGAGATACCATATTCACAGGTATTCCATCTACCGAAATTGAAACATCAGTTCCATGATCTACATCAAAACCTCTTAGAAAAATCTGCTCTGCTTTTCCTCCTCCAGCATGCTGACCGATAAACAAACCTGGTACCTTTTGCAATAGTTCCTGTGACGAGTTTACAGGATTAACTTTCATATCTAACTTATTAATCAACTGTAAAGGATTAATTTCTTGTTTTAGAATCAACTCATCTAACTGGAAGATTTTATTTTCTAATACTAGTGTAATTCCGTTTTCAATGTCCATTTTTTTCAGAACGATGTTTTTCGTTTCAAAACCTAGCAATCGCGCGGTTAATGTATCTCCTACCTTAATATCTCCTAGGATAAAAGTTCCGTTTTCTAATGTATGTGTATGGTTTTTAGTTTCATTACTGTAGATATATACTTCACCAAGTGGAACATCAAACGTATCAACAACTTTTCCTTTTACGGTTTGGTTTTGGGTGTAGCCGTACACACCGAATATCAGTGAAAGTATTACTAGAATATTTTGCATGGTATTTTATTTAGACCTTTTAAATAATTATAGGTTAGTTATTACACTGGACATGACCGGACCTAATTCATAAGAGCTTTCCCTTAAATCCTCAAAAATTGGATCTGCTTTTCCTAATAGATTATTTGCCTTATAGATTTGGGCAATATGAAGATTAGCGACAGGTTCAAAAGTTTTATTGACAACAAATTCTTCAGCTATTTTTAGTGCTTTTTTATGCTCTCCTTTTAGAAGTAATATATATGCTTTTAGATCATATGATTGTGGAGTTGGCCGATTCTCTATTTCCACATCAGCTATTTCCAGTGCTTTATCAAATATTTCATACTCCTCGGCTAATAGTAATGCTGTATGTACATTATACATACCACCGTATGATTTATCTTTTATAGCGTTGCTGTACTTGATTAAGTTTATCTTTTTTGCTATTTCATTAGTAAGGTATTCTTCTATTTCTGCTTTTAATAGAAAATAATCTGGACTTTGATGAGTATCTGTTATTGCGTCTAATATTTTCAAAGCTTCTTCTGGTCTATCTTCATAAGAATATGTGATCCAAGCGATTCCTTTTTTTGCATAAGCATTTGCAGGATCTATTTCTAAGGCTTTTATATAGTGTGCGTATGATTCCTTTATTCGTCCGGCATGACCATAATAATCAGCTAAATTAGTGTATGACCAAAGTAATAAGTTATCATTTTTACTACTTAGTGCTATTTTCAAAGCTTTCTCCATATTTCGTATAGTAGCATCTAGATTTCCTTTATAATCATTCCATTTTGCCAAGCGAATTAAAAAGT
Source organism: Aquimarina sp. 433 (assembly GCF_054054605.1). Taxonomy (NCBI): domain Bacteria; kingdom Pseudomonadati; phylum Bacteroidota; class Flavobacteriia; order Flavobacteriales; family Flavobacteriaceae; genus Aquimarina; species Aquimarina sp. 433. Next base: position 303,847 of record NZ_JBSWZK010000005.1, read on the forward strand.
TATAATCATTTTGATTTGCAAATTTTTCTAAATATTTGTGCGCATTATCATACTCCCCTAATTCCATAGACACATCAAAAAGTACCATTTCAGTAGCATTCGTATTGGTTCCTAATACATATGCTCCCATAGCTGCGTCCTTAGCTTCAATAAAGCGATGCTGAGAGATATAGTTATGAGCAAGTGCTAAAAGATGATCTGATTTTCCAATCGTAGCTATTGCTGAAGATTTGGTTAATGCTTTTTCCGCTAATTTTAGGTATTTAATCTCTCCAGTAGATTCAAAAAGTTGAGTATAGGCAGAAGCCACTGGCCCCAGTGCTGTAAGTTGTAAACTATCTTTTTTTATTCTTTTATTCCAAAACTCTAGTTGTAATTTTGCCTCTTTAGATGCTTGGTTTTCTGTTACGCCAAGATATTGAGCGTACTCCTCTGAATTAGTAATTAGTTGTTCTTTATTCCCACAGGATAGTACTAATACACTAATAAGAAAGACCATTATATTTATTAGAATTCTCATAAGTATTGTTTTTTGATTTTGTTAATTAAAGATTACTGCCCATACTGAGTCTACTTTCCCTTTCATTATAGGGTATACAAAGTCATTTGAGGGCTGACTTTTTATGCTAAAAGGCAGACTCAGTTTGACAGTAAATTATGTTGTTTATAATATTAAGAACCGTGTGGTGCTTCTAAATACGGAAAAGTATTAGAGGGAGTTTCTCCGGCATTACTAACACCATCTGTTACCAAGATTGGCAAGTCTGGAGTTCCATCTCCGTCAATATCTTGTCCATTAAAGCGATCTCCATTTTGACCTCCGAAAAGTAATATTAAAGAAACGTCAATCACATCATCCGTTAAAGTTCTACCAGTTAACACATTAGTTCCATCAAAATATGTTGTCGGTGCATCTGGAGCAACTTGTAATACATCAGAAGCAAGAACTGTTGTTAAGGTTGTAATGTCTAATCCTAAAATATTGTTTTCGTAAGTAACACCAAATGCTCCATGAAGATTGGCCAATTGCGTTTCGAATAAGGATTGAAAAGCTGCTCCCTGTTGAGAAGGAATAGTAACATTAAAATCGTTTTCGATATCTGGTGTTGCGCTAAAAACTGTATTGATTCCTGGTCTTCCCATCTGATCTTCCTGAGAAAATGTTCCAGAAAAATCTACCGCTACTGGTGGATCAATTACTATAACGTCATCATCGCTGCTGCAACTAACAAATCCTAGAGTTAATATGAATATTGCTGATATATTTTTAAAATTATTAAGTTTCATAATTATGTATTATTAAATTTTTGATTATTGTTTTCTTTTAGCTTCTGCCCAAGTATTAAATACTTCAACACCTGTTCCTGCCGGATGGCTGAAGGTTCCACCTAATAGTGAATTAGGAACTTCTACTACGATAGATAATACATTGGTACCATCAAAATCATCATTCCCTGGATTATTAAATCCTCCAGGTGCCATTCCACCAATAATTGCATTAAATTGATTGGAGTCAAAAAAGAAAGGGTCTTCTCTTAAACCAGCGAAATAGGATATACCATTTGCTTCAGAAGTTGTAGCATTGGCACCTGTACTAATGGCTACTTGTCCTAAATACTGAGTATCTTCATTGATTGTGCTATTCAGGCCTGTTTGAGTAGGCTGATAAGGTCCAAAAAAGTACATTATACCATCTCTTGGTATTGCTTGTATGACCAAATCCTCTACAAGATCCCCATCATTATCGATATTGATCTCTACTAAGACATTTTCGTCAAAACTTGCCAAGCTTCCAGGAGCTAGTAATCCTTGAACATTTGCTACGAATACCGTATTATCTGGGTTACCCCCTTCAAATGCATAAAGATCCGTAATGTCTGCTGTGCTGCCTACTACATCCGGTGCATCAATGTGGTCTGCCGCCATTAAAACAATCCCTAAACTTAAAAGCCCGCCAAGGATGTATAAATTTGTTTTTCTAATCTTGTTCATTTTTATTTAATTTTAAATGTTTACGCTTTTACTTACGAGCTTATGAAGAAGACGGTTTTCCTAAAAGTGTTAAAAAATAGTTAAGTATTAAATTTGCATATACTAATCCTTTGAGTTTGTCTTTAGAAGAAAAATAAATTTAACTTTGCCATAAACCAATAGACTCATGAACCCATCAACTTCTGGTTGGATAGATAAGTTTTTAAGAGAATTTGACTTAGACGCTCTCCCAGTATCATCTCTAGATGAATTGTATCCAAAACTGAGAGAAGCTGGTTTTATTTATGGCACTTCCATTTCATTAGCGATATCGTTAGACTCCGAAATAACCTACTCGGAAGAAGAGAAAACAAAAATTAATCTTTTCTCTGCATTGGTAGTGACCTATTATGAAACTATCGACAATGGAAGTTCTAAAGATTGTATCAATGCATTAGTTGAGTTTTATGAATATTTAGATACGAAAAAGTCTTTCTTTTCTTTTATCAATTCATTGACTTCTAACAAGAGTGAAAAACTTGAAAAGATTATAAACACTCGTATCCAAACGAATGAATCTATTTTTAAAAAGAACTTTAGTCATTTGCTTACAAATGCATTACTCTTTATTGATGTACTTGCTTTTGAACATTTTCTAATTCATGATATCAACCCAATAGAATATGCAGCGTCGCTGGAAGAAACCTTAACAAATATTGTATTTCTGGCATTAAATTCTAAAATAGAGAAAGATGATTATTATGAATTGTTAGTAAAACTTTTCGCTTCTTCGGTACGATATACCACGATTAGTACGGAGGAGGATGCAAGTTTTGACCAAGTCGATCTAGATACTTATACCGATGACTTAGAGAAACGTTATATTCTTGATCTTACAAGTTTAGCCGTTTGGAATGATAAAGAAATTGATCTTGGAGAACAGGATTTTATGCGTGCTTTGGGAGCAGAGTTAGCATTATCAAACAGATGGGTTCAGGAATCATTGGATTCTGTTCTTAGGTTTGTAAATGATCATAAAGATGAGATTTCTTTTTTCAATTATTCGAATCCAGCGCTTCATTTTTACAAACAGACTTCAAGAACTGTAAGTATTCTTATCCTAAGAAATAAGAAACGACTTATAAAAGAAATCTCTGAGAGTAAGGATTTAATGATATTATTAGGACAATCTGCAGTAAGAGACCTTTCTAAGGAAGAAAAACAACAAATGAAACAGCAGCTATTAGACGTTTGTAAAACCATTCCGTCATTAGCTATTTTTATATTGCCTGGAGGAAGTCTCCTTTTACCGTTATTGGTAAAATTTATACCTCAGCTTTTACCTTCGGCATTTAATGAAAATAAATAAAAAAATCCCTGAATTGAACAGGGATTTTTTGTTTATACTTCAAGTTTCTGAAGTTCTTGATAATTCTTTTTAAGCCTTCTGGTTAGTATTCCATATACCACTCGATACAGCAATGCTAATAATCCAATGAAAACTGCTAACACCAATACCGAGGTAATGATTACTACATATAATGGAATGTTCTGATCAGCGGATTGAGCTTCATACGTATCTGTATAAAAAGTCATGTACATAATAACGACCAACGTTGTTAAAGACAAAAAGCTAATATTCACCCAAACATACTGTTTTACAGTTTTCCTTGTATTCAGGATATTTTTCATCAACACCGATGCCGAATCTGTAGTCTTTATATTTTTGTAATTGATATAAAAACGGACAATAAAGTAGATTAATATTCCATACGATAAAATCGTAGATATCACTGAAAAATTTTCTAATCCTAAAATCTCAAGATCATCATACTCACCAGATAGCCTCACCATAATGTCTATCGAAGACCATAAAACAAACTCTATGACACTTATCAAAAAGATCCACTTAACTATAGATGATGATTTCTTTAAAATCATCTTATAGATCTCATTATATGATAGTTTTGGAAGTTCCGAATCTCGGCTTTTCCAGTCTTTTTTTAATAATTCTAATTCATCCATCTTTATGGGTTTAATATTTTTTTCAACTTCGTCTTCACTCGATTCATTTTTACTCTTGCATTTACTTCAGAGATTCCCATAGTCTCTGCAATTTCTTTATATGATTTGTCTTCCAGATACAAGAAAACTAACGCCTTCTCGATATCATTTAATTGTTTTACTGCCGCGTACATAAGTTTTAATTGCTGCTCTACTCCATCGTCATACTCTTCTGCGGTGATTTTAAAATCCATCGCATCAAAATCAGAAGTTTTAATACTTCGTTTTGACTTTCTATAAAGTGTAATAGCAGTATTCAATGAAACTCTATACATCCAGGTACTAAATTTAGATTCACCTCTAAATTTTGGATACGCTTTCCATAACTGGATAGTAATTTCCTGAAACAAATCATTATGCGATTCTGGGTCATTGGTATATATCCTACAGACCTTGTGCACTATATTTTGATTTTGCTCAAGATTGGTTACAAAACTATGTTCTAATTCTTTCTTCACTTTAGTTAGTTACATCTTATAAGTAGATAATAAAACAAATACGTTACACATTCTGAACTAAAATTTATTTTTAATGATACTATTTTTAGAACAAAAATATTTTAGCAACTGATTTTCAATCAGTTTTACCGAAGCAATCAACAAAAATAAATATTCTGTAGTCTATATGACATTATCAGTTTATCTTTGTAGAACAACACTTTATTTATGAACATTCCTTATACTAATTTACCAAGATTAGTGATTATCGGAGGTGGTTTTGCAGGAGTAGCTTTAGCCAGAAAAATGGTGAAAGAAAATGTACAACTCGTGCTATTAGACAGACACAATTATCACACATTTCAGCCTTTATTATATCAAGTTTCAACCTCATCATTAGAACCAGATTCTATTGCCTATCCATTACGAAAAATCGTAAAAAGAGGTAAGAACACCTATTTTAGAATGACAGAGGTTACCTCTATAGATCCAGGAAATAAAGAAGTTCATACATCTATTGGCAGCATTACATACGACTATCTGGTTATCGCCACTGGAGCACGTACCAATTTTTTTGGAAATCAGACAATCGAAAAAAACTCCATGCGAATGAAAAACCTTCCGCAAGCCTTGAACTTACGAAGTTTGATGTTAGAGAACCTGGAACAAGCGGTAATTACTACTGATCCAGAAAAACGAAGGGAACTGCTTCGCTTTGTGCTAGCTGGAGCTGGACCTACAGGTGTTGAGTTAGCTGGTGGAATTGCAGAGTTACAATTAAACGTACTCCCCAGAGATTATCCTGATATGGATTTTAGCGAAATGGAGATCCATCTTATTGAAGGAGCAGATAGAGTGTTACCACCTATGAGTCAGAATGCCTCCGAAAAAGCTTCTAAGTTTTTACAGAAAATGGGAGTGCATATTCATACTAATACTCAAGTAACCAATTACGAGAACAACGTAGTTTCTACCAATACGGAGTTATCATTACAAAGTGCTACCTTCATTTGGTCTGCAGGTGTTACTGGTGCTCCTGTAGAAGGGTTAAAAGCGGATGCTCTTATTCCTAGAGCAAATCGTTATAAGGTCAACGAATTTAATCAAATTGAAGGGTATGAGGATGTTTTTGCTATTGGTGATATTGCATTGATGCAAACAGAAGCGTATCCTAAAGGACATCCTATGGTTGCACAACCAGCGATACAACAAGGAAGTCATTTAGTAAAAAACATAAAGCGTAAATTACAAGGAAAACCTATGATTCCTTTCTCTTATTTTGACAAAGGATCTATGGCAACAATCGGAAGAAATAAAGCCGTTGTTGATATAGGTAAATTTCGTTTTGGAGGGTTCTTTGCCTGGTTTATATGGATGTTTATACACCTTTGGTTTTTAGTAGGTTTTAGAAATCGTTTTGTAACCTTTTTTAATTGGACCTACAATTATATCAACTACGACAAAGCCGCTAGATTAATTGTAAGACCATTTAAGAACAAAGAAGAAAATGCAATTGAAAGGGTTTAATTAATACTGATCAAATAGTTTCTGAGCCAAACCTTCTAACTCTTCTCTGGTAATTTTTTCACCTTCTGTTGGTGGATTTATAATGATTGGTTCAGAAGGAAATAAGGAAACCTTATCAAAGCTTACTTTCTTTTCACCTTCTTTTAGTTCCAATATTAGACCAGGAAGCCCGTAATACCCTTTTGGCCCATAAGAAGCTTTAATTTTATTAGTATACCAAGCTTCTACTTTTTTATCCGAGTTTTTCAGTATTGCTTTATAACAGCGATATTGATCGATTTTCTTGGTTTCTTCGGTTAACTCCCATTCCTGTGGCTCTAATGTTTCATCGATCAAAAACTTTCTCCCTCTAAAATCAAATTTATGTACTTTTAAAGCGCTTATCTTTTTCTTTTGAGAAATGTCTAGATAAATAATTTCTGAATCGTTGTAATTAATCTGTTCATCAACCAATTCTTTACCTTTTTTATTGAAACTAGTTCTCGAGACTGTATCATTACTTACGTTGTCTTGCGGGTAATATAACGATTCCTTCTTGTTAACCTTCAAAATAGTGATATAATCATAAGATGGAATTGCCAATGGCGCTTTATTCCTTTCTTTCTTTTTCAATTTTTCTTTTACTATAGCGTATAGACTATCTGACACTGCTCTAAATTTTTGATTATAGAGTTGGATAGAGTCCTTACCAACACCAGGTTTATGTGTTGCCCTAAATTTTTTCATTCCTTCTATTAGAAATGAATCAATCTCAGTGTAATCAAAAGATTCTTTCTTTTTGACTTGAGCCGGTTTACGCTTTTCTTTATAATAGACTGTTAACTCTTGAGATTTTGCCATAAATGAAGTCAATACTATAATACTTATTAAGATTTTTTTCATATCACTTCTGAGTACATTAATATTCATTAAATATCTTAGTAGATAAGTTTTCTAACTCTTCTCTAGTAATTTTTTCACCTTCATTAGGTGGGTTTATGATGATCGGTTCCGAAGGAAATAAGGAAACCTTATCAAAGCTTACTATCTTTTCCCCTTCTTTTAGCTCTAATATAAGACCAGGAAGTCCGTAATACCCTTTTGGTCCATAAGAAGCTTTGATTTTATTGGTATACCAAGCTTCTACTTTTTTATCCGTATTTTTAAGTATGGCTTTATAACAAATATATTGATCGATTTTTTTAACCTTATTCGTTAGTTCCCATTCCTGTGGCTCTAATGTTTCCTCTATAAGAAATTTTCTTCCTTTATAATCAAACTTATGCACTTTTAGAGAACTTATCTTTTTCTTTTTAGAGGTATCCAAATAGATAATTTCCGAATCATTATAGTTTATTCTCTCATCTACTAATTCACGTCCTTTTTTATTGGTACGACTATGAGAAACGGTATCATTACTCACTTCATTCTGTGGGTAGTACAATGATTTTTCTTTATTAATCCTTAATACAGTAATATAGTCATAGTACGGTATAGTTAGTGGTTTTTTATTCTTCTCTCTTTCACTAATCCTTGCGGAAATACGTTCTCCTTCTTTCTCAAGTTCCTCTCTAATCAACATAATAGAATCTTTACTGACTCCTGACTTTATAGCTTCCTTAATTTTAGCAAACTGTTCTCTGTAATAATCAGAAATTTCATCAGTGTCAAAAGATTCTTTTGTTGATACTTGAGCTGGCTTACGCTTTTCTTTATAAAACACAGTAATTTCCTGACATTTCCCTAAAAAGGAAATAAAGAAAAGTATGATCAATAATTTAATTTTCATGTAAAGATTTTGGTTAATGATGATTCGTCTAAGGAATTGGATCCTTTGATAATAAATTTAGACTATATAAGTATGTGTCATTTCGTCTAAAAATGTTACCTCAAATCATAAGTTTATTAAAAAATTAATGTTCATGAAAAAGTAACGCTGGTATTTCTTCTAATCCCTCTCTAGTAATTTTTTCTCCCTGAGTTGGTGGTTTTACTTCAAAATCATCCAGCGTATAAAGAATTTTATCTAAAAAGATAGTTGCATCCTCTTCAATCACTTTTATTATCAGACCAGGTAACCCCCAATATCCTAAAGGTCCAAATGACGATTTGATTTCTTCCGTATACCAAACCTCAACAGGTTTACGCCCTTTTACTCGATAATTTCCATAGCTATAACTTGTATACTCTTGCTTTTCTCTTTTAAAAACCAATGCTTTCTTACACAAATATCCAGAAATAATTTTTGTCTGATTGGTAAACTTCCATTCTAGATCAACCAGCTCTTCATCGATCAGATATTCTTTACCATAAGCATATTCTACACTTGATTTTTGTTTTGTATCTTGATTTATATAAACAATTTTGTACTCTTTTTCCGAGGTCTCTCTACTAATAAAAGTTTGTTTCCCGTCCTTTCCATAAGAAACAGTACTATTAATTGTATCATTAAACTGCCGCTCTAATGGATAATAAATTGATTTCTCATGATCAATTCTAAGTACACTTGCATAACCATAATTAGCAAGTTCATCGCTATGATCCTTCGCTTTATCATTAATCAATTGTAAATCTTGCTTACTCATTCTTTTTTCAAAAACATATGTTCTTAATTGATAATAATCAGATTTACGTTCTTCTTTATAAAAAACCGTCATCTCCTGAGAATTCCCTCCTATTGCGATAAGAAAAATTGATAAAAAGAGTATTTTTTTCATAGTTCATTGATTAAGAAATGTAAAACTAAAAAATTAGTTAAAAGATTCAACTAATTTTTTAGTTTATTTTTTCAAAATATACTATTTCCCTTTCCTAACAATCCATCCTACATTTTCTACAATTCAGTAAGAATCAATTTTTAGAATCTTCGTTTTAATACACTTTTGAACTGTCAATCAAAAAACAACAGTACATCAAATGAGATATTTATTATTTACCATTTCACTACTTGCCTCTCTTTTTTTAACCGCTCAAACCACTATTTCAGGAACTGTAACGGACCCTTCTGGCATACCAATTCCTGGTGCAAACATCTATCTAGAAGGAACTTATGATGGTGCATCTTCCACGGATACAGGAAGCTTTTCTTTTACGACTGCAGAAACAGGAGATCAAATCTTAGTAGTATCATTTCTTTCTTTTGAAACATTTATTTTAAACGCAATAGTAAACGAAATGAAAAACCTAAAAATCACTTTGAAAGAAGATGTTAACTCTCTCGGAAGTGTAATCCTGAATGCTGGTACATTTTCTGCTGGAGACAATAGCAAAGCATCTGTGCTAACACCTTTAGATATTGTTACTACCGCTGGTGCTGCTGGAGACTATATTGGTGCTTTCCAAACACTACCAGGAACTTCTACAGTTGCCGAAGATGGTAGACTTTTTGTTCGTGGTGGAGATGCCAATGAAGCTAATGTATATATTGATGGACTTCGTGTTTTCCAACCGTTTTCTGCAACTGCAAACAATATTCCTACACGTGGTCGTTTCTCCCCTTTCTTATTCAAAGGAACTAATTTCTCAACTGGAGGATATTCAGCAGAATATGGAGACGCACTATCAAGTGTACTTCTTCTCAACACCATTGATCAACCCGACCAGGAAAAGACAGACCTCTCCTTTATTTCAGTAGGTCTTGGTGTAGGTAATACTCAAAAATGGGAGAAAAATTCATTAAGTATCAATGCTTTTTACTTGAATCTAAAACCTTATCAAGAAGTTATTTCTCAACGAGTAGATTGGATAAAACCTTTTGAATCACTGTCTGGAGAAGCTGTATATAGACATCAATTTAACAATGGTTTGTTTAAACTATATGGAGGATTGAATTATGCCGATTTCGAATTAATTCAAGAAGACATCAATATTCCTGAAGGTATTAACTTTGGTTTAACCAATAGAAATTTATATCTCAATGCTTCCTATAAAGGTGAATTAGGGAATGATTGGACTCTTGCAACAGGTGTGAGCTTTGCTAATGATCATAATGACATTAAAATTGAAGATACAAATGTTGATTCAGATGACAACAGTGCTCATTTAAAAGTAAAACTTAGAAAAAGATTTAATAATCGATTTAAACTAAATTTTGGTATAGAGCAATTTCTGGGAGATTTTAAAGAAGATGTTAGTGCTACTACCTTCGGAAATTTTCAAAGTAGTTTCAATAACAATAGTACAGCAGCTTTTGGGGAAGCAAACATCTTTTTTAACAAAAAGCTAGCGATGCAAGTTGGAATAAGAGGTACACATAATTCCTTATTAGATATTACCAGAATATCGCCAAGAGCATCACTAGCATATAAAATTGCAGAGAAATCACAAGTCTCTTTAGCGTATGGAGATTTTTATCAAGCACCTCAACAAGACGTTTTAAAATACAACAGTTCTTTAGATCCAGAAAAATCATCACATTATATCCTTAACTATTTGTATCAGAACAATGGGAGAACTTTAAGAGCTGAAGCATATTATAAAGGCTATGATCGTTTAGTTAAATTCGATACAGAACTTCCTGAGTTCGGAAGTACTTTTACTAATAATGGCGATGGATATGCAGCTGGATTAGATTTATATTGGAGAGATAATAAATCTTTTAAAAACTTTGAGTATTGGGCTAGCTATTCTTATCTGGATACAAAAAGAAATTATAGGAATTATCCAGAACGCGCCACTCCAAATTTTGCTGCCAAGCATAATTTATCATTAGTAGGTAAATATTGGGTCCAAGATTGGAAATCATTAATTAGTACCACCTATAATTTTGCTTCGGGACGGCCGTATACAGACCCAAACACTCCTGATTTTCTAGGCTCAAAAACCAGAACATTTAATTCTTTGAATATGAGTTGGGCTTATTTAATAAGTCAACAGAAGATCTTGTTCGTTTCTGTATCCAATGTATTAGGTTTTGACAATGTATTTAATTATCAATATGCCAATACTCCTGATGTAAATGGAAATTTTGCCAGACGCGCTATCAGACCAACTGCTGATCGTTTTTTTATCATTGGTTTCTTCTGGACCATTAGCGATGATAAAACCGATAATCAACTCGATAATCTATAAAATAAATGTCATCAAACTAATAAATCCACTTAGTACTACATCTCCAGACATTTTCTGTATCAAGAGAAAACTCAAAAACGACAATGTAAACTTTTGTTTACTGTCTTTAAATTCATAAACACAACCAAAAGTAATCTTAAAATAAACTACAAATCAAACACTTGCAAAAACATATGTTTAATTTTATAAATAAAACTAAGCCATGAAAACCACTTATTATTTCACTTTTATTATTATTTGTCTAGTAAGCTCTTTTACTACTTATGCACAAAACGATGAAAACACCATCCAAATTGATATTTCAAATATCAAATCTTCTGAAGGCACCATCAGAATTGGGTTGTATAATAGCGAAGAAAACTTCTATAAAAAGATATTCAAATCTACCAAAGTAAAAAGTAAAGAAGGAGCGCTTACCGTTACTTTAGAAAATATTCCAGCGGGCACCTATGCTATCTCATTATTTCATGACGAAAATGATAACGAAAAACTAGATACAAACTTTTTTAAAATACCTAAAGAACCTTACGGCACTAGTAATAATGCTAAAGGAAACTTTGGCCCACCAAGTTGGGAGGATGCTAAATTCTCAGTTTCTAATGGAGATGTGATCCAATCTATTAAATTTTGATACAATTCATCCATCATAAACTACAGTTCGGTATGATTTAATTCCAAATTTTCTGTTGTTGAAGGATATTTACCATGTAAAACTAAAACAACAAAAAATTATGAAAACAATTATCCTTATAGCTTCCTTTTTTATAGTACTAACATCAAACGCACAACAAGCATATGAAAAAGGAATGGGAAAAGCTTTTGAGCTTTGGGGCAATCAAAAAAACGACGATGCAGCAAATCTATTCGAACGAATCGGTAGAGCAGAAAAAGACAATTGGTTACCTTTTTATTATGCAGCGCAAATACATATTATAAAAACATTTAATACCAAAGACGCTGAGGAAATTGAATCCCGTTTAAAGAAAGCTCAGAATTATTTGAATGAAGCTAAGACCTTTTCCAAAGACAATGCCGAAATTTTAATTCTGGAAGCAATGCTAAATACAGCATATGTAGTGTATGATGGAACAAAATATGGAATGACACATTCGCCTAAAGTCGAAGAATTATATCAAAGAGCAAAAAAAATAGAGCCCGAAAATCCAAGAGCAACCTTATATCATGCAGAGTGGCAAATGGGAGCTGCTAAATTCTGGGGTAAGGATCCAAAGGCCTTTTGTCCTGAAATAGAAAAAGCTATCTTGTACTTTGAAAAAGAATCGAACACAACACCTTTTTATCCAGATTGGGGAAAAGATCAGATAAAAAGGATACAACAAAACTGCGAATAAGGCGTAGCAGACTTGTTCATCGATTCGATATAATACCAAAATTATACTATGAAGGATTTAAGAAGAGTACTGATCATTGCATTCGGAGTATCTATCGCAATAACTATCGTTAACTTATTCGCTAACGGTTTCAAAATTGATAGATTCTTAAGCATACAATACTGGATTATCAACTTCTTATATAGTTTCTTTCTCACGTATATCAATGTGTTATATTTTAGATATATCAATTATAAATTTGAATGGAAAAATAAAGGAATACAACGAATATTAATTGGTGCTGGTGGCTCTATAGTAGTAACCATGTTAGGATACTTTATTTGTGAGTTTATTGCAAGTGTTGTAGTACTACAAAGACAAACAACTAATGAGTTTTTAGCAGATCAATCTTTTGGAGATTATGTATTCCCACTATTGATCACAGCAATTATTTCATTGTTCTTTCATACCATTTACTTTTATAAAGCCTTACAAGAAAAAAAGGTAACCGAACAAAAAATAATAGCAGGTACAGCATCAGCAAGATTTGATGCTCTAAAAAATCAATTAGATCCCCACTTTTTGTTTAACAGTCTAAATGTTTTGACATCATTAATTGATGAAAATCCAAGAATGGCTCAAAAGTTTACCACGTCGTTATCTAAAGTATATCGATATGTATTAGAACAAAAAGATAAAGAATTGGTAACCGTAGATGAAGAACTAAAATTTGCAAAAACATATATGACCTTGTTAAAGCTTAGGTTTGAAGACAGCATTATTTTTGAAATGCCCGAAAAAGCTTCTAATCCCGAGGCCAAAGTTGTTCCCTTGTCTTTGCAGATTTTATTAGAAAACACCATTAAGCATAATGTAGTAATGCCGGATAAACCACTACATATCAAAATTTATGAAGATGATGGTTTTCTAATTGTAGAAAACAACTTACAAACCAAAGAAGTTATCAAACAAAGCAGCGGTGTAGGTTTAGGAAATGTACAGCAACGATATGGATTACTTACCAAAAGAGAGTTTTCTGTATTCAAGACTGAAACAGCTTTCATTGCAAAGCTCCCGATATTAACTAAAAAAATAACATCAATCGATATGACAACATCACAAAATATAGCAATCGCAAAAGACCTAAAATATAAAAGAGCTAAAGATCGAGTAAAGAAAATGAAAGAATTCTACGGAAGTTTGGTCGCCTACTGCATCGTAATTCCGTTCTTGATATTCATCAATTATAAAACCACTGGTTTTGGTCTTCCTTGGTTTATTTTTCCAATGGCAGGTTGGGGATTAGGATTAATCTTCCATTATGCAGAAGCATTTGATCATCACCCAATATTTGGCAAAGATTGGGAAAAAAAGAAAATCAGAAAGTATATGGAAGAATCTAAAAGAGGAGATTATGAATAAGATGGATAAAAGAAAAGCCTATAATCGTGCAAAAAAACGCGTAGCCGAAGAAAGAGGATTCTACACACATGCCACAGTATATGTAGTAATGAACATTATCATTTTTATTTTTAAGATACAAATAGGCGATTATGTGAATAGTGAAAGATACAACGACTTCCTGCCATGGAATGTAGTAAGTACTCCCGTGTTATGGGGAATAGGATTATTAGGTCACGGATTATGGACATTTAGACATAGAAACGGATTAGGAAAACTTTTTAATCGCTCAATTTTCAGTAAAGAATGGGAAGAAAAAAAGATTGAAGAGTTTATGAATAAAAACAATGAATTGTAATATCATGGAAACATCAGAATTAAATAAAAAATATGAGTACGCTAAAAAACGAGTAAAAGAAGAGCGTATATTCTATACACATTTGGGTGTTTACTTGATAATTAATGTAATTATTGCAGCAGTAATTTTACAATTTCAAGAGTATATATATGATGGATATTTAGTGATTAATTTGATCAGTTCTCCAGTATTATGGGGAATATTTTTACTTGCACATGGATTATGGGTATTTAGAGATAGAAAATTGAAGAAAAATTCATTTACCCTTTCTTTATTTAGTAAGAAATGGGAAGAAAAAAAGATCAAAGAATTAATGGACGATACTAATCAATAAAAAAAGAATCATGGAAAATTTAGAAAAAAGACAGAAATATTTAAACGCAAAAAAACGAGTTGAAGCAGAAAAAGGATTCTATAGCCATTTTACCGCATATGTAATTGTCAATGTTTTCTTGTTATTCATTAATGCTGATTTTTTAGATAATGGTTTTAGTGACTTCTTTAACTGGAATTTGTATATCACTCCGTTTTTCTGGGGTATTGGTTTATTTTTTCATTGGGTAAAGGTTTTCAATCCTAACATAATATTTAGCAAACAATGGGAAGAAAGAAAAATCAAAGAGATTTTGGATAAAGAAAAGTTTAATAATTTTCTATAAAAATCATAATACTATTCGTCATGAAACCAATAGAAGAAGATAAGAGATATAAAGAAGCTAAAAAAAGAGTTGATGATGAAAGAGGTTTCTATACACACCTTACTTTTTATATTGTCATTAATATCATCATCCTTTTCATCAATACCAACTTTAGCAGTCAGGGATTTAAAAACTGGGCACAATGGCACTTATATGCTACTCCATTTTTTTGGGGAATAGGATTGCTATTTCATGGACTGAGAGTCTTTAAACGCAATTTTGTGTTTGGAAAAAGCTGGGAACAAAGGAAAATAAAAGAGCTTATGGACGAAGATGATACGCTAGATGTATGATCATTCGATGTAAAATAATACAATAACTAACAAAACAGTAACCAATGAAAGATTTCGAAGAACAAAAAAGATACGAACGTGCAAAAGAACGCGTAGAAGAACTAAAGAAGTTTTATAATAACCTATTTTCGTATATCATCATTATAGGATTTTTAGCGGGATTAAATTATTATCAAAATGAATGGCGCTACGCTTGGTTTTTATGGGCAGCATTTGGTTGGGGAATCGGTTTAGCATTTCATGCGGTAAAAGCTTATAGAATCAATCCGATGTTTGATAAAGATTGGGAAGAGCGAAGAATACGAAAGTATATGGATGAAGAAGATAGAGAGAAGCAACTTTGGGAATAAATTAGATAATTAGATTGAATTACAGAAGCGTGAAATTGGCATATTTAACCTTATCTTTTTTGTTATATTACAATAAATATAGTTAATCAGCTTTTGCAAACATCAAGTCTAAATCACATAAAAAAAACAATAATCTAATTCATCCAACAATCTAACAATCCAAACTAAAATATGAATGTACTCATAATAGAAGACGAAAAACCCGCAGCAAGGAGACTTAGTCGTATGCTTGATGATCTTGATATTAAAGTAGATACGATGCTGCATTCTGTAAGCGAATCCATAGAATGGTTTAGTAATAATCCACATCCTGATCTTATTTTTCTGGATATTCAGTTAAGTGATGGTTTATCTTTCGAGATTTTTGATTCTATTACGATTAAGAGCTCTATTATTTTTACAACTGCTTATGATGAATATGCTTTAAAAGCTTTTAAATTAAATAGTATTGATTATTTACTGAAACCTATTGATGATGAAGAATTGGAATCCGCTGTAAAAAAATACAAAGAGCAATTACCTACTACTCCATCACTACAAGTAGATTTTGAGGATATCAAAAAACTTTTGGTAAACCCTATGGATAGAGAATATAAGAAACGGTTTACAGCACGTGTAGGTCAACATCTTAAAATATTCTCTGTAGAAGATATAGAATGTTTCTATTCTGAAAATAAAGGAACTTATCTTCATACAAATGAAAATCGGAATTATTTGATCGATACCACTTTAGAGTCTTTGGAGAGTGAATTGAATCCGAAACAGTTTTATAGGGTAAACCGCAAGTTTTATATCAACATCAATGCAATAAAGGATATTATTTCCTATACGAATTCCAGGTTACAGATAAAGTTACATCATTTTAATGAGCAAGAAATTATAGTGGCAAGAGAACGTGTAAAGGATTTTAAAGATTGGTTAGAATAATTATTACCGAATCAACGAAAAGTGCCCAGTAACACTAGACCTGTCTTGTAAATCTATTCGAAACCAATATTCAGAAGAAGGCATTTGTCTGCCTAGATACGTACCATTCCAACCTGTGCTGTCAGGAAGCAATTGCTTTAGTAGTTTACCATAGCGATCATAAATATAGATAGAAGCCGAGGGAAACTGCTGTATCCCTTCTATCTGCCATAACTCGTGAAAACCATCATTATTTGGTGTGAAATATTCTGGATATACTAACAATATATATTCCTCTGAATCCGTACCGCATCCATTTATTTCTCTTACCATTACTTCATATAGGCCACCTTCTAAATTCGTAAACACATTACTACTTTGGTAATTAACACCATCTATAGAATATTCAAACTCGCCAGTATTTGCAGTTGTAATAGTAATGGTATCACCAATAGATGTAATAGCCTCAATGACAGGAGCTTCACTTTCTATAACTACAATAGTCTTCACACTAGAACACATGTTGCTATCCGTAACTGTCACAGTATATGTATCTTCAACATTTACAGTAATATTAGAAGTTGTTTCACCAGTATTCCATAAATACGTTACATTAGTAATTCCGGCATCCAATACCACACTTCCTCCTGAACAAAAAGAGGTTTCTTCATCTGTTACTTCTGGAGATTCAAAAAAATCCAAGCTAACGGCAGTTCGGGTATTCGATATACAAGAGCCCAATTCAGAAATAGCCTCGGCATAATAAGTACCTGAAACATCCGTAACATATGTTGTAGAATTAGCTTGCAAAAGACTTCCGCCTGCTACACTATCATACCAATTTACCGTAATACCGTTAGGAACATTTACAGAGACTCCCTGATTTTCGTTATCACAATTAATAACATTTCCATTACTTACAGGTGCAACAGGCTGTGTTATTATATTTACTTCATAGGTTTCTGATAAAGCGATACACAATGGATTAATAAGATTTATAGCATCCTCTGCAACTTTTACTCTATAATAAGTTGTTGTTGACAATGAAGGTGTAGTAAACATATCATTAGTTTCTCCGGGAATATCAGTCCAATTCACATTGTCAGAACTTTCTTGCCATTGATAAGCATGGGTTGTATAAATCGAAAAATCTGGAGTTGCAGTTAAAGTTGTTGAGATTGGAGCATCACTTTCACATTCAGTAATACTAGAATTATCTAGTGTATCCGTAACATCGATAAAATCTCCACATGTTCTAAAAACAATGTCGTCTATTGCCAAATCGTTTCCACAACCTCCATCACCGTTATTACTCATTCTCAATACAACAGATGTTTGCCCAGGCAAAGTTTGAAATACTAAACCATACTGTTCCCAATTTGGACTTGCCGTAGAAAAAATATCACCAGTACTCCCAGAAGCTAATAAATTAGTATCAGTAACATCCCATATTTGAAAATTTACATTCACTGGAATTCCATTTCCTCCACATCCGCTAGATGGCAATAAATTTAACAACCAAGCTGAAAATTCATAAGAAGTATTTTCACATAATCCCGTTACTGGTCTTCTAAAAAATTCTCCTGCCGTAAAATCTGCGTTGACAATAAAACATTTTCCATTCGTATCTCCAGGCGTATGATCCTCGGTATCATGCCAATCGAAATATCCCGTAAAACTAGAAATCGTATATGCTCCATCATCTGGCGCGGTATTTACATATCTATACGTTGTACTACCCGGAGGTAATGCGGGTCCAATAGTCGTTCCTGTTCCAAAAGTTTCATTAAAAATTGGGTCACCAGAATTCCCATTACAAAAGCCCAATTGCGCCACCAAGGCAAACGGAGAAAACAAGAGTAAAGACAGAACACAAAAAGTGTAATGAGATCGCTTCATAGTCCGAATATAGACTATTACCGTAAATAGACAACTGGTATCCCAGTACAAACTTTAAATTTTTAAGTATTTTGCAACAGAAAGTAAATTATGTTGCAAATTCTAAAAAAGAATAGCGTCCGATCCACTTTTACATTATTCACAAATCATCTAAAATGACTACTCTATACCCATACACTCTCAATAAGTACGTCTTTCCTATTATAATACTATTTCTTTCAATTACTACTCACACTCTTTCTCAAGAAAACAAGGAGTTACAAAAAGCGGTTTTTTTAGTTGATAAAGGATTTGATTTATATAGTTCTGAAGATTATGATGTAGGTATACAATTCTATGATCAGGCTTTAAAAATCAGTAAAGAACTCAAAAATGATTCTTTAGTATCTATAATACATACATTAAAAGGTCACATATACTTAAGAAATGGAAAAAATAAAGATGCACTGCAAGAATATACGAAAGGATTACAGTTTGCTAAATTTACAGAGCATAAAGAATTAGAAGTTAAAGCCAATGCTGGATTAATCGTTATTTTAAGAAGGATGAATCGGTCGGAAAAAGCATTAAACATTGCGCTTCGTTCTCTTGAAATCATTCCAAAAACAAATATGTATCGAAAAGATGCACATGTAAGTATTCTTGTACTTAGTAGTGAAGTGTATTTGGCTAGAGAAGAATATGATTCAACCCTATTTTATGTAGAAAAAGCATTAGAAATCAGTAAAGAACTTTCATATAAAGAGGCTATTCTGGATTTGTATATTAAAAAAGGAATGGTCTATTATCATAAAAAACAATATAATGCTTCTCTAGATTATTTATTGAAAGCTAAAAATATATTAGCTACTCAAGAAATTAGTAACAAAGCATTTCCTATCATAAACACCACCTACTACACAGGTAGTTGTTATTATGAGCAAGGATTATATGATAAAGCAATTCCCATACTAGAAGATGGCATTAATAATTTTGAAGAAACAGATTTCTTTAAACCTCCTGCGATAAGAGCACATTTACTTTTAGCTAATTGTTACAACGAAAAAAAGGATTACGAAAAAGGAAGCTTTTGGCAAAAGAAATACATGGAACTTAATGACGCTTATCAAAAAGATAAAGATCAAACGATAGATATCATTCATGAAAAAGAGACTAACCAACTACAACAAAAAATAACTGATCTCGAAAATAATCAGCAACAAGCAAAAACCAAATTGTTTATTTTTTTGTTGGTAATTTCTCTAGCAATGGTAATACTGTCCTACAATTACATCAAGAAACAAAAATCTAATAAAGTTGTATTTCAAAACTTAATGCAAGAAATCAATCAATTAGAATCTGTAAACAAACAAACAGAAATTCAAGAACAATCTAAAAAAGAAATTAGTATTGATGACCAAAAGGTGCAAGAGATCATCAAAGGAATCGAAAAATTAGAGACGCAGGAATATTTTCTAAAATCAGATTGTAATTTGCGAACTATGGCAAAGAAGTTAAAAACAAATGCCACCTATTTATCACAAACCATCAATCAACACAAAGAGAAAAGTTTTACCGAATATATCAATGATCTTAGAATTACCTATGTTCTAAAGAGATTACAGGAGGATTCAAAATTTAGATCCTATGCTATTCAATCCATAGCTTCCGAGATTGGATATAAAAGTAGTTACTCTTTGGTAAAGCATTTTAAAGCTAAAACAGGAATCAATCCTTCTTACTATATCAAGAGCTTAAATAAGCAAGAAACAACATCAGAAATCAAGGTATAAATGATCGCTATTTTAAACAATTTAGCCATATAAGATTACCACAGATGCTTTAAACCAAATATATTTCTATCGAAATACATTTATTTCCAGATAAGAATATCTCAAAAAAAAGGGATACTGTACTAACGATCAAACAATTCGAATAATGAAAAACAACAAAACACAAAAGATCTCTCTAAAAAAGCTAACTGTAGCAAGGATTAGTAACGATTCCATGACTAAAATTGAAGGTGGAAGTACCGTTTTAACAAGTAATTATTGGGAACAGGGTGGCGCAGTGATTCCTTTTTGTTATATACCTGATTAAATAATACTTGTAAGTATTTAGAACCTGCAAAAATTTGCAGGTTTTTTTTATGGCTATTTTGTTTAAAATAGCGAATACTTGTTTTTTAACAGGTTGATCACTTATTACTTTGGTATCCGAATCAAAATAGCTTTCTGGCTTCATTTTGATAAGGGGTAACCGAAAACCTTAGCAACAGAGTAGGTATCTAAAACATATAATCATGCTTAAAAATCTTTTAAACACTACAGGAGTAACAACACTAAAAAAAGAAGAACAAAAAACCATTAATGGAGGGAATACGGGTATGCAATGTCGCAGTCATTCAGATTGTAGTGCCCTAAACGGCATTCCTGGATTCGAATATGAAGAATTCTTCTGTCGTTGGGGATATTGCCAGATTATGTAATAACTTATTATTTTATAAGTCCAATAAAAAACCCCAAAAGACAACTCATCTTTTGGGGTTTTAGGAAAAATAATAATTACTAAAACAAACAATTAATTTTTATATCGCTACAATACCTTGGGTATTGGTATCTGGTAAGTTTCCTGATTCTTCGCCAATGAACTCTAACGATTGTCCATTTACTCTATAGATTCCTATTGTGCCGTCTAGCCCATACAATTGGTATAAAAATTGACCATCATCGCTAATCCACATATCGATCCATCCTTGGGTAGTTCCGAATGCAGCACCAGGATCCGTAGTATTACCTGTGGCTCCTACTCCTTGCGCAGCTACCTGATCCAATAAGGTTACTACTCCGTTATTAAAGCTAAAGGATGCCAATCCTGCTTCAATCGCATTAGACACAAAGAAAGTACTTCCATCTGCTGTAAAATCTAGCCAACAAGCAGTTCTACCTGTATTTCCTTCTCCAGATCTCACATCCAGACTAATAGGGTTTAAGCTTCCATCACCCTGAATTTGCCAAGTAGATACTGATCCATCTTGCAAAGCCGGAAATGCGGGTGGAGTTCCGTCTGGTTGAAATTCTCTTGCTTCTGTTACCACCACATAATTATTTCCTACAATCTGAAATCCTATGGCTGATGGTAGATTTCTACCTTCTACATTATCTCTAAGTGTTGAGGTTGCTCCTGCTACTTGATTAGCGGATAAGGTACCATCATTATTCACAGCATATACCACAAGTTCATCTTCGCTTCCAGAAGCTAATGCTGCTGCTCCAGAATTTATAGATGCTACTACTAACCAATTACCATCTGGTGAAAACTGAACAGCAGAAGGTCTGTTTGCTAAATTTCTGGTAGAACCTGCAATGCGTGATAAAGTTCCATCTTCTAACAACCAAAATCCTGTTACCGTTCCTTGTTGTCCTGGTTCTCCTTCTCCCAAAAACTCTGTTCTCGAAATATTCGACACATACACAATTCCTTTTACACCATCTGCATCTACAGAAGTATAGGCAATACTATTAGGTCCTTCTGCTCCTGTAGGCTGTGGGGTACCAGCCATTTCTAAAGAGAAATCATCTTGAATATTAAATGATGTGATGGTATTACTACCAGCATTTACTGCCAGTAAGTTTTCATTGTCATCGGTTTTTGTAAGTGCGTATGCAGAAATTAGTGGATCCAGTCCTTCTCCTCCATCAAAATCTCCTCCATTTCCACCAGTAGATACAGGGCCAATTGGTGTTAGGGTTCCGTCTGCATTTCTTCCATAAGAAACTATAGTATTTGCTCCTTGTATAATTCCAGAAATCTGACCATTTCCATTTGTCATTGCATATACAGCTCCAACAAATGCATCAGGCTCTCCTCCTCCATCGGAGATAAAATCATCATCGTCATTACATGAGGTAACAAGAAGTACAACAGCCAAAAGCGCAGATAAGCTTAATTTTAGATTTTTCATTTTATTCTTTTTTGAGTTTAAGTCTATGTTTACGTTACGTATTGAATAACATCCATACAAATAGTAAAACATGTATTCAATTTTTATCTACTGTCTATTCGGCCGAATATGATGTAAACATCAAGAAAGGAAGTTCGTTACTCTTTAAAATTCTTGACTATAATTTGGTACGCTTCGATTTCTGCATACTTACAGCATTAACAAAAGGTAATTATTAGCTGTCAAAAACTTAAGACACTTACCAAAACCACATAAATGATTCAAAAACAATTAGTTAAAACCAAAGCCACTATGCATCAAGCATAATGAAAAATTCACAGAATTTATAAGAACATTAACACTTTATCTAAAATGCTTTAACATAGCAGTATTACTGTAAATGTTAGCTAGCTAACAGAAACTTAGCGCATACGCAACCAATAATATTTTTTTACATCTAATAAAAAAGCAAAAAACAATGAACAAACCATTTAAATTAATTGCCATAGCACTATCGCTTCTATTGGCAACCTCTCAAATGTCCTGTGACGAAGATGAGTGTGATGATGTAGCTTGCACCTTAGTGCTTATACGACTTTCTGTAACAGTTACTGATGAAAATCAAGATCCTGTAGAACTAGATTCATTTGAAGTTATCAATCTTGATACTAATGAAAATATTACCGTTTCACTGCTACCTGAAGAACTCGAAGAATGGTTAAGACAAGGGAGATATCCTTTGGCAGAAGATGGTAGCATCGGAGTGAACTTACAACAAGAAATTCAATTTAGAGGATTTATAGACAATCAAGAAGTTATTAGAAGTAACTATGTTATAAGTTCAGATTGTTGTCATATAAATCTAGTTTCTGGGGATGTAGACCTTACTATTTAAAACGTAAAAATTTAAACGAATAGCATCTGAACTCTTAATCGGAGTTTAGATGCTATTTTAGTATTATAGTTTTTTTGAATACATCATTTTGAAAAATATAATTCCCTATTTTTATTCGAAGTTAATTACTTAAATAAACTTCTTGTATTCATATAATGATAGACCTATTTTGAAGATGCAAAATGAAATTTTATTCTTCTTTAGTGCTTTAGGGATTTTTAATACGTTATGTATATCTATATATCTGTTCTTGAGATATAAAACATTTAAGCCTTATCTATTTCTAGCGATATTTCTATTATTCGTAACTGCTAGAGTTGGAATTTCTTGTTTTTATTTTTTTCAAGGTAAGATCGCCCCAATACTTATTCAAATTGGTTTGTTATCCAACTTACTTATGGGTGTAAGTTTGTATATTTTTATAAGTAGTAAGCATATAAAACCAAAAGATTTTATCCATTTCTTTTCGGTTGTAATTGTACTTGTCATCTTTAGTATAGCGATCCCGTTCTCCTCTTTTTTCCTATTATGGGATCATACGATACGTTTTATAATTCATGGGATATTAACTATCTATATTGTAGCATCATGGTTCCAATTGTATAAGAAACATAGGGCAAAACAAAAAATCTATACCAAACTGATAATTTTAACAGCGTTCACCTTATTGTGTCTATCCTTTTCTATTTCATTATTCACTAGCTATATCATTGGGCCTATAGGTGCTACCATTATTATTTATGTAACAATTTTAAAGTTTTTCTTAAGTGCCAGAAAAAGCAATAAGTATCGAAATAGAAAAATTGAAGATAAAACTGCAGAGAAACTAATTCTTGAAATCAAACAATGTGTTATTGACCATCAATTGTATAAAAAGCAAAATTTAAAAGTAAAAGAGTTGGCAGATGAATTAGGAATTCAACCACATGTGCTTTCTCAAATTCTAAATGACAATCTTCAACTAAGTTTTACCTCCTTTATCAATCAACTTAGAATTAGAGAAGTCAAAAAGATGCTTACTTCAGAAACAAGACTTACTATTGAAGCTATAGGAGAAGAAGCTGGATTTGGTTCCAAAACAACATTTTTTAAGGTTTTTAGAGCTGAAGTAGGAATGACTCCCAAAGAATTTATCAAAAATAACTCCTGATTTAGAAAACGGCACTTTTCTTCTCTTTAAAGTAAGTCTCTATATACTATAAAGTTTCATATTCGTATACACAATTCTTAAACTTTATAAACACAATGGACAAAAGAACATTTACTATACTATTGTTGGTCTTGCTATCAGCAATAACAACAGGGCAAGACAAAGTTAAAAATCCTATTCTTTTGGATAAATCTGTTTTATCTGGAGTTGGCCTAAAAAAAATAGATTTAAAAGATGAGCCTGAAAAAGATTTTTATCAAAAGCGTTTATATCGTGGCAATGACATCAGTATTTATGTAGTTTCAACGGAAACCTGGAATAATAAATTCGAAAACTTTTGGTTCGATGAATTTATATATATGTATCATGGTGAAGCCATTATCAAACCTAAACATGGAAAAGCCCAATTATTTCACTCCAATGATTACTTTTTTGCTCCAAAAGGATACACTGGTGAATGGGAAATAAAAGCTGGCAAACACCTTCATTATGAACTATCAGTAATCACCACCAAAAGAGCTGATTCAACAATTATTTCAGAAAATCTTACGCATGAATTATTTGATAAATCTGTCTTATCAGGTGCACATATTCAATTAGATAAGAATCGTAAGTTTACTCAGACCTTACGAAAAGGTGTAGAATTAACAATTAGCTTAAAAGCGGAAGAGCCTTCTCTATCAAAAATAAAAGATACTAAAGAAATATTGATCCAATTATTATCGGGTATGGTCACGATAAAGACATCAGACAATACCGAAACAACTTTTTATAGTGGGGACTTCTTTATAATTCCTGAAAAGATGATTGGAACTTGGAAATCGAAAGGACATGGATTAATAAAATATCTAACAATTGAAAAAACAAGCAGTATAAATAATTAATAAATATACTATAAGGTTTTATGGTTATTTGACCATCTAAACATGAGTAATTATCTTTTCGGGAGATTTTAGGTATTTCATAGAAAAATTGAATGTAATATCATATTTTGCCCATACCAACGTTAAGCAATAATTACACCATGAAAAAACCTCTTCTTTATATCGTCATGATACTCCTATCCTGTTGTACACAACAGGAAAATAAAACCGCAAGTTCAACTCAGTCTTTAGGAGATATTAGCGAATCTCTTATAACGGTAGAACAACTACAAGGAAAAACGGCTATCGAATTAAGGCTTTTACGAAATGAAATATTTGCAAGAAAAGGTTATGTCTTTAAAGACGTTATTCTAAACGATTACTTTTTGAAAAAGAATTGGTACAAACCAAATGAACAAAAAGAGATTATACTTACTGATATTGAGAAGCAAAATATTGAACTTATCAAAAAAGTAGAAAAACAATATGCTGCGAACTCTACTCAAAAAACCGCTAAATCATCAAATTGTCTTAATAAGACTATTAAAAAATTAAAACCTGAATTTGCCAAAAGTGATTTTGACTTTTTAGGCAGATATAGAATATTTTCAAAAGAGCTAAAGGATTTTCTAAAGAGTATTGATATCAATGATTTGAATACTGATGAAGACGGATATGTCTTTTCTAAAACCTACTATTTAAAAAGAAACTGGGATTTAGACCATATCAAAGATGATGAATGCGAAGATGAAATTTTTCTTAGATATGATGATGAAAATAAGTGGATCTCTATTCAGATAAATAACTGTTCTTTATATAGAGAAAAAGGAGAAGAGGATCAGATTTCAGAACAATCTATCATCATACAGTTTATTATCGAAAATAATTGTTCTTACAAATTCCATAAAGTAACTGTTGCAGGATAATATTTTCTATTGTTATCAGGTTTACCTCTAAAAACTGTAAGAATTATCATAAAAAACCTATTAGTTAAGCTTACTAGTTTTGTTCTAATACTCCCACTGTCGCTTTTTATTTAATTCTTCCTCTGCCTCAATTTCTTCTTGCGGAATAACCTTTAGAAAAGATGGATGTTGTTCTATAGCAAACTCTAATTTACCAACAATATCATCTATAGAATCGTTTTCATAATCAATCTGTAATGGTTCTTTAATTACCATCGATTGCAGAATACCTCTTTTCTTTATTCTAATACCTTTCTTATCAAAAGATCTTCTAAAACCATCAATTACTATTGGAATCACAATAGGCTTATACTGTCTGATAATATGAGCTGTTCCTTTTCTAATAGGTTTAAAAGGTTTAGTCGTTCCTTGCGGAAAAGTAATCACCCAACCATCTTCAAGTGCTCTTTTAATATTCGTAATATCACTCATTTTCACCTGTCGATTGATATCTTTACCTTTCTCTCTCCAGGTTCTTTCCACGGTTATAGCCCCTGCATATGCTAATATTCTTGCTAGTAAACCTGCATTCATAGTTTCTTTTGCTGCTACATAATACAAGTTTAACTTAGGTTTCCATAGATATCCTATATTTTTAATAGAATCCGTACGACCACTTAAGCTAGCATTGAAAACATGAAACATCGCTACTACATCCGCAAAGTACGTTTGATGATTTGAAACGAAAAGAACATTATTATCAGGAAGATCTTTAAAAATTTCACTTCCCTCTATCTGTAATTCATTAAAACCTCTATAACGCCTATGCGTCATAGCGCCCATGATTCTAATAAGCCAGGTTTTTAAAAATAATATATGACCAAAAGGATTTCTTTTAAATAATCCCATAAAAAATTTTATTTACCTAATATCTATCATTAATCGTCCGTACACAAACAGCTCCTGATTTTTAATTAGTTACATTTAAAACTAATTACAATTAATCATATAATAGATACAATTTCAGTTAAATTCTTCTAAATATTTCGAAGAAATCAGGTGCCAAATATACAAAATCAGTGTTCTATAGCAGATTTTAAGAGCATTTTAAGTTCACTAAGCATCATTGCTGTTGCTCCCCAAACTACGTAACCATTTAATTCAAAGGAAGGTACTTCGATATTTTCTGCATAAGAAGTTGATAATTTTTTAGAAATCACATATTGATCATCCAACAATTGTGACAACGATACCTCTATAACCTTAGCTACTTCTTCTTCCTGAGGCACAAAATTGGGTAATGACTGAGAATATCCTAAAAACGGATGTACCCAAAAATTCGAAGGTGGAATATACACTTTAGTTAATGATTTTAATACCTGAATGATATCAGAAGATACTCCTATTTCTTCCCAGGTTTCACGCAATGCTGCAGATTCATAACTATGATCCGACTCTTCAACTTTACCGCCAGGCAATGCTACTTGTCCAGAATGTACACCCTCATATGTCGGACGAAGTATTAAGGCCAAATAGGTCTGATGCTCTTTTGGATAAAAAAGCATTAGAACAGCAGCATTCCTGGGATTTCTCTCTTCGATTTTAATTTTATAGAGTTCTTGTTTTCGAATTTCGGGAGCCATTATAAAATGAGAAGATTCTCCAGGTACTGACATTTTCTGTATTTTTGGAATCAAACTTTTAAATGTTTCGAATGTCATTTACCAGAGTAATTTTAATAGGTAGTTGTATTATTTCTTTAATTTTCTGCAGTTGTGAAGATACACATTCTAAAAAAACTAAAGAGGATGTACTAAAAAATGAGAAAGAGACTTCTAACAAAGAGGTTGAACAACAAAAAACTGAGAATTCAATACCTAAAAACGACTCCAAGACTTTAAACACAGCGGAAAAAGAAGAAGAACCTTTTAAACTTACTAATGAGAATATGAGAGAATTCTTATTAGAGTATGGTAAAAATAACCCTGAAACCTTAGTTCGTGTAAAAACCAAATTCGGGAATATTGACATACAGCTTTATAAAGAATCTCCAATACATCGCGCCAATTTTATTTATCTGGTGAAAGAGAAATATTTTGACGAAACATTTTTTTATCGAGTTGCGAAGGGTTTTGTAATACAAGGTGGAAATAGTGATCGAAGACAAATGGCGCAAAGACGTCATGAGATTGGTGATTACACCTTGCCTCAGGAACCTATTAAAGGACTGACTCATAATCGTGGATCTGTTGCCCTTTCTAAACAATGGGTAGATAATCCTTCCAATCGTTCTACCCCTTATGAATTCTTTATCGTAATTGCTAAACAAGGAGCACATCACTTAGATGGAGAACATACTATATTTGGCAAAGTGGTAAAAGGAATGAATGTTGCTGATAAAATTTCTAATGTACCAGTAGACGGAAGTGAATGGCCAAAGGAAAATATATTTATAAAAGCAGAAGTAATTCGATAATCCACAAAGGATTTATAACTTCTGAGTAAAATAATTGTAATCTTTTAAGACAATATCCAAAAACTGACGATCGTACAATTCTGATTTTACCTGAAGTACATCTTCTACCTTGTTTCGTAAAGCTGTAAGTGTCTGAAAGTCATTTGATCTAACTGCAACTCTGTACGTCTCTTTTATCAATCTTACATCCTTATCGGTAAGCTGAGTCACGTTTAAAAACTTAGGCTCATAATCTTCATTAAGATCTTCAAGAATGGTATGAGAAATTTTTACTTTTTGTTTAGTACGAATGACAATAGTACCTGCTGCAGCATCTCCTAATCGTTGATGTTTGTTAGAAAATATAATACTAAGTACACCCACGGATGAAAGAAAAATCCAAATATCAACTAATCTAAGCATCCATCTCACCAAATAATTACTCCAATGTACTGGTAACCCATCTACTCTTACAACTCTTATTTTTAATAACATTTTACCTACAGTTCTACCATTAAAAATAATATGCATATACAAAGAATAAAAAGAAACAGGTAAAAACAAAAGAGATTGAATACCAAAAACAGTCCAATTATCAGAAAAAGCAGTACCAATTAGTGAGGTAATATAATTGACAATAAATAGATAAAGCCAAAATATTGCAAAATCAATTAAAAAAGCTAGCATCCTTTCCCCTATCCCAGCAGTTTTGTAATCCAAGTTTACATTTTGTGTTGTATTGATTGCTATATTTGCCATTTATATTTAACTAATTATATTTGAGTAAAAAATTGATCGATGCGGGAAGCAGCTTTTGTCAAGCAAAATAAAGAAAAATGGATCGCTTTTGAAAAAGCTATTACACAAAATTTAAGGATTAGCCCAGATCAACTTGCTGAGTATTATGTTCATCTCACAAATGATTTGTCGTATGCGCAGACATATTACCCAGATAGTAAAACACTATTATACTTAAATTCTTTAGCATCTCAAGCACACCAAAAAATATACATCAATAAAAAGGAGAGTAAAAATAGGATTGTAGAATTTTGGAAGACGGAATTCCCCCTTTTCTTTTATCAGCATCAAAAAACACTGTTATTTACATTCTTAGTTTTTTCTATTGCCTGTTGTATTGGTATTATTTCCGCAATTAACGATTCTTCTTTTCTAAGACTTATTCTTGGCGATGCGTATGTAAATGAAACTTTAAACAATATCGACAAAGGTGATCCTACAGGAATTTATAAAAGTGGTAGCATGGTAGGTTCGTTTTTAGGTATCACTATTAATAATATTAGAGTGGCATTTATAGCATATGCCTTTGGAGTAATCACTTCTTTAGGAACTGTTTACGTATTATTTAGTAATGGAATTATGCTTGGCGCATTTATGACGTTTTTCTACACAAAAGGGTTGTTATTTGAGGCTTCTAAATCAGTATGGTTGCATGGTACAATAGAAATTTCGGTAATTGTTATTGCCGGATGCGCTGGAATCGTCATGGGAAATAGTATATTGTTTCCTAAGACATTTTCTAGAAGAGTTTCTTTTATGAAAGGAGCAAAAGATGGTTTAAAAATTGTAGTTAGTACGATACCCTTTTTTATTATCGCTGGCTTTATAGAAGGATTTATTACCAGATATTCCAATATGCCTGTTTGGTTAGCAATGACCATTATATTCAGTTCGTTAGCATTGATAATATTCTATTATATAATATACCCCAGATATCTAAATAAAATTTATGAAAGAGAATTACATTGAGTTAAAAGAAAGTAGAGATTTTGGTGACATTATAAATACATACTTTGAGTTTTTTAAACTTAACTTAAAAAGTTTTACAAATGTATTTATAAGTTACAATGGTATTTTTATTTTTCTTCTTTTAGGGATTAGCTATCTAATGGTTACCGGTTTTATAGGCATGTATAATGTAGAAACCGGTTTTGGTAATGGTACTCAAGATGAATCTGCAATGTTAGTTGGTTTCGGAGTGTTGTTGTTTTTTGTTGTTTTTATTATCATTGCGGCACTTAATTATAGTTTAGCTTCGTCTTACATGATAAATTATGATGAACAAAAGCAGGTAGTAACAGATAAAAAACTAGTCTGGAATATAGTTCGAGATAATATAGGCCGTATTTTAATTTTTATTCTTTTACTTGCTGTAATTTATGTCATCTACATGATCATATCCTTAGTATTATCTTTTATACCGCTAATTGGATTTCTTGCTCAAAATGTTATTGGTTTTGCATTAACGGCATGGTTCGGTATTTCTTTTATGGTAATGTTGAATGAAAATAAAAGCCCTATTGATGCATTTGGAGAAGGCTGGGATTTAGTAAAAAGTAATTTTTGGAAAACGGTTGGTGCCAATTTTATTTTAGGTATTCTTGTAGGGTTAATTCTTCTTTTGATATTGATGATCCCAGGAATTATTGTTGGTGTTTATACCTACCATGCTGTTAGTATAGATACTGCAATTGGTGAATCTGTTTTAGCCAAGGTTATTTATACTTTTGGACTGTGTATATTTTTTGTGGTAATTGCCTATTCACAATCGCTTTCACAATTCATAAATGGTATTTTGTACTATGCACTTCATGAAGAAAAATATAATGTGAATACTAGACAAAAGATTGATCAAATTGGTGCAAGTGAATAAGAACATTTTCTACATATTCATCTTATTATTAATAAACTTCACGTATTCTCAGACGGATTCTCTTAGTGTTTCTATAGATACCGCCGAAATTACTATTCATGAATTTAAAGAAGATATTCCAGAAAGGTACTCTGATAAAGATTTTGATTATACCACTGCAGAAGGAGAAGCTGAAAATATTTTAGCAAGAATTATAAACTGGTTTTTTAATGGCTTACAAGATATATTTGGTATAGAAATAAGTCCTGAATTAGCGGAAATACTAAAAAACCTGATTTATCTGATTTTTATAGCTATCGTCATTTACATACTTATTAGAGTTCTTGCAGGAAAGGAAGTAGCTTCATTTTTTGGCAAAAAAAATAATGTAGTTGCACCTATACATTTTTCGGAAGAACATATTGAAAAAATAGATTTAGATAAATTAATACAGGATGCACTATCTATAAATGATTATCGATTAGCCATTAGATATATGTATATGAAGACTTTACAAGAATTGTCTGTAAAGAAGATCATCGATTATCATTTTGAAAAAACCAATAGTGATTATCAAAGAGAAATTAAGAATGAACAATTAAGATCACTTTTTAAAAAGGTTTCTTACTTGTATGAATATATCTGGTACGGAAAGTTTGATCTAAATCAAGAAAAGTATCATAATGCAAAAATATCCTTTGACGAAATAAAAGGTAACATAGAGAAAATTGGATAAAAAATCGAGAAACATATTAATTCTTTTTGGGTTAGCTTTTTTAACCATTATAATCGTTGAAGTCACTCGACCAAAACCTATAAATTGGAACTCGAGCTACATATCGAGCGATAAAATTCCGTTTGGTTGTTATATTGCTTTTGAAGAACTAAAAACCTATAATGGACAGAGTGAAGTAAATTTGATTAACAAAAATCCTTACGACTTTTTATCCAATAGTTCATATGAAGAAAATTCAGCGTACTTATTTATTAATTCTGGCATCAACCTAGATAAAAGATCCTATGAAAAATTAATAGAATTTGTAAGATCTGGAAATAAAGTTTTTTTAGCCGGAACAAGTTTTGGAAAAGTATTTAAAGATTCTCTTAATATAGAAACAAATACTGATTACCAGTTAACTGAGGAAGAAATAAAGCCCAACTTCTTTTCGAACACATTTAAAAATAGCGACTCAGTAAAATTCAAGAAGAAAATCTACAAAACTGTTTTTCAAAGTTTTGACACCTTAAAAACAAAAGCTTTAGGCTATTACAAAAACGATCTAGAGCCATTGGATCAAATTAATTTCATTGAGATCTCTGAAGGTAAGGGTAAACTATATTTGAATACATTGCCCGAAGCATTTTCTAATTACTACATGCTAACGGATAATGCACATTATACAGCAGCGCTTATTTCGTTTTTAGAAACAGATACGTTCTACTGGGATGATTATATCAAATCAGGACGAAAAGTCATAGAATCTCCTATGCGATTTGTATTAAATCAAATCCCATTGAGTTGGGCTTACTATTTACTAATCCTTGGGGTTTTGATTTTCATTCTTTTCAGAGGAAAGAGAGAACAAAGGATTATACCTGTTATTAAACCTTTAGAGAACACCTCTATTGAATTCACTAAAACCATAGGAGATTTATACTTTCAGCATAAAGATTATAGCAATATAATAGCTCAAAAAATCACCTATTTTTTGGAAAAAATAAGGAGTAAATTTTATATCGATACGAATAAATTAGATAACGACTTTATTCATAGACTAGCTGTAAAAAGTAACAAGTCTGAAGATGAAACAAAAGAACTAATTGATTATATTAATAGTTTACGCAATAGAACACTTCATAATGAAGGAGATGTCGTTGAGTTAAACAAAAAAATTGAAGAATTTAGATTATAATACTATGGAAGAAACGACAGAAAACCCTTTAGAATTCAATAATAGAATTGATCTAAAAGACTTGCAAGAATCTGTACAAAAGATAAAAGAAGAATTAGGCAAGGTCATTATTGGTCAACAAGAAATGATCGAATTATTAATTATCTCCATATTAGCTAATGGCCATTCATTAATAGAAGGAGTTCCTGGTGTTGCCAAAACCGTAACAGCAAAACTTCTTGCCAAAACAATGGCTGTGGATTTCAGCAGAATACAATTTACACCTGATTTAATGCCAAGTGATATTCTTGGTACGTCTATTTTTAATGTAAAGACTTCAGAGTTTGAGTTTAAAAAGGGTCCTATATTTTCCAATATTATTCTAATTGATGAAATCAATCGCGCTCCTGCAAAAACACAAGCAGCACTTTTTGAGGTAATGGCAGAGAGGCAAATTACTATAGATGGTATTAAAAATGAAATGAAAGCACCATTTCTTGTATTTGCAACTCAAAACCCAATAGAACAAGAAGGAACTTACGCATTACCAGAAGCTCAGTTAGATCGTTTTTTATTCAAAATAAACGTAGGTTACCCATCAATGGAAGAAGAGATCAGCATCCTAGAAGGACACGATCAACGAAAAAATGAAATTCCTACCGATATTATTCAATCGATTTTAACTGCTAGTCAAATTGCAGAATATCAAGGAATCATTAAGAGTGTGATTATTGAAAAAAATCTTTTGACCTATATCGCTTCTATTATTAGCAATACCAGAGATAACGGAAATTTATATCTGGGGGCATCTCCACGTGCATCAATCGCGATTATGAATGCCTCTAAAGCGCATGCAGCTATTAATGGAAGAGATTTTGTTACACCAGATGATATTAAAAAAGTAGCTCCTTCTGTGTTAAGACATAGAATTATATTAACTCCTGAAAGGGAAATGGAAGGGTTCACAACTGAAAAAGTAGTATTACAAATTATCGAAACCATAGAAATTCCTCGTTAGTGAAAGCCTTTTTGAAAAGTTTATATTTTAAAAAATTATTCTTTACCGTATTTTTTTCAATTACGGCACTTTTTATAGTTTCCTATTTCTACGAGAGTCTTTTTGGTGTAGCTAAACTTTTAATATACACCTTACTAGTTATTACTTTTTTCGATATTCTATTATTGTACAGAAATAAAACCGGAGCCAAAGCTGCAAGAATTCTTCCTGAAAAACTATCCAATGGAGATCAAAACCCCATCCATATTAGGGTTTCTAATAGCTATCGTTTTAAAATTAGCATAAGAATTATTGACGAAATTCCAATTCAGTTTCAAGAACGAAATTTTGAAATAACATCTACTCTTAAAACATCTCAGGAAAAACAGTTTAATTATGAACTAAAACCTGTTGAAAGAGGAGAATACCATTTTGGAAATGTTAATATATTTACCAGTTCGCCAATAGGATTAATAGAACGCAAGCAAAAATACTCCAATGAAGAGATGGTGCCTAACTATCCATCCTTTTTACAACTTAAAAAATATGAATTCATAGCATTTACCAATAAGCTAAAGTTATATGGTTTAAAAAAGATCAGAAGAATTGGTAATACTTTAGAGTTTGAACAAATTAAAGAATATGTTACTGGAGATGATATTCGTAACATAAACTGGAAAGCGACCGCAAAACGAAATCATCTAATGGTAAACCAGTACCAAGATGAAAAATCTCAACCTATATATTCGGTAATTGATGCTGGTCGAGTTATGAAAATGCCTTTTAATGGATTAAGTCTATTGGACTATGCCATAAATGCTACGTTGGTAATTTCTAACATCGCCATAAAAAAGCAAGATAAAGCTGGAATGTTTACCTTTTCAAGAAATGTAAAAAACATGGTTGTTGCTCAAAGGAGAAAAGGTCAAATGAATACAATTCTGGAGACTTTATATAATATTAATACCGATTTCTCAGAGTCGGATTATGCTAGACTATATACAGATATAAAGAGAAATATTAATCAAAGAAGTCTATTGCTATTATATACTAATTTTGAAACATTAGATGGTCTCAACAGACAGTTACCATATTTGCAAGCTATCGCAAAAAATCATCTATTGGTGGTTATTTTCTTCAAAAATACTGAACTGAAATCTTTTCTAGATGAACCAGCTCATTCTACAAAACAAATCTTTGAAAAAACTATTGCCGAAAAATTTGTTTACGAGAAGAAAATGATTGTTAACGAACTGAGCAAACATGGTATTCACTCTATACTAACCGCTCCAGAAGATCTTACAGTCAACACTATTAATAAATACCTTGAGATTAAAGCCAGAGGTTTATTGTAACTATCAATTCATACTTCTATCTTCAGTTTTTTGTTGTTCTTAGGTGGTCTGAAAAACTTATGTTATTCACTACTCCTTCAACATACTACATTTCATCAGCCAAATTCTACAGTTGAGTTAGATACTTTATAAAGAGTACCATGATTTTTAGACTTTTGAATCATCAAAACAGAATAATAAAAATCAAAAAACTAAACTCTTATGAAAACTCTTGTATTATTTTTAACCATGACAGCCATCAACTTTGTAATGAATGCACAAGACACCCAAGGCATAACCATCACAGTTACTGTTCCTAATGTATCTAGTTCTGATGGTGCTGTACTATTTGGATTGTATGATGAGGCTACTTTTATGAAAACTGCTCCTATTCAATCTGTTAAAGGTGAAATTAAAGATGGAATTGCTAAAATTACTTTTACCAATATTACTCCTGGAGAATATGGAATCTCCTGTGTACATGATGCTAATAGTAATGAAAGAATGGATTTTGAAGAAAATGGTATGCCAAAAGAAAGTTATGGGATATCTAATAACAATATGAGTTTTGGACCTCCATTATGGAGCGATGCTAAATTCGAAGTTGGTAATGAAGATTTAGAACTAGAAATCAGATTCTAAGCGTCCGAAAAACAATATACATCAATCAAAAAAAAGGGTTTTGCTTTAATTAAAGTAAAACCCTTTATAAATTCTATAATATATTACCCTTCGCAATCAAGTTCGCTAGCATCTTGTAATGCTTCTTCTAAGTCTGCATCTTCTACCAACGGACATCTATCTAATTCATTTAAATAGGCAATGGAAGCAGCTTTAAAAGCTTCACAATTTTCTGCAGTGGGATCATTAGAATATCTTTCTAATGTAGCACTATAGTTTTCTACCGCAGCTAAAGGCACACATCCTCCTGTTAGATCTTCAATAACATCCTCTTCAGAACAAGAAGTAAAAAATGTAAATAGTCCTAATCCTAGTATTAATGTTTTTTTTGTAATTGATTTCATCACTTATCTTTTTTTATTAGTAAAGTTTTTTCAATGTTTAGTGTATACAAAAAGAAATAGGTAAACATTTTTAAAGAAAAAATTCAATAGAAAAAACAAATTTTTAGCATATTCTTAATAAGTTTTATCGATAGCTTTTCTATTTTTGTCAACCTAAATTAACATCATGACCATTACACAACTACGATATGTATTAGCTGTTGCTGAGCATCAAAACTTCACGAAAGCAGCAGAAAAAACCTTTGTAACACAGCCAACTTTAAGTATGCAAATCCAAAAACTGGAAGAAGAATTGGCTATTTTAATTTTTGACAGAAGTAAAAAGCCTATTGAATTAACAGAAGTAGGCAAAAAATTAGTGCAGCAGGCAAGAAATATTGTTAATGAGAGTGAACGTATACAAGATATTGTAGATCAACAAAAGGGATATATAGGCGGCGAATTTAAATTAGGAGTCATTCCAACTGTAATGCCAACATTACTCCCAATGTTCTTACATAATTTCATTAAGAAATATCCTAAGGTAAAATTAAAAATTGAAGAGCTTACTACAGAGGCAATTATAGAAAGATTACACGATGGACATTTGGATGCGGCAATTGCAGCAACACCATTGCAGAACGAGAGTATAAAAGAGCGTGTATTATACTACGAACCATTTGTTGGTTACATTCCTCCAAGTCATAGATTAAACCAAAAGAAAAAAATAGATGTTGCTGATTTAGATATAGACGATATGTTACTTTTAGAGGATGGACATTGTTTTAGAGATGGTATTGTAAATCTTTGCAAAACACAAAAGAGCTATGACGAAGACCATTTTCAATTAGAAAGTGGAAGTTTCGAAACATTAGTAAAATTATCTAATGAAGGCTTAGGCATGACACTACTTCCTTATTTGCATACCTTAGATATTAACGATAAAGAAAAAAGTAATCTACATTTCTTTAATGAACCCTCTCCGGCAAGAGAAGTAAGTTTGATTTATCATAAAAGCGAACTCAAAATGCAAATCATTGAGGCATTACATACTACCATAGCTGGTGTAGTAAAAGGAGCGATTACATTTCAGAATGTGGAAATTATTAGCCCTATAGCAAAAATAAAAAGCGACTAAAAAGTCGCTTTTTTCTTTATGATTTTAAATAGATTAAACAAGGTTCTAACTCTGGTTTATTTACTGCTAAAGATTGAATCCAAAGTTTTAATTCTTCAATCTCGTGGGGAAGTAATCTGTTTAGTGCTTTAATTACTTCTTTTGTAAATAGATTAACATCAAAACTAACTTTTTTTAGTACAGTTTTTGTGTAATCAAACATCGCTCTCGCCATAAATTAATAAGGGATTAAGTTATTAGTTTAACACAAGTAATTGTAGGATTATACTTACATTTTTAAAGTTGTTAAGTCTAATATAGTCAAATAAAACTAAAAAACCGTCTTTTAACCCTTATTTAACTTAATTAAAAACTATTGTCGCCATCTAATAAATCTCCTAAACCTCCGAGAATACTGCCTTCTCCTCTACTTTTACCACCTGCTCTTGGTGCCACTGCTAATACTCGATTAGCTAATCGACTAAATGGTAAAGACTGAATATATACTACTCCTGGTCCCGTGAGAGTAGCAAAATATAATCCTTCTCCACCAAAAATGGTATTTCTGATACCTCCCACTAATTCGATATCATAGTTTACTCCTTTGGAAAATCCTATAATACAACCTGTATCTATTTTTAATTTTTCTCCCGGTTGTAATACCTTTCTGGCTGTTGTTCCTCCAGCATGTACAAATGCCATTCCATCACCTTCCAATTTTTGCATGATAAAACCTTCTCCTCCAAATAAACCTCTTCCTAATTTTCTAGAAAACTCTATACCCACAGAAACTCCTTTTGCAGCACATAAGAATGCATCTTTTTGGCAAACAAACTTTCCACCATATTCAGTAAGATCAATTGGAATAATTTTTCCTGGATAAGGAGAGGCAAAACTAACACGCTTTTTTCCTACTACCTCATTATAAAAGGCTGTCATAAATAAACTCTCTCCCGTAAGTAATCTTTTCCCTGCTCCAAAGATCTTTCCCATCACTCCTTGATCCTTTTGGGAACCATCTCCAAAAATGGTGCTCATTTTTATGCCATCATCCATCATCATAAAGCTCCCTGCTTCTGCAATAACACCTTCCTGAGGATCTAATTCTATTTCTACATATTGCATCTCTTCACCATAAATGGTGTAGTCAATTTCGTGTGCTGTCATATTTGTAATTTATTTATTGATTAATGAATATCTTTATATATGAGTTCATAATTACGCAAAAACGTTACAAACTATTTTTGGTAAATCAATAAAATCATTCTCAAGAAAGAGAATTAACTTTTCAGTTTTATCGTCCATTGAAAATTAAAGATGGAAACTTCTACACCATCTTTATTCGTTCCTACAGATTTCATCCATATCGTTTGTCCTTCTCCTGTTTCGATGGTTTTCTTAATAGCTTCCTTAATCAAATCCCCATCGTTACAAACAAAAGTTATTCTTCCTGTAGCCTTTTTCGTAAATGTAGCATTATTAGTAGCTACAAGCATGGATATTTTCTTACCACTCTGATATATCTGACCAGAAACCATCGCTCCTGTACTCATCTCTGCAGCCATACCCTGAACAGCCCAAAACATAGAATTAAATGGATTTTGATTCATCCATCGGTGTTTAACACTAACTGTACAACTAGATTCATTAATCTTTTTTACACGCACCCCACATAGCCAAGCAGAAGGCAACTTAAACATTGCGAAGGTGTTGATTTTTCCTGGTGTCATCTTCATAAAATACATTTTAAGTCTTCTAAAATATTGAAAAAGAATGGACATACAAAACATTATTAAATCTTAAATTTATGTTAAATTACGGTACTATGTTTTGCATAATACCTTCTTTTAGATATATATTTGCATAAGAAACTATTATATACTTTTAAAAATGTCAACTAATAACCATAATAACATCGCAACTTTTATGCACCTTGGAGTATTCAGTAAATACTTTATACCTTTTGGAAATTTCATTGTTCCTATCCTACTTTGGACTACGAATAAGGAAAAATCAGACTTCATAAATGAGCACGGTAAGGAAGCTATTAATTTTCAGTTAAGTGTACTGTTGTATACAATCATATTAGGAATGATATCTTTTCCATTTTTCATTTTTAACATTTTTGGAGATGCCACCTTATTCGATATTTTCAATCACAATGGTTTTGATATCAACTTTTCCACGGATGGTGGATTTAGAACGTTAATAGGTGCTTCTTTTGTTGGAGTAATTGCACTGATAGGTTTTTTCTTAGAAATTATTTTCATCATATCCGCTGCGCTAAAAAGTAATAAAGGAGAAATATATAGGTATCCATTAACCATAAGATTTATAAAGTAAATTAGAATGAATTCATCAATCAACATAAAATATATTCTAATTACTGCCATAGCAGTGGTATCCTCCTTCTTTTTTCATGAGTTAGCTCACTTCATCACTGGGAAACTCTTAGGATATGAAATGGGAATGACTCTAAATTCAGCATTTTTGTTAGAAGGAGAATACCAGTATGGTTGGCATCAACAATTGGTAAGTGCAGCCGGACCAATGTTTACTATTATTCAGGCATTTGTTATTTTCTATTTTATTAGAAAAACAAACAATAAATACTGGTATCCATTTTTATTTTTTGCATTTTACTCTAGAGTACTGGCAATGATTATATCTATTTTTAATCCCAATGATGAAGCTAGAATTAGTGCCTGGTTAGGACTTGGATATTGGATATTACCATTAACAGTAGGATTTACATTATTTATATTATTAGTTAAAACATCGAAAGAGCAGAAATACAATTTAAAATTTAACCTAATCAATTATTTTTTATCTACTGTCTTTATCGCAGGAGTTGTATTTTCAGATCAATATATACTTAAATAACCATCAATCATTAATCAAAAAATGAACAGTTTAACTTTTTAAAAATTCAGTTTTATGAAGATCGAAAACACAAAAGCGCAAATGCGTAAAGGTGTTCTGGAATATTGCATACTTTCAATTCTTAAGGACGATGATGCTTATGTAGCGGAGATTTTAGAAACACTTAAGGACGCAAAGATGCTCGTTGTAGAAGGCACAATATACCCTTTATTAACTAGGTTAAAGAACGCCGGATTACTAAGCTATCGCTGGGAAGAGTCTACATCAGGACCACCTCGTAAATATTACGGACTTACTGAAACAGGAAAACTATTCCTAAAAGAACTAAATACCACTTGGGACGAATTACAAAATGCAGTAACCATTGTTACTAAACAAAAAAAGAAACAAAAATGAACAAAACAGTTAATATAAATTTAGCAGGCATATTTTTTCACATAGATGAAGACGCTTACTTAAAGCTGCAGCGCTATATTGAGGCGATAAAACGTTCATTTACTGACTCTCAAGGAAGGGATGAGATTATTGCTGATATCGAAGCTAGGATAGCCGAGCTTTTCAGTGAAAAAATAAAAGACGAAAGACAAGTAATCGGTATTAAAGAAGTCGATGAAGTAATTGAAGTAATGGGACAACCCGAAGATTATAGATTAGATGAAGAAATCTTTGAAGACGAGCCTAAAACATCTTACCAGAGACCAACAAAATCTAAACAATTATTTAGAGACACCTCTAATTCTTATGTAGGTGGGGTAAGTTCTGGATTAGGACATTATTTAGGAATTGATCCTATTTGGTTAAGAATAGCATGGATATTATTCACCATCTTTTCTAGTGGAGCTTTTATTCTTATCTATATAGCATTCTGGATTTTTGTTCCAGAAGCAATAAGCACAGCAGATTATTTGGCGATGAAAGGTGAAGCTGTAAACATCAGTAATATTGAAAAAAAAATTAAAGAAGGATTTAATGATGTTGCCGATAAAGTAAAGGATGTAGATTACCAAAAATATAGTGATAAAGTAAAAAGTGGATCTACGAGTTTCTTTGAAGCACTTGGAGATGTTTTATTAGTAATACTGAAAATATTTGTAAAGTTTATCGGAGTACTTCTAATCCTGGTAGCTGGTATCACTTTAATTAGTTTGTTTATTAGTTTATTTACTGTAGGTACATTTGGTTTTATCGAAACTCCTTTTACAGAATATATCGATGTGGTTAATCGTCCTAATGTTCCAATTTGGTTAGTATCCATGTTAACATTATTTGCAGTTGGAATTCCATTTTTCTTCCTATTTATTCTAGGCTTAAAAATTGTAATAAACAACTTAAAATCTATAGGAACACCAGCAAAATTAGGATTATTAGCGGTTTGGATCTTTTCTGTAATCGGATTAACTATAGTTGGAATTCGTCAGGCAACTCAAGAAGCTTATGATGCAGAAGTGATTGAAGATTCTAGAAATTTATATCTAAACCCAACTGATACTTTAAACATTAAAATGGTCGGTAACGATAGATATGTAAGAGGTCTGTACCATAGAAATGATTTTAAAATCAAACGAGATGAGAATGATAACAAAGTAATTGTAATCCAGGATATAGAAATATTCTTAAAAGAAAATAGAGAAGATTCTATTCCTAAATTGGAAATTAGAAAAAATGCAGAAGGAAGTAGCTATGATGAGGCAAAAGAAAGAGCTGCTGCATTAAAATACAATTACGATATCAAAGGAAACACCTTGTTATTAGATGGATATGCCATCACCGATTATGCACAAAAATACAATGATCAGGAAATCGAAATTATAATTTCCATCCCTGAAGGAATGACTGTATTTGTTGATCAAAACACATCAGGATTTAACAACTCTTGGAAATACAATGATTACTTAACAGTAGACGGAAAAGAAGAAAAGTATTTAACATTAACAGATGGTAAGCTTACTTGTCAGGACTGTCCAAAAGACGAATGGCAATACAATGAGTGGGAAGATGATGATAACGATACTAACGACGGTGTAAAAATCAATATCAACTCTGAAGATGAAAACGCCAACCTAAAAATTGATGAGGATGGTGTTCAAATCAAAAGCGAAGAAGTTGATATTAAAATAGACGAGAACGGAATAAAAATTCAAACCGATAACTAAAAATAATAATCAAAAAACGAACAGTTTAATAAATTAATCAATCCTAATTATGACAACAATAGCAAAAATCATCGTTACTTTATGTGTTACTGCCTTATGTTGCTCTTGTAATATAGCTTTTGACGGAATTAGAGGAGAAGGCGAAGTAATCAGAAAAGAGAAGACCATTAACGAAAACTTTGATACTATAAAATCAAGTCGAGGTTTAGACGTAGTTTTGACAAACAAAAAAGATAGAAAAGTAATTATAGAAGCTAATGAAAATCTACATCAACATATAGAGGTTTATGTAGAAAAAGAAACACTTTATATTACTTCTGATAAAAACATCTATCAGGCAGATGAAAAAACTGTATATGTATCTTATGATAAATTAGGTAAAATCTCTGCAACTAGTGGTTCTCGAGTAACTTCTCAAGGACCTGTTGTTCAAAAAGATTTAGCAATTAGCGGAACAAGCGGTGCGGATATTGAATTAAAAGTAAAAGCAGAAACCCTTACCACATCAGTAACTAGTGGCGCTATGATGGATCTTACTGGAAAAGTAAATAACCATAAAGCAAGTGCTACAAGTGGCGCAGACATTAGAGCTAACGAATTATTAAGTCT
This sequence comes from Aquimarina sp. 433, assembly GCF_054054605.1. Classification (NCBI taxonomy): domain Bacteria; kingdom Pseudomonadati; phylum Bacteroidota; class Flavobacteriia; order Flavobacteriales; family Flavobacteriaceae; genus Aquimarina; species Aquimarina sp. 433. Next base: position 346,960 of record NZ_JBSWZK010000005.1, read on the forward strand.
CGTGTCTGAAGCAAAAGCTACTAGTGGTGCTATGATTAGAATTCATGCCAAAAACCAATTCACTGGAAAAGCAACTAGTGGAGCTAATATCAATTATTATGGAGCACCAGAAAAAGTTGATGAAGTAGAAAATTCTGGAGGAAATGTAAAGAGACACTAAAATTAAAACCTAACCAATAAATACAAACTAGCCAACCACACCAACCACACCAACCAAAAATACGAACCACCAGAAAAGCATCCACTGTTGACAGACAAGTTATTTAGATATTTTACGCTTTTCAGGTGGTTTATTTTTTTTAAAACGCAATCAATCAAAAAACAAAATGAAATCACAATCAAACTATTTCACCCTATGGGTTTGCATCCTATTGTTTGCGAACTTTCATATCCAAGCACAACAACCAAATCCAAAAAATGATCTAACCCAAACAATTCTAAAACTAGACTCAGAATTCTGGGAATCTTATAACACTTGTAATATCGAAAAATTTCGAACTTTTTTTAGAGAAGATTTCGAATTCTATCATGATAAAGGAGGACTTACCAAAGGGCTTCAAAAAATGATGTCTACTGTAGAAAATGGATTGTGTAATCCAGCTGGTCCTAGAGTTCGAAGAGAAGTAGTAGAAGGAACTGTAGCGGTATATCCGCTTAACAACTACGGAGCTATTATTAGTGGCGAACACCTATTTTATGTAACAGAAAAGGGTAAGGAAGAACAATTAACCCAAATTGCAAAATTTACACATGTATGGCAACATAAAAACGATCAATGGGTAATGACCAGAGTATTGAGTTATGACCATCAACCAGCTCCGCAGAATACAGATAAGAAAGAAATTTTACTATCAGATAAAATATTAGAGCAATATTTAGGCACTTATAAAGCTCCACAAACAGGAACCGTGGTTATCACCAAAAAAGACAATTTATTAGAAATTAAAGCTGGTAAAATGCAATCCATTGTGCATCCACAATCCGAAACCTTATTTTTTCATAAGCAGAGTCCCCTAACCTTTGAGTTTGTAACAGAGAATAAGATAGTTTCAAAGATGATCGTTCGTGAAAACGGGAAAATAGTAGAAGAAGCTAAGAAATTGAATTAACTAATATTGTACTTAAACCACAACCTGTCCATTCTGCTCTTTACAGATAAAAATGACCTCTAATCCTATAGAGGTTATTTTTTTGGTACACCTTTTGGAATATGTCCTTTTGTAAAATTATCTTTATAGTACAAATATGATTTGCACAGATAGTTTTAGCAAATTAATTATACTGAAATGAAAAAATTAAAGTTTAAAAATAAAAACTTTCGCACTATGAGAACTTGGATGCTTATTGCATTATTTATTATTAGCTTAGGAAATATATATGCTCAGAAAGAAAAAATAAAAGGGAATAAAATTGTTGTGACAGAACAAAAATCCGTTGACGCCTTCCATACCATACAACTCAATGATAATTTCGAAGTTACAATTCAGGAAGACAGTGATAATCTAATTAGTATTGAAGCAGACAGTAACTTACAGGAAATCATTAATATAAGCGTAAAAGATAGTGTTCTAACAATTAAATCAGACAAAAGAATAAAGCGCTCCAAAGCACTAAATATTAAAATTGGATATGCTCAGGATTTAAAGAAAATAGTGTCTTATAATAAGGTACACCTTAAATCAACTGCTCTTATTAAAACTCCTGCGATTAGAATCGAATCCAATGATGACACTGAAGTATTCCTTAGTATCGAAGCTGATCAAACTACCAGTGTTTCTAATGGTAAATCAAATGTAGAATTACATGTACAAACAAATGAGGCTTTTTACCAAGTAAATGATGATGCAGAACTAAAAGGAATTGTAGAAACAGATAGCCTAAAAGTAGATTTATACCAAAAAGGATATGCAAAATTAGAAGGAAAAACAACTTCAATGCTACTAAGAGCAGATGGTAATACAGATTTTTATGGAGAAAAGTTAACTTCAGAAAAAACATCGCTAATCGCAGAAGGTTCTAGTGATTGTTATGTTATAACCAATCAAGAAATCACTATTGAAGCAAAAGATGAAACTGAAATTTATCTTTTAGGAGAACCTATTATCAAAATGACTCAATTTGCTAATGAAGCCACTTTGTATAAGAAAAAAATAGATTACAGTCCCGGTTTATTGAAATTATAGAAAAAAATAGCCTTATAAATTTTAAAACTTATCAGGCTATTTTTTTTAACAAATGTATTTTTAAGCAGAAACTTCTTCACTAGTTTCAACTGTGGCAAGATATCTTTCTGCGTCTAAGGCTGCCATACAACCCGTTCCAGCCGCAGTAACAGCCTGTCTATACTCTTTATCTTGTACATCCCCAGAAGCAAACACACCTGGAAGATTTGTTTTTGTTGATTTACCTTCAGTAATAATATATCCAGTATCATCCATATCAATCTGACCTTTAAATATATCTGTATTAGGTTTATGCCCAATAGCTATAAAAAGACCTGTAATTGAAATTTCCGATTTTTCTCCTGTTTGGTTGTTTACCATTCGTAAACCTTCAACTACCTGATCACCTAAAACCTCATCTACCTCGGTATTATAAAGCACTTTCAGATTAGGTGTAGCATTTACTCTGTGCTGCATCGCCTTAGAAGCTCTCATATAATCTTTACGCACTAGCATTGTTACACTAGAACATATATTTGCTAAATAAGTTGCTTCTTCTGCTGCTGTATCTCCTGCTCCAACGATCGCAACATCTTGTCCTTTATAAAAGAATCCATCACAAACCGCACAAGCAGATACTCCTCCTCCTCTTAGCTTTTGCTCACTTGGTAAGCCTAAGTATTTAGCAGTCGCTCCTGTAGAAATAATTACTGCTTCTGCTTCTATTTCCTTTGTATTATCTACAGTAACTTTATGAATTCCTCCAACCTCTGTACTAAATTCTACTGCAGTTACCATTCCTATACGAACCTCAGTTCCAAAACGCTCTGCTTGTTGTTGTAACTGCACCATCATCGTTGGACCATCAATCCCTTCTGGATAACCAGGAAAGTTGTCAACTTCTGTTGTGGTAGTTAATTGACCACCAGGTTCCATACCTGTATACATAACTGGTTTAAGATCCGCTCTAGCTGCATATATAGCCGCAGTATAACCTGCAGGCCCTGAACCTATAATAAGGCATTTTATTCTTTCTATAGTATCTGACATAATCTTCACTTTAATTACTGATGTAAAAGTAGCAATTTGAAGAGAAACCTTACACTAAAGTTATTAAGAATTGTTATCCACTTATAGACATCTTAAATAGATCATTTCTTGGAACTTTTTACGGAACATCTTCAAATAAGTAATTGACTATCAGACAACTTTAAAATAAAAATAAAAATTAAAACAAATATTCTTAAAGAAAAACCATAATTATCAACATAAAAAATCATAATTAAGATTAGATACCCTACATTTAATCAAAATTAAAAAGGATGACTTTTTTTGATATTTTAGACATCTTAGGAACCATCGCATTTGCTATTTCAGGAGCTTTGAGTGCAATGAACCGAAAATTTGATCTTTTTGGAATATTCATTATTGCCTTTGTAACTTCTATTGGAGGCGGAACACTAAGAGATGTATTGATTGGTGCTACACCTGTTTCCTGGATGCAAAATACACTAAACCTTTATTTAATTAGTGGCGTTACTATCTTATCTATCATCTTTAGAAATAAATTGGATTATCTTAAAAAATCTCTTTTTTTATTTGACACTATCGGATTAGGAATTTTTACAATTATTGGAGTAGAAAAAGGAATACAAACAGATCTTGCACCTATAGTCTCGGTTGCTCTGGGAGCCATGACAGGATGTTTCGGTGGCGTTATTAGAGACATCTTATGTAATGAGATACCTGTTATTTTTAGAAAAGAAATATACGCTACTGCATCGATAGCTGGAGGAATTTGTTTTATGGTGTTATATCAACTCAATACGCCTATGAACATCATTTACGTAAGCACAACACTCTTGATTATTGTCATCCGTTTAATAGTTGTAAAATATCGAATATCATTACCTTTATTTACAGTTATTACCAAAAAGTAATAATAATTTTGTCATAAAAACTCACTATCTAGAACTAAACGTTTTACCTTTTTATTGAAAGTGATTCGAACTTAATTAGAAATAATATTCTTTTTAGAAAACTTTTATAGATTTCATGATTAAATTTATCTTATTTAAAAAAAATACTAATATCCCATTATTTCTTTGGAAATAGGTACTTTTTGGGCTATGTTCGTAACATCGGAAAAGAAATTGCACAATGATCATAGAACCAAGAACTCGCGGATTTATCTGCTTAACGGCACACCCAAAAGGATGTGAAAAAAATGTCCTAAATCAAATAAATTATGTCAAATCAAAAGATCCTATAGAAGGTCCAAAAAATGTTTTAGTCATTGGTGCTTCTACAGGTTTTGGTTTAGCTTCCAGAATTACCAGTGCTTTTGGTTCTAATGCTGCAACAATCGGAGTGTTTTTAGAAAAACCTCCCAAGCCCAATAGACCTGCTTCTCCAGGATGGTACAATAGTGCAGCTTTCGAAATGCAAGCACATCAAGCAGGTTTATATGCGAAGAGCATTAATGGAGATGCTTTTTCTGATGAAATCAAACAGCAAACAATCGAACTAATTAAAAAAGATCTTGGACAAATTGATCTTATTATCTATAGTCTTGCTTCGCCAGTGAGATTACATCCTAAGACAGGTATAAAACATAAATCAGTTTTAAAACCAATTGGTGGTGTTTACACGAATAAAACCGTTGATTTTCATACAGGTGATGTTTCGCAAGTGTCTATTGATCCTGCAACAGAGGAAGATATCACGAATACCATTGCAGTTATGGGTGGAGAAGATTGGTATTTTTGGATAGATGCTCTACAAAAAGAAAATCTACTAGCTCCAAATGCTACTACTGTAGCATATTCCTATATCGGTCCTAAACTTACAGAACCAGTGTATAGAAAAGGAACTATTGGTCGTGCCAAAGATGATTTAGAGGCTACTGCTTTTAAAATTTCCGATAGTCTTAAAAGTATTAATGGTAAAGCATATGTTTCTGTAAATAAGGCTTTAGTTACACAAGCAAGTTCAGCTATTCCGGTAATCCCATTATATATTTCGTTGCTATACAAAATCATGAAAGAAAATAATGTTCATGAAGGTTGTATAGAGCAAATGGAAAGACTATTCTCAGAAAGATTATACACTACAGAGCAACCAAATACTGATACGGAAGGTAGAATAAGAGTTGACGACTGGGAAATGAGAGAAGATATTCAAGCTCAAATAAAGGATTTATGGGACAATGCAACCACGGAGACTTTAGGAAGCATTGGTGATCTCGAAGGTTATAACACTGATTTCTTCAACCTTTTTGGTTTTAAAGTAGAAGGAGTGAATTATGATGAAGATGTGAATGAAATCGTGGAAATTCCTGGTTTGCAGAATTAATTTAACTGAGTCTTATAAAATCATTTTTTATAAACCTGTATTTGATATCTAATTGTTAGTGTTTGTAATAGTTTCTCGTAATTATTAAACACTTGATAGTTAATAATTTGATCCCTAATATAAAAAAATGGATTATTAAGGGTAACATTTTATACGTATTTGACACTTACCTAAGAACATCATAATCAATAGTCTCCAAAATGCATGGCAATTGTTGTCGAGCTTTCTTATAGACTAATGTTCTTTTTTAACTAACCATCAAATAATGCGTATAATGAAAAGTTTATACTCTAAAAGTTCTCATAGTATCCCAGAGGGACTAACAAAACCTTCTTCTTCTTTTAAAAAGTTTGTTTGGCTGTCTGTACTTGGACTCCTATTTTTTATTATTATTTATATTACATTAATTATCTGGTTTGGAAGATTAGCCTATTATTCCTTTATGGAAGGTGATACTTTTTGGAATTACATACTAGCTGGTGGATATGCTTTTTTAAGCTTATTCATGATAAAATCTCTTTTTATTTTTAACAAACGAGAAAAAAAACCACTAGATGTATTCATTACAGAAAAAGAAGAACCTGTACTTTTTGATTATTTATACAAATTAGCCGACGAAGCTGGAGCTCCCAGACCAAAAAAAGTATTTTTATCTCCTCGTGTTAACGCAAGTGTATCATATGATTTATCAATTATCAACTTAATCTTTCCCTCGAAGAAAAACTTAGAAATTGGTTTAGGATTAATGAATGTTCTAAATCTTGGTGAATTTAAAGCTGTATTAGCACATGAATTTGGTCATTTCGCTCAACGTTCTATGTTACTTGGAAGATATGTCTATATCGCACAGCAGATAGCTGTACAAATAATTAACAAAAGAGACATTTTCGATAATTTCTTAGCTGGTATTTCAAGTATAGACATTCGGATAGCCTGGATAGGTTGGATATTATCCATACTGGTTTGGGCAGTTCGTTCATTAATCGAAACATGTTTTAGCGTGGTTATGATTGCTCAAAGAGCACTATCAAGAGAGATGGAATTTCAAGCAGATCTTGTTGCCGTATCATTAACTGGTAGCGATGCATTGATTCATGCACTATCCAAATTACAAGTTGCAGACGAAGCATATGACCATGCTTTAAATACTGTAAACACCAAATTAGACGATAAAAAGGCTATTTATAATTTATACAAACTACAGACTAATTATATAGAAAAAATGTCTTGGGTATTGGACGATCCAACTTATGGAAAATCACCTAAAGTATTAGATATTAATCCTGAGCTACATAGAGTTTTTGGAAATAGAGCTTTTAACCCTCCAAAAATGTGGTCTACTCATCCAGCCGATAAAGACAGAGAAGAAAACGCTAAAAAAATATACATATCGGCTCCTATAGATGAAAGACCCGCAGAAATCCTATTATCAGATGCTACTAAATATGAAGTAGAGATGACTGCAAAATTAATCGCTACCAGCAAAATTGAATCAGAGATAATATCTGATGAAGAATCTCTGAAATTTCAAGATAAAGAATATTTCAGCTGGACTTTTTTAGATCCAAAATATCGATCTAATTTTTTAAATAGGTTTTTCACTTTAAATTTTAAAGATACGAATGAGATGTATTCTATGAATATGACCGAAAGTGAAATTACTTCTAATTTTGATGTTATTTATCAATCAAATCTCACGGAAAAACTAGAAGCTTTAAAGGAAGTTAAAGAAGAAATTTTATCTTTAAACCTTATCATTAATGAAGCAGTAACAATCGAAAAAAGAGAAATCTGGCATCGAGGTGAACGAATTAAAAGAAAAGATGTTAAAACAATTCTTCAAAAATTAGAACAGGAAGAATCTTCGATTTTAGATGATCTTAAAAAACACGATACGATATGTCGATCTACATATTATCACGCTGCTACTTTTTTAGGTGGTAACTGGAACGACTATCTAAAATCTGTTAGTAGTTTGGTCCATTATGCCGAACATGCTATTGCCGATTTAAACGATGCTGCAACAAAATATCACAATGTTGTTAATATAGCGCTAGCAGATGGAAATGTTAGTTCAGATGAACTTACAGATATTATAAATTCCGGAAATGATTATTACAAATCTATTCGTTCTGCATTTCAGAAGAGTACCGAAATAAAACTAAATAAAGAACTACTAGCTAACTCCACAAAAGAGAAATTCTCCGATTTTTTTGAAGAATTAAAACTATCCTCACCAACAAGTGATAATATAAGTAAGTGGTCGGAGGTAGTCGATGGATGGGCTGGAGAGGCATTAAACGGCTTAAACTTTTTACGAAGTTCTTCATTAGAACATCTATTAGACATAGAAGAAGAAATTAAAAAATCATTTCTTAACAAAACTCCTATTACAAGGACATTACCCGATCCGATCAACACTGTAAATTCATACAAATTGCTTACTCGTGGTAATGAAAGACCTATTCAACGAAAGTTAAAACTATGGGACCGATTTATCATAGGTGAAGGCTTTTTTGGCGCTACTGCTAAATTTGCAATTTCCTTAACTTTAATCGGAGGAGCATTGTTTCTAGGAAGCTTTTCTCAATCTACAGATCTAACCATTTACAACGGACTAGAAATGGATGTTACCGTAGTCTTAAATGGAGAAAAGGAATTAGAAGTTGAAACAAAAGATAATATTACAGTATCTGTAGATCATAACACAGATTATCATATCGTTGCCTATGATCCAAATGGAGAAGTTATTGAAAACTTTATGGAGTCTACAAGTTCTCCTGGCAAAGAGTATGTTTATAATGTAAGTAACGCAGGTGTTTTCTTTGAATATACGGCTTACTACGGACCAGGAAATGGTTTTAGACCTAAGCAGCGTAATATAGGAGCCTCCAGATGGTTTCATAGCAACGCGGATTATATTTTAGAAACCCCACCAGAAATGGATGATGAAGGAACAAGAAAAGACGTTTTAGTAGCCTATAGTGATAATCCTTATGATATGATATCGATTGTAGAGGATTCTACAGAATTAAACAAACTAATTAATACTCATGTTTTATGGGATTCTAGCACTAGTAACAATTTATTATCCTGGATGAGTTTATTACCCTATGTAAAAAATCCTAACTCCATAATTGATAAAAGAATAGAGCGTTTAGGAAATGACATTATTGCAAAAAGAGCCAAAATGGATATGGTTGGCGATGATGAGAAAAACAAAATATGTAATGAAATTCAGCAGTCCTTTGAGAAAGAAAAAGACAATCCAGATTTATACTACCTAAACACAAGGTGTTTAGAAGATTCTAAATATCAAGACAATACTTTTGTCCAAGGATATGAAAAATGGCCCAATCATTCATGGTTAGCTTACGCCGCTGCAAATATTTATGGTCAAAATGAAAATTGGGAAAAGAGTCTTGAAGCTTTTAACGAAGCTAGTAAGATAAATGGTCTTAAAGGAGTAATTGCTTTAGATGCTGAAAGAGTTCGAAGAAAAATCAATAAAAACAAAAGACCTTTAAAAATAAACTTTACTAGTGATGATCTGGAATATTATCTAAATATTGACCAAGGAAAACTTAATAAAATAAATGGTGATCCATACTATGTATACGTACTTATGTCGAAAGGAAAATTAAAAGAGGCATATAGCTTTATTAAGTCCAACGAAACATTTAAACCATTTATTCTTAGGTTTCTTGCCATTTCTGAAGGAGCTAGCGAAGAAATGAAAAATGATGTCAAATTGTTAGATGAGAAAGAAGGTATAAATAGTCATTCAATATGGTATGCATTAGCCTGGAATATCCTAGAAAAAAATGAATACTCAAAAATCATCAATGAAATTAACCAAATGGGGGTTTCCTTTGTAGACCTGAATAAATTCATTGAGTCCATTAAATCTAATAATTATACGGCTGCCGAAAATATTATTAAAGAACAACGGCTATATTTCAAAGGACATATGTATGCTTTGGGATATATTATTTCAGAACATAAAGCACCAGAAATATGGAAAGAACATGCAAATCAACTATTATTTGCTCATGAACAACCATTTTTAGGAAACTAAATTTTGATAACTTGGAAATACATCCTTTCTCAGCCAGCTACTAACTAAAGTGGCTGGTTTTTTATTCTTAAAATGCAATTAATAATTAGAAACATTAGTTTTGACTACTTTTATAAATAAATTGATTTGTATCTATATTATTTATGACAAACTTTGAGGAAAGATTGACAGGTGGGCATCCCAATTCTTTAGGTGATACGGTAGAAGTAGTTGAAGAAGTATTAGCCGAAAACGAACTTTTTAATGAGCTATTCAATTGTTATTTTAGTAATGATGAAATTGTTAGGTTAAGAACTTCTAACGCTATGAAACGAGTTTGTAAAGTTAATAGACCTTTACTGATTCCATATATAGATAGATTTTTATCAGAGATTTCCAAAATTGATCAAGCTTCTACACAATGGACTTTGTCTCAATTGTTCGAAATGTTAGAGAAAGAAATGAGTGATGGACAAATCAAAAAAGCAAAGGAAATCATGAAAAACAACCTAGCTAATCATAATGATTGGATTGTATTGAATCAGACCATGAATACGCTAACCAAATGGTCTAAAAAAGATGAGAATCTAAAATTATGGATCATTCCGCACTTAGAAAGGTTGACTTCAGATACTAGAAAATCAGTTTCTGGAAGAGCGCAAAAAATGCTTAAAGCTTTGGGATTATAGTCTTTAATTCCATGAAACCAAAACTACGGGTAACATACTTACACTATCATCTTTTGATTAAGTGATAAAATGCAACAAAACAACATTTGAAAAGTATTTATAACGGAAGACGTACAATCATTACATACAAATTTCGTTATTTTGCAGACAAATCAGAAATACTTGAAAAATACATTTTTCTATATAGTTTTTACACTACTGTTTTCTTCAATTGCCTTTTCTCAAGAGAGCAAGAAAATTAAGGTTCAATCAGACCGTACCATAAAAAATGAAGAGCGTTTTCCAGGAGCTACCATTTTGGCGAAGGTGAATAAACAGGTATTTATCGAACATGAGGGAATTGAAATTTGGTGTGATCAAGCTGTTCATTATGGAGAAGACAAATTTGTAAGAGCTTTTGGGAATGTAAAAATGAAGCAAGGTGACACCCTAACTATGACAAGTGCGTATGCAGAATATAATGGGAATAGTAAATTCGCTTATGCTAGAGAAAATGTTTTTTTAGAGACTCCTTCTAATACTTTAAATACAGACACGCTATTCTTTGACAGACTTCGTCAACAAGCATATTACCGAAGTGGTGGAACGGTAAAAGATTCTTCTAATACGTTAACCAGTAAAATCGGAAGGTACTTTATGGATAGAAAACAATATTCATTTAATACTCAAGTGAAAATTGTAAATCCAGAAAACACGGTAGATTCCGATCGATTAGATTATTACACCGAAAATGGACATGCGTATTTATATGGTCCTTCTACCGTAAAAGGAAAAGAAAGTACGTTATATTGTGAACGTGGTTTTTATGATACTAAAGTAAAAACAGGCTATGCGATAAAAAATGCACGAATTGATTATGACAATCGTACTGTATTTGGAGATAGTATCTTCTATAACAGTGCTATACAATTTGCTTCTGCTACTAATAATATCAAAGTTTTAGATACAGCTAATAATTCTGTTATCACGGGCCATTATGCCGAAGTTTTTAAAGACAAAGATTCGGTTTTTATTACCAAAAGGGCCTTAGCAGCTACATTACAAGAAAAAGACTCTATTTATATCCATAGTGACACACTTATGGTTACAGGAAAACCTGAACATAGAATCATGAATGGCTTTTATGATGTTCGAATTTTTAAAAGTAATATGAGTGGAAAGAGTGATTCTATAAATGTAGATCAAACTACTGGTTATACCAAAATGGTAGGCAGACCCATTTTATGGTCTCAGAGAAATCAGATGACAGGAGATACAATCAAAATCATTTCTAATACAGAAACTGAGAAATTAGATTCTCTTGTTGTATATCAAAATGCATTTCTTGTTCAAGAAGATACTCTTAAAGCTGGTTACAATCAGGTCAAAGGACAAACGCTCTATGGACTTTTTAAAGATAATGAGATATACCAAGTAGATATTGACAAAAATACCGAGACAATTTTTTATCAAAGGGAAAGTGAAGGTGAATTAAAATTGATAGGTATTAATAAAGTATTATCCAGTTCTATAAAACTGCTACTCGAGCAAAGAGAAATTGTTGATGTTTATTATTATCAAAATATTGATGGCACTTTATATAGAGAAATCGATTTACCAGAAAATGCAAGAGAATTATCTGGTTTTGTATGGCGTGGCGATGAACAGATACTTAGCAAAAAAGATCTTTTTAGAGGAGAATCTCCTCCAAAACTAACGAAGATCACTGGAATTCCATTACCCGTAGAAGATGAAGATTTCTTTGATGAAGAAACCTTAAAACGATTGGAGGAAAACAAGTCCGAAGGTTCTCGTTTATTAGAACAAAGGCTAGAGGATGCAGAACTCAAAGAAACAAATGAAGAGCTAGATAAATCTACTGAGAAAAAAATCAATGAGGAATTGAATAACGCTAAGAAAAAAGATTCTACCTCTTCCAAAAAGAAGTCCAAAAAGGTAAGCTTTGTAGACCCAAACTTAAATCGCACTGCAAAAGAAAGAGATAGCATTACAGTAACAACGCTTAAAAACACGAAAAAAACAGACACTGTTAACAGAGAAAAGTAATACCTTCTTTTTACGTTAAAACTCACCAGTAAGATAAACTTCATAAGATATTTAAACTCCCATTAGTTTGGATTACCTTTGCCAAGGTGAAAGAAGATTTTTTTACATATCAAGCCCAGACGACTCCGCATCCATTAGCGATGGAAATATCTCATGCTGAGGGAAGTTATATTTTTGCTACTAATGGAAAAAAGTATTTAGACTTCGTTGCTGGTGTTTCTGCTTGTAGTTTAGGCCATAGACACCCAAAAGTGGTAAATGCCATAAAAGAGCAACTAGATAAATATTTGCACGTTATGGTTTACGGAGAATATATCCAACAGCCTGCCGTAGCACTTACGAAACTCTTAGCTTCTCTCCTACCAGATCCTTTGGAGAAAACTTATTTAACCAACTCTGGTACTGAAGCAATAGAGGGTTCTCTAAAATTAGCAAGAAGAGTTACAGGAAGAAGTCAAATCATTGCTGCTAAGCTTGCCTATCATGGTAACACAATGGGGTCTATGAGTGTGATGGGTTATGAAGAAAGGAAACAAGCCTTTCGACCACTAATTCCAGATGTATCCTTCATATCCTTTAATGAAGAGGATGATCTAGAACAAATCACCAATAAAACAGCAGGAGTTATTTTGGAAACAATTCAGGGTGGTGCAGGATTTATTACTCCTAAAAATGACTATTTAAGAAAAGTAAAAAAACGCTGTGAAGAAGTTGGAGCCCTGTTAATTCTTGATGAAATCCAACCTGGATTTGGTAGAACGGGCAAGTTATTCGGGTTTCAGAATTACGATATGGCTCCAGATATTATAGTAATGGGTAAAGGTATGGGTGGCGGATTACCGATTGGAGCTTTTACGGCTTCTTCAGAAATGATGAATCAGTTACAGGATAATCCAAAACTAGGTCATATTACCACTTTTGGAGGTAATCCGGTTATTGCAGCTGCCGCTTTGGCAACTTTAGAAGAAATCTCACAAAGTGACTTAATGTCAGAAACCCTAGAAAAAGAAAAATTAATTAGATCTTTATTAGTACATCCTTTAATCACAGAAATTAGAGGTGTAGGATTGATGCTCGCTTTAATGACCGTTACTCCTGATATTGCTAATGAAATTGTGTTAAAATGCCAAGACAATGGTTTGATATTATTTTGGTTGCTTTTTGAACCAAAAGCAGTGAGAATAACACCTCCATTGACTATTTCTAAAGAAGAAATAAAGGAAGGATGCCAAATTATCCTAGAGGTATTAGATAATATTGAATATCCAAAAAACTAATTATATTCTATACTAAATTCATTTAAATTCCTTATATTTAAAGGACTATCTCACCAAAAACACAATTCGATAGAACATCTGGCTTTTTTTAATGGACATGTTAAACCATTCATTTTTAAATGGTACACATTTTGTTAATTAGTTTGTTAAAAACAATTGATTTCTGAAGTAGTATGATGACATTTCATTCGTAATTTTAATACAGAGGAAATCAATAATGCTAACAATAAATTATGTAAAGTATTTTGTATTACTCTTATTTGTTGGGGAAGACAAAAAAAGTTTGTAATACGATTATGATTTATTGAGCATCTTTAATCAACGTGTATGAAATGAGCATATATTACGTTTCTATAATAGAGATATAATCATGCGAATGACATCTGATATTATTAAATAACACAAGCGGATGAAATTTAACCACGAAGAATTCGAAGACAACAATTTCTCAATTAGTCGTTACGAGTCTATGCTGAGATCTAATGATGTGAAATTTTTTGATTCTGATGAGTTTGAATCAATAATCCATCATTATTTAGAAAATGGGAAAATTGCTAAAGCGAAAAAAGCTATTTCTTTAGGGCTTTCACAACATCCATCTTCTGTTAACTTAAAGCTACTACAAGTAGAGGTTTTAGTTTTCGAAGATCGTTTGGATAAAGCAGATCATCTTTTAGCGCAGCTTCATGCTTTAGAGCCTGAAAACGAAGAAATTTATATTCAGAAAGCTAACATCCTTTCTAAACAAAATGATCATATAAAAGCAATTGAGTTATTAACCACTGCATTGCAATATACTGGAGATGAAGCAGATGTTTATTCCCTCATAGGAATGGAATATCTGTTTATGGATGACTTCGAAAATGCGAAAGTAAACTTCATGCGATGCTTAGAGGCAGATGATCAAGACTACTCAGCTTTGTATAACATTATTTACTGTTTTGATTTCTTGGAACAACATGAAGAAGCTATTACGTATCTTAATATGTTCTTGGATAAAAACCCATATTGCGAAGTAGCCTGGCATCAGGTAGGCAAGCAATATTTTGACATCAAAGAATATGAAAAAGCATTAGCTGCTTTTGATTTTGCTATCATTAGTGATGAATACTTTATCGGTGCATACTTAGAAAAAGGAAAAGTATTAGAAAAGCTAAAGAGATATGAACAGGCAATAGAAAATTATCGTATCACCTTAGAACTAGATGATCCAACTTCATTTGCTTTACTAAGAATAGGAAAATGTTTTGAAAAACTTGGAAGCGATGATTTAGCAATTCAACATTTCTCTAAAACGGTACATGAAGATCCGTTATTAGATAAAGGATGGATTGCAATTACTGATTTTTACATGAGAAAGCGTAATTATCAAAAAGCACTTTACTATACAAATAAAGCAATTAGTATCGATGCAGAAAATGTACTTTATTGGAAACGTTATGCCAAGATTAATAATCGCCTGGCATTTTTCGAAGAAGCAGAACGTGGATACAGAAAAGCATTAGAACTGGGTAATTACGAGTTAGAAACTTGGCTTAATAGATCTGATATCCTAAAATATATTGGTGAATCAGATGCTGCGATTCAAAACATGAACCAAGCCATAGAATTTTATCCCGAAAATGCTGAGATTCAATATCGATTAGCTGGATTATACTATGAGCAACAAGAATATAGCAAAGGTGAATTCCACCTTAGAAAAGGTTTGGAATTAGATCAAGAATATACGATTGTTTTAGAAGAGCTGTTTGAGTCAGTTTTCAACCTTTCTTTAGTTCAAAATATTATCTCAGAATACAAAAGATAATACCTGATTTATTGTTTATTTTACAATAAAATTGAGTCTTTCAATTTCCTTAGATAACCGCATGTTTTACAACAAAAAATACATACATTTGTTTGTATAACCATTGTAAAAGCACAAAAAATGCAACGAAGTCTTAAGGACTACCTATTAGTTTCACTAAAAGGAATTGCTATGGGAGCTGCTGATGTTGTTCCTGGAGTTTCTGGAGGTACGATCGCCTTTATATCTGGCATCTATGAAGAATTAATTTCTACGATAAACAATCTTAATATTGCATTTTTTAAAGACTGGAAAAAAGATGGATTAAAAGATACTTGGAAAAAATACAATCTTTCTTTTCTAGTAGCATTATTTGTTGGAATTGCCATTAGTATTCTATCTCTTGCCAAAATAATTAAATGGCTATTACATAATGAACCCTTATTATTGTGGTCCTTTTTTTTCGGATTAGTACTCGCAAGTATCCTTTACATAGGAAAACAGATTACTGCATGGAGCCCAAAAGTCCTTATTAGTATTGTATTAGCTGCTGTAATCTCCTATTTTATTACAATTGCAGAACCTATGGCTTCTCCAGAAAGTCTTTGGTACTTATTGTTTTGCGGGTTCATTGCTATAATTGCTATGATCTTACCTGGAGTTTCGGGCGCATTTATTTTATTGATTCTAGGAGCTTATGAAACTTTTATCGGAATCTTGAATCAGTTTCGAGAAGGACTCACGACCTTTAATATTAGTTTGCTATGGGAATCTTTTTATAAAATCGTAATAATTGGAATTGGAGCTGTAGCCGGTTTAAAACTATTCTCTAAAGTTCTCAATTGGATGTTCGACAATCATAAAAATATCACTTTAGCATTACTAACTGGTTTTATGATCGGTTCTTTAAATAAACTTTGGCCTTGGAAAGAAGTACTCTCATGGAGAACAAACTCTGAAGGCATAGAAGTGCCTTTTATAGAAAAAAGTATTCTACCAGCGAGTTATGAAGGAGATCCTAGAGTAATGTGGGTGCTTATTTTTGTTACTATTGGTTTTCTTTTAATTCTTATATTAGAGCGACTTGCAACAAAAAAGGAAAAGTAAATAATTCATGGCCCAAAACACCAGAACGTTAAGCGATAAGTTTTTTTTAGTCATCAAGGGGTTGGCTATGGGAGCTGCTAACAAAGTACCTGGTGTATCTGGAGGAGTAGTTGCTTTTGTTGCTGGTTTTTATGAAGAATTCATATACTCTTTGCAGAAAATAAATCTCAAAGCATTCAAATTATTTATCAATTTTAGATTTTCTAGCTTCTGGAGATATATTAATGGTAGATTTTTAGCACTGTTAATCTTAGGAATGCTCATTAGCTATTTTAGTGTCTCTAAAATACTAGATTATTTAATCATTCATTATGAGTTATATGTGTGGTCCGCCTTTTTTGGGATGATTATCGGATCTATTTATTATATCGTAAAAGACTTTGATGACTGGAACAGACGAAATATTTGTTTTATCATTATCGGTACTATCGTAGGAGTTAGCATTAGTCTTTTGGAGCCAGCAAAAGAAAATGACAACTTATTTTTTGTGTTTTTCTGTGGAATTGTTGGTGTTTCTGGTATGACCTTGCCTGGTTTGTCAGGTTCTTTTATTCTTATCTTATTTGGAAACTATGTGCTGTTACTCGTAGATTCTGTAAATGCTTTATACGATACCATAGCAGATCTTATACGATGGGATTTATCTTTTACAGAAAATGAAAATAGAATCCGATTATTAAAAGTTCTCGTAGTTTTTAGTCTTGGCTCTATTACTGGATTAGTAACGTTATCACATTTTTTAGGATACGTATTAAAACATTATAAAAATGCCACTTTTGCATCGATTATTGGTTTTATTACAGGCTCATTAGGAGTAGTTTGGCCATGGAAATATAAAATGTATAAAAAAGATGAAGTAGGTCAAATTTTAATAGATGCACAAGGCAATCCAATACTTGATAACTACGATCGATATCTACCAGATTTTTCAATCATGTCTACATACATTGCTTTCTTTTTCATACTTGTGGGTATTGGAATTGTGCTGTGGTTAGAATGGTATGGAGAAAAAACTGTAAAAACCAAACCAATATGAGTACATATGGATTATTAGGAAGAGATATAGGCTACTCCTTTTCCAGAAATTATTTTTCTAATAGATTCGAAAAAGAAAATCTACCACATCATTACGTAAACTTTGATCTTAAATCTATTGAAGAGCTTAAAGAGGTACTCGAAAATAAGGAAATACATGGTATGAATGTCACTATTCCTTATAAAGAAGAAGTGATTCCATATTTAGATACTTTGGATCCAATAGCAAAAGAAATCGGAGCTGTTAATGTTATCAAGTTTGAAAATAATGGAAAGCTTACAGGATACAATAGTGATTATTATGGTTTTACTGAATCTCTAAAACCACTACTTACCCCAAAAGTAAAAAAAGCACTAATTCTTGGAACTGGTGGCGCCTCTAAAGCAATTGCCTATGCGCTAGAAACACTAGATATTAAGTATACTTTTGTATCTAGAAATCCAGACTTTAAAGAACTTAGTTATAACGATTTGGATGAAGATATCATTAGAGATTTTAAATTAATCATCAACTGTACTCCTTTAGGAACACACCCTAAAGTTCAAAATCATCCAGATATTCCGTTTGAGCATCTTGGCGAGAATCATATTTTATACGATCTTATCTATAATCCAGAAGAAACAACCTTTATGAGAAAAGGTAAAGATAAAGGTGCCAAAATTATTAATGGCCTACGGATGCTCGTGCTACAAGCAGAAAGATCCTGGGAAATCTGGAATTCTTAATTTTTAATATCACTTCCTAATAAATAATATACTTTTCCTACAAATGTAATTCCTAAAACGAAGTATTTGCTTTGAGTTTATATAAGATGTTAGTATCTTAGACAATCGTTAGTCTCCGATAAACAAAAACATTAATACGATGTCCACACACGATAACCTGCCTCAGGCAGATGGAAATGAAGAAAAAAAGGCTGAATCTCCTATTGAAAGTATAGAGAATCCTACTACCGAAGAATCTGAATCTGTTACACCTGTAGTAGAAGAAAATGCTGCCAATGATGGCGCAAAATTAGAAGAAGCTTCTAATACTGAAGTTACAACAGAAGAAACATCATCTTCAGAAAAAGAAGAAGCGGTAGCAGAAATTTCTAAGGAAGAAGTTCCTACAGAATCTTCCAATGATGCGATTCAAAATGAAATGGATGAAGCAGTAGCTAAGGATAGCGAAGATGAGGCAAAATTAGAACGTCATGATATTGAAAAGAAAGATTATCATGCCATGACCAAAGATCAGCTTATCTCAGAATTAAGGCATCTTATAAAAAATGAGAAAATTCAAGCTATAAAAGAACATGTAGAAGAGATTAAGACTGAGTTTAACGCTAAATTTAATGAAGAAGTAGAACAGAAAAAAGATGAGTTTTTAGCTGAAGGAGGTAATATTATTGATTTTTACTATTCTACTCCACTCAAAAAAGAATTCAATTCTGTTTATTTTGATTATAAAGAAAAAAGAAACGCTTACTACCAAAATCTAAAAAAAGACCTTCAGGTAAACCTTCAAAAGAGATTAGATATTATTGAAGAACTTAAAGGGCTATTAAACGTAGAAGAAAACATTAATTCTACTTATAATCACTTTAAGGAAATTAAAGAAAGGTGGCACAATGCAGGACCAATTCCAAGAGATAAATACAACACCGTTTGGAATACGTATCATCACCATACCGAAAATTTTTATGATTTCCTTCATCTCAATAGAGACTTTAGGGATCTTGATTTCAAGCACAATCTAGAACAGAAACTAAAAATTATAGAACGTGCCACAGAACTTGCACAAGAAACAGATGTAAATCGAGCTTTTAGAGAATTACAAATTCTTCATAAAATGTGGAAAGAAGATTTAGGTCCTGTTGCTAAAGAATATAGAGAGCCTATCTGGGAGAAATTTAGTGCTCTTACCAAACAAATTCATGAAAACCGACAAGAATTTTTCAAAGTTCAGGATAAAGTTTATGAACAGAATTTAGTGGTAAAGCAAGGAATTATCAATAAAATAATCGAAGTTTCTTCTGACCACCCAAAAAATCATAATGGTTGGCAACAAAAAATTAAAGAAATAGAAGCATTAAGAGAAGATTTCTTTAAAGCGGGAAAAGTTCCATTAAGTGCTAACGAAGAAACCTGGAGTCAGTTTAAAAGTGCGGTTCGAGATTTTAACAGAAATAAAAATGCCTTTTATAAAGGTCTTAAAAAAGATCAATTCGATAATCTAAACAAAAAGATGGAATTGATCAAAATTGCTGAGGATAATAAGGATAGTGATGACTTTTCTGTTACTACCCCATTAATGAAAAAAATCCAAGCAGACTGGAAAAAGATTGGTCATGTTCCTAGAAAAGACAGCGACCGAATCTGGAAAAGATTTAAAGATGCCTGCAACTTTTATTTCGATAGAATTCATGCTGAGAAAAATGAAGCAAATAAAGAAGAATTAGTTTCTTACGAGAAAAAGTTAGCACATATTGAAGCTCTCAAAGAATTGAAATTATCTGGTGATCCTAAAAACGATTTAGATACCATTAAGGAGAATATAAAAACATGGAAAAGTTTAGGGAGAGTACCCTATAAAAAAAGAAATATAGAGTCTGACTATCATAAGGTATTGGACGGCTTTTTTGAGCAATTAAATCTAAGTCGTCAAGAAACCGAAATGATTAAATACGAGAATAAACTAAATTCTCTAGCCAACCAATCAGATGATAGAGCACTACGAAATGAACAAAACTTTATTCGTAAAAAAATAGAAGAGGTTCATAATGAAATTCGACAACTAGAAAATAATTTACAGTTTTTCAAGAATGCCGATGACTCTAACCCTCTTGTGATTGATGTAAGAAAAAATATCGAAAAACATAAAGAGAGTCTAGTCGTTTGGAAAAATAAACTCAAAAAAATCAAAGAACTTTAATAAGTCCATAGATTTAATTAATGATTAATTGCGCTCTTTGCGGTTCAGAAACCCAGAAATTTACTGAAATACAAGAGCGCATATATTATCAATGCATTAACTGTAGTGGAATATCATTAGACCCTTCTTTTTACCTAACAGATGAACAAGAAAAAGAACGGTATGAAATTCATAATAACGATGTAACCGATTCTGGATACCAGAACTTCGTATCTCCTATTGTTAATGCTATCGCTAAAAACTATACACCACATCATAAAGGTTTAGATTTTGGTAGTGGAACAGGACCGGTTATAACTACAATGCTCCGAAAACAAGGGTATGATATTACCACGTATGATCCCTTTTTTGATCTCAATCCCAATGCATTAAGACAAACCTATAATTATATTGCTTGCTGCGAAGTAATGGAACATTTTCACAATCCGAATAAGGAATTTGCTCTACTACATTCCTTACTTGAAGAAAATGGTACTTTATATTGTAAAACGTATCTTTATAATTCATCCATTAATTTTAATTCTTGGTGGTATAAAAACGACCCTACTCACGTTTTCTTTTACACAGAAAAGACATTGCAATGGATACAATCTAAATTTAATTTTAGCAAACTAATTATTTCGGACAAGCTGATTTGTTTTAGACGATAATGTATTTTGTTTTATATCTAACAAAATTCAAATATTATACCTTCTACAATACTCTCATTACAAATCTTATTAACACGAAAACGTTTGAGTAATTAACTACTTCTATTAGTACTTATTTATTCCCTAAATTGCATAATTATCATTTTTATCGATAAAATAATATCACTAATATAATAATATTTAAAATTTAATAACTATATGACAATTTAAACACCAACTTCTTTCAAAAGAAGATTATTACACAAGACACAATTCAAACACTAAAACTTATGAAAAACTCACTACCTAAACTCTTAGGCATTATTTGTCTATGGAGTTTATCACTCAATTCATTTTTTGTAAATGCACAAACTGATTTTAGAGAAGAAACCATTTATTTCCTCTTAACCACTCGTTTTTTTGATGGTGACCCTAATAACAATGTACCTACAGAATGGTCCTCTTACAATCCGGACCCGAATATCAATCCTACTATTACGGATCCCAATGATGTAACGTGGAAAGGTGACTTTAAAGGATTAATCCAAAAACTAGACTATATAAAGGATCTTGGTTTCACAGCTATTTGGATCACTCCTATCGTGCACAACAGAAGCCCTTTAGACTATCATGGTTATCATGCTTGGGATTTTACTAAAGTAGATCCCCGTTTAGAATCTCCTGGAGCTACGTTTCAGGATTTGATAAATGAAGTTCATGCGCGTGATATGAAGATTGTATTAGATGTTGTTACCAATCATGCAGGTCGTTTTGGGATTAAAGATGTTGCAGAAATAAAATATAACACAGATCCTACAAAACCCTGGTACGCACCAGACAACCCCAATTGGGAGTATGATGGTTTAACACCAAATCCAGAAGATGGACTAATCTGGAGTCGTGCTAACCTTGCAGAAATGCCACCTCCTTATAATCAAGATCTTTCTGCCTTTAATTTTCCTAGCAAAGAAAGCTATGTAGATACTTCGGATCCAGAATGGTATCATCATTCAGGGAATGGATTTGCACAAGGTTTTGATGATATAGAAAATTTACACAATAGAGCTTTAGCTGGAGACACACCAGACTTAAACACAGGAAGTCAAGTAGTTAGAGACTATCTTGTAAATGCATATGCTACATTTATTAATATGGGAGTTGATGCATTTCGTTGGGATACAGTTAAGCATATGAGTAAAGAAGATATCATCTATTTCTACGATGCTTTTAAGGCTATTAACCCTGATCTCTTTATTTTTGGAGAAGTTGCGCAACTAAGACACGAGTTACATCCTGTTGATGAAATCAATCCGCATTATTATACTTGGAGAGGTGCAGTAAACAATTCAGAACCTTTAGAACTTGCTGTAATTGATTTCTTTGGTGAAGCGACATTTCACGGAACTTTCGAAGAAGGACAATCTTTCCCAACAGTGAAAGCAGCAGCACGTTATGACCATTTATATAGTGATCCTTCTACTTTGATAACATGGTTAGATAATCATGATTTTGGTCCTAATAATGATTGGAACAGAAGATATGGCGGTACCGATGAAAATTTAGCCGCGTGTATGAACTTTATGTTTACATGGCGAGGAATTCCAGTAGTGTATTATGGAACTGAAATGAGATTTAAAGCTGGAGAATTTAATGATATTCATAATGCTGCAGGTATCGAACAATCAATTGATAAAACTGGTAGAGCCTACTACGGAGATGTAATAGACCAAGCTCCTAGTCACAAAATATACCAACACATAAGAAAATTAAATGCTATTAGAAAAGCTGTTCCAGCACTCCAAAAAGGAAGTTGGGACTGGAAAGAAGCTCCGGGAAATGCCGTATCGTATC
The DNA here is from genome assembly GCF_054054605.1 of Aquimarina sp. 433. NCBI lineage: Bacteria > Pseudomonadati > Bacteroidota > Flavobacteriia > Flavobacteriales > Flavobacteriaceae > Aquimarina > Aquimarina sp. 433. The sequence goes on from NZ_JBSWZK010000005.1 coordinate 369,870, forward strand.
GTAGAGTACATCAAAATAGTGAAGTTGCTGTAGGGTTAGCAAAAGATGGAAATGCATCTTTTAGCATCTCCGGAATGACTAATGGTGTGTATAGAGATGCTGTAACGGGAAGAGAAATTTTTGCGCAAAACGGAGTGTTGAATTTCACTGTAACTTCTGGATCTGCAGGGATCTATGTACTTAATGGACCTGGACTCATTGGAGGCTGCGGTGGTGGTTTCTTCGAGAATTGCGTTAATGGACCAAGTAATCCTGTAGTTATAATGAATCCAAATACTACCAACTCCGAAGATCCTATTCAAATTACTATGGATGGTGTTGGAGGAGCTGGTGCTCCATACGCTATTTATTATACGTTGGATGGATCCACTCCAAATAGTTCGAGTACTTTATATAACAGTGCATTTACGATCACAGAATCTACCACTATCAAAGCTATCGTTTATGATAGAGATGGAGTAGCTTCAGATATTCTAACAAAAAATTATAGAATTGGTCCTATTGAAGGATTACACGTATATTTTAAGAAACCATCTTCTTGGTCTCAGGCGAATGTTCATTATTGGAATGAATCACCAGATGTATTACCAACTAGTAATTGGCCAGGTCCTCAAATGAATCAAATAGACAATTCTGAATGGTATGAATATATTTTTGAAGGCGTTCAGAGTACTAATTTACTATTCAATGATAATGGTGGTGCTAAAACTGATGACTTAATAAGAGATAGAGATGGATGGTACGATGATGGAGTATGGTATGATACTGATCCTAGAGTTAATGTTAATACCCCTCCAGTAGTATCTATATCTCCTAACGGTGGAACTTTTAACATCGGAGAAATTGTAAACATTACATTAAGTGCTACAGACAATTCTTCCGCAGGAATTGAAATTTATTATACATTAAATGGTAATGATCCTTCATCATCCTCAACTCGTTATACGAACCCAATATCCATTACATCTGATACTACCATAAAAGCAATTGCATATGATTCAGAAGGATTAACTTCTCCAATAGCAAGCAATTCTTTCACATTTACAGACGGCACTACTGATTCAATGACTATATATTACAAAGGTAATTTAACAAACCCTTCTATATACTATTGGAACACTACTCCGACAGCAAGTAATATACCTTGGCCTGGAGTGGTAATGAATCCTATTGGCAACGACTGGTATTCTTTTACTTTTGATACTATAAGTTGTGCCAATATTATATTTAGCAATAATGGATCATCACAAACAGAAGATCTTCAAAGATGCGGAGATGGATGGTATTACAATGGCACTTGGTATGACAGTAATCCAGAAGAAAATCAAGATCTTACCTTATATTTTAAATCAGATTCTTTTACATCTCCAACGATCTACTTTTGGAATACTACACCATCTGGCATAACAACAGCTTGGCCTGGAGAAGCTATGACATTAGACGCTAATGGTTGGTATAGTTATACCTTATCTAATACTTCTTGTTCTAATTTAATATTTAGCAATAATGGTGGATCCCAAACACCAGATCTCAATAGGTGTCAGAATGGATGGTATTATAACGGTACTTGGTATGACCAAAACCCAGACAACCTTAGATTAAACAATACTGATGACAAACTATCTGTTGAAGATGTAAAGGTATTTCCAAATCCTCTTGAAGAAACATCTGTACTACAACTACAAGTTAGACAATCAACAAGTCTGGTAAAAATTGAATTAATAAATGTATACGGTGCTTCACAAACCATTATAAATGGTAAAATAAATGAAGGAATTCATCAATATGAGCTCGGTAAAACCCCATTAGCAAGTGGAATTTACTTTTGTAAAATTACTATGGATGGTAAATCTTTAACAAAAAAGGTAATTAAACGCTAGCAAGTGTGGATTTAATAACTAAAGCCCCTTACTTAAGTTACACAACTATAAGTAAGGGGCTTTTCTATTATAAATTAAGCAAATCCTACATTAAAAACTACCTAGAAAATTATTTTGAAAAATCATTTTTACGTACCACTCTACTGACGAATATAATTTCAATGTTCATTTCTAGGCAGTTTTAAAAAAGTATAAAAACTCAACAATTAACTTCCATACCCTGGATTTTGCATCAAATTAGGATTAGCATCCCTTTCCCTTTGTGGAATTGGCATTACTAAGGAATTATCATCATAATTTAGTGTACCAACTGTACCTTGCAACCTTTTTATATCGTGCAATGCAAATCCTTCAAATGCTAATTCTCTTTTACGTTCATCAATAATATCTTGTAATGTAATTGCTCCAAGTGCCACCGCATTTGATCTACCACGAAGCGCATTAATTTCTGCAAGAGGTGCTAATCCTATTGCTGTAGATAGTCTAAAATTAGATTCAGCCCTAATCAAATGCATCTCTGCTACACGTAAAAAAGGAATATTTGCAAACTGAGATTGCCATTTAGTTGTAGCCGTTCCACTAGAGGTTGTATAAAAAAACTGTGATCTATCATCGTTAGGATCATCAAAAATATTGAAAAACGATGCATTAATAGACACATCAGGATTCCCTTGTCTTCCTCCAAAATCTTGTCCTGCCCAAAAAGTATTCATCAGATTAGCTCCATCTTGGCTAGTTACTTGCCATGCAAAAATATCTTCACTAGAATCCCCATCATTATTAAATGCTCCGTCATAAGTTGCTGTAAGTGCATGTCCACTATTTTGTAACACATCATTAGCGGCATCTCTTGCTCCGCTATAATTACCTTGTTGTAAATACACACGAGCTAAAAGGGCTTGAGCAGCGTATTTATCTGCAAAAACTCCATTGCTATCTGGTAACAAATTGTAAGCACTTTGTAAATCTTCTATTACACGAGCATAAACATCTTCGACATTATCTCTAGAAGGAGATGTAATATCTGCAGGATTTAAAATTGCATTTAGTACTATTGGAGCTGCAAGTTGAGTATTTCCTCCACCTGCTTCATATGATTGCCCGAATAACCTAGCAAGATCAAAATAAGCTAGTGCACGTAAAAATTTTGCTTCTCCTTCGACTCTATTCCGATCTGACTCGTCCTCGAATACGTCTAAATTAGCTAAAACGATATTGGCTTGATTATTTACTTCATATGCGTTTAACCAATAATCTCTTACAAAAGTATTATCTGGTGTTAGTTGTTTTTCTATTAATTGCGCAGGTTGTTCAAATGTACCATTCCAAGAAAGGTCTGTATCATTAGCCAATAATTCTGCAGCTAGATTAATCTGCCCTCCATAAGAAACACCTTGTCCTGCTTCATCATAAATTCCGGTTAAAACATTTTGAAGGTTAGCCGGATTAGTGATCACTACCTCAGGCAACAAACTTTGTTCTGGTTCTAATTCGAGATTATCCTCGCATCCAACAATGGAAACCACTGCGGAAAGTAATACTAATATTTTATATTTTATTGTCTTCATATTCTTATATTTTAAAAGTCGATATTTATACCTAAAGTGTATGTTTTAGCGGGAGGTGCCGAATAAAATGTTTCTCCAACTTGAATATTAGAGTTACCATTAAAATCTGCTGTAGATTCTGGATCATATCCATCAAAATCAGTAAAAGTTAACAGATTAAAACCTGTAAAATATATTCTTATCCTCTCCATATAAAACTTCTTAGTAACTTCTTGAGGTACGGTATATCCTAATGTTAAATTTCTTAGCCTGATAAAATCAGACTCCTGAAGATATCTAGTAGAAGCTTGCTGACCATTAGTCGAAAATAACCTCGCTTGTGGCACATCTGTAATATCACCTGGTTGTTGCCATCTTCTTAACTGATCTGTAGTTTGATTATCAAAGAATCTAGCGTTACCAGATTGGAATCGACCTCCATTATTGTAAATAGAAGCACCCCATTCTCCTTGAAACGTAAATGAAAAGTCAATTCCTTTATAGGTAACATTATTTGTCAATCCAGCAATTAAATCTGGATATGGACTACCGGCAATAACTCTACTTGCCTCATTAAAGTTATTTGTTGTACTTCTATCAATCGTACCATCAGCGTTTACTGTATTTCGAATAAATAATGCATCTCCATTAGCAGGATCAGCACCCGCAAATTCTACTAAGTAAAAAGAAGATACTGTTTCTCCCTCTCTAACAATATTTCTACCAGCGATAATATCTCCTCCAGGTAAATTAGTCACTTCATTATCAATCGTAGAAAGATTTAAAGAAGTACTCCAACTAGCATCAGAAGAAACAATATTCTTAGTATTGATTACAAATTCAAATCCACTATTTTTTATTTCCCCAACATTTCTTGTAATATTTGGGAAACCAGAAGTACCAGGAACTGGTTCATTAAGCAATAGATCATCTGTAGCTTTTTCATAATAATCAATTTCTCCAGAAATTCTGTTGTTAAGGATACCAAAGTCTAATCCGATATCATACTGTGTAGTTTTTTCCCATTTTAATGCAGGATTTCCTAGTTGAGTTGGTGCCAATCCAGCTCTTTGATTATATGGAGTTCCTTGGAACAAACTCAAACTTGCAAAATTCCCAATACCAGCATTTCCTGTAATCCCCCAGCTTCCTCTTAGTTTCAGTAATGAAAGTATTTCTGAGTTATTAAGAAATGATTCTTCTGATACAATCCATCCGGCTGACACTGCTGGGAACCAACCAAATCTATTTTCTTCACCAAAACGTGAAGAACCATCATATCTCAAACTTGCTTTCAATAAATATTTATCCGCAATAGATAAAGTAGCTCTACCAAAATATGAAAGGAAATTAAATCTTGTGCGAGTAGATCCCCCAGCAGTAATTTCGGCTGCACTATTTAATGTTTGTAGGTCATCCGAAGGAAATCCTTGTCCCTGAGCAAACTGCAATCTTCTCTGACTATCCTCATAACTCATCCCCACAGTTGTTTCCAAATCAAACGTATTGTCAAATCTTTTGGCATAAGTAAAATAATTATTCAAATTATATTTCTCTGTTTGTACTGCATTAACAGTTCCAAAACCACCAACGGACGCCGATTGCGTAAGACTTCCTGAAAATCTCTCTGCAACTTGGGATAGAAAATCATATCCAATCTCGGATCTAAAACTTAAATCTGGTAAAATTTGATATTCTGCATAAGTATTGGCTAAAATTCTCCAGATATTTGTCTTAAAACTACCGTTAAATTCATCGCCTAAGAAATTATAGTATTCAGTTGACTCATTATTAGGAGTAATACCATCTTCCAAATAAGCTGGAGATAACGGTGATTGTGCAATTGCTTGAAGTGGTGTTGCAAATGCATTATCATTAGCAATCCTGTCTATTATCGACTTTGAGATACTTGCATTAGTTCCTACTTTAAATTTCTTGGAAAGCGTATGATCGATATTTGTTCTAAATGAATATCTCTCTAATTCATTGCCTCTTACAATACCATCTGTATTGTTATAAGCTGTAGACATATAGAATCTAGTTTTTTCACTTCCGCCCGAAACCGACACTCCAAAATCCTGTACTGATCCATCTACTAGAGCAAGCTCTTGCCAATCTGTATCAACCTCTCCATTTCTCCAATCCAGACCATTGGCGTAGAAATCAAACTGTCCTTCTATTCCTGCCTGACTAAATCCTGCGTTCAAGGCTGATTCAGTCATTAACTCCACATATTGCTCTGCATTTAGCCAATCTCTTTTATTTGTAGCACTACTGATTCCATAAGATGAATTAAGAGAAACCTTTGTTTTTCCTCTTTTACCTTGTTTTGTAGTAATAATAATTACCCCATTTGTTCCTCTAGCCCCATAAATTGCTGCAGAAGAAGCATCCTTAAGTATATCGATAGATTCGATATCATTTGGATTTAATGCAATAAGAGGATTAATAGGTGAATTATTAATAGATTCATCCGCATTAGTAATAGGGATTCCATCTACAACATAGAGTGGTTCTTGTGAAGAAGATATCGTAGCTACACCTCGCACTCTTACTTTTATCCCTCCTTCTACCTTACCATTTAATTGAGTTACCTGTACACCCGCTGCCTTTCCTGTTAGGCTACTTTGTAAACTTGGTGTTGGAATTTCATTAATTTCATCGGAAGATATAGAAGCAATATTCGCAGTAATTTTCCGCCTCGATTGTGTTCCAAAACCCACGACAACTACTTCTTCTAAAGCACTTACATCTTCATCCAAGATAACATCTATTATATTTTGATTGTTTAACACAATTTCTTTTGTAATATATCCTAAAAAAGAAAACATAATTGTTTCGCCACTAGCTGCTTCGATAGTATACATTCCATCAAAATCACTCTGAGTTCCCCTATTCGTATCCTTAATAAGGATATTTACACCTGGCAAAGGAATTCCTTTGTTGTCCTTAATAGACCCAGAAATTGATCTTTGCTGAGCCATTGCAATGCCCGAAATAAAAAAAACAAGCATTAACAAATTGTAATGATTTACTTTCATACATTAATTTTTTTCAAGATTTATACTCCAATTGTTGATCTAATCATAAAGGAAGGCAAGAGTATATTGAAGGCTAACTCAATAATACATCACCGATAAGAATAAACTACACGACCACTATCGGTAATTCTCTTGCCTAAGCTATATGATTACCATGTAAAGGAAGTTATAGAGGGAAAGAAATCAGGTAAAGCCTATAAACATTTACCTTGCCGATAAAAATTACCCTTTACCCGCTAACAAATTGATTTCAAAATACATAACTATGAATTGCAGTTATATGTAGTATTCTAGAAGATTATTAAACAGTAATTAATAATCTTCTCTTTTTTCTGACAATTTCTAAAATTGTCATCGCATTCATATATTAAAACAAAGAAGATACCGTGCTTGAATTCTTTAAACTAACTTTATAATGGTTTAACTTACAGTTAAGAAATTGTTTAGAAACTTCTTAGCTAGCGCTAAATAAATTAAAATGAAGTTACCTCCCTTTTCTAGATATAATGAGGTCTTAAATGATATAAGTTAAAATCTCCGGAGCAAGTTAACAGAGCAATCAAAGGACCTTTCATTTTCAAACCGTTTACGTTTTACTGGCAAAGTAAGCCTAGGGGTAAACCCTCTTAGAATAAAAAAAGGTCATTGAAGGCGATATGCCAACAATGACCTTTGCTTAAAGAATAAGAAATAATTATTTCTAAAAATCTCTTATTACATTCCTATCACAATTTTAAATTAGTAACCAGGATTTTGCTGTTCAGCAATAACAGTGTTTGCGTTTAACTCTGCTTGAGGAATTGGAAATAAAAATCTAAAATTTCCTGGTTCGATAGTAAGTACTTCTGGTGGTGTACCAGTACCATCAATCACATCTCCATTATTAGATCTTTCAATAGCCTCTCCTCTTCTTTTAAGGTCAAAAAATCTATGCCCCTCAAAAGAAAGTTCAACTCTTCTTTCAAATTGAATTGCATCTTCTAAAGCCTGACCTGTTTCCGTTCCAGCAGTAAAAGGAGTGTATCTTGTAGCTCGTAGCTCATTTAAGGTAGCCAGTGCTGCTGCTTGCTGGTTTAGCTCAAACTGTGCTTCAGCTTTATTTAATAACACTTCTGCAGCTCTCAACACTTTTATATCGACACGTCCATTAATTTGTCCTTCTTCACCTAGGAATTTCTTAACAGCATTATATTCTACTCCATTATTATTACCAACGAACTGCATAACATCTCTTCTTACGTCTGTTGTAGAAACACTGTTAAAGAAATCAAAGTCGATTACGAATTCTAATATATCGTTATCAGCGTTAGACTGACTAAAAAGAACTCCAACATTGTTAAAGTTAGCTTCTGAAGAAGTATTTACTGATAATTCAATCACAATTCCTGAGTTATTAGAATCTGTATAAACACCTGGTAAATCATCTGCACTCGCCAAATCTGTAGTAACTTCATTAGCTGCATCAATAGCTAACTGATAATCTCCGTTGTAGAGATAAACTCTTGATAAAAGTCCAAAAACTCCATTTCTATTAAGACGACCTTCACCATTATCACTTCCTATAAGTTGACTAGCACGCTCTAAATCATCAATGATCTCTGCATAATTAGAGCCTATAGTTTCTCTTGCTGGCTGTGCAAAAGGATCTCCAGTATCCCCATCTTCTGTTTTTATATAAACTACTCCTAACTCTCCGTTAGCACCAGCACTTTGTGTTGGTATAGGTCCATAAATCCTAGCTAAATCAAAATGCGCCCATGCTCTTGCTCCTAGAGCTTGTCCTAATATATTATCCTTATCATCTCCTTCTGGTAGTTTATCAATATTACGGATTAATATGTTAGCAGCATTAATTGCTTCATATGCTTCACTCCAATATAATGCAATTGCACCACCTGTAGTCGGAACATATCGATAATCATAATAATCATCATTTGAACGTCTTCCGCTTTGCGCTTGTATTACATTATCAGATATAATATCAGGAATTGACTGCAATCCTGACCCTGGATTTGAGTAATAATTCCATAATTGACTATATATTCCATCTACTCCATTCTGAAATGAAGAAACACTTCCGAAGAAATCATCCGGATTTACCTCTACAAATGGTTGCAAATCGTTTAACTCGTCGTCACATGCCATAAAAGTGAATGTGAAAAAGACAAGAAATATTTTAAAAAACTTATTTTTCATTTTATATTTTATTTTTTATTAAAATCCTATTTCCATACCAAAGATGTAAGCCTTCGTTTGAGGATAACTAAATAACGAAAACTCACCTTGAACGAAGTTAGCATCTCCCGGTTCTCCTGTTTCACCAGATCCAATCCCAATTTCTGGATCTCCTTCATAGTCACTAAAAGTAAGAATATTTTGACCTGTAGCATAAAGACGAAGACGGTTTATCGGTAGTGGCTCTAAGAATTTATTAGGAAGATTATATTCTAAAGTTAATGTTCTTAATCTTATATAATCACCTTTTTCTAAGAATCTTGTAGTACCTGCTTGATCCGCATCTGCTTGAAATAATGGACTTGGTAACACATTGGTATCTCCAGGTTGTCTCCAGTAATTAAAAGCACTCGTTCTTAAATTAGCATCAATATTTCCAATAAACTCACCTTGTGCTCTTTGGTTATTCAAAATATAATTACCTCCCTGATACACGAAGTCAGCTCTTAAACCAAATCCTTTGTAATTAACACTACCAAAGAAACCTCCTTGATAGCTTGGAAGTGGAGACTTCCCTTCTTGAATTTTCAGGAACGAATCACTATAGGTCTCTGATAAATTACCATCAAGATCAACATATTGAGGTGCACCATTATCAGGATTAACACCTGCATACTCCACTAAATAATAAGAAAATAGTTCTTCTCCTTCTCTTAAAATAATATTTCCGAACGAACCTGTAATAATATCTTGTCCATTTACTAATTTATTTACCCTATTATCTATAAATGTGATATTTCCTCCTAAAGAAACTTGTAGGTTTTCAGTTCTAATAATATCAGCATTTAAACTTATCTCTACACCAGAGTTTTGAATCTCTCCAATATTTTGGAATATACCATTATCTTCATCTCCCACTGTTTGTGAAATAGGTCTGTTTAATAATAAATCGTCAGACACTTTTTTAAAGTAATCAACAACCCCATTTAATCTGTTATTAAACAATCCGAATTCTAATCCGATATCTAAAATAGATTGTGCTTCCCATTGTACTTCAGGATTTCCAACACGTAATGGTATTACAGTAGTATTACCGTTATATGTATTGAATCCGGCAACACTTAAAAACTGAAAATCTGGTATGTTTTGGTTTCCAGATGTACCATATGAAGCCCTTAGTTTTAAATTATTGAATGCAGAATCACTTAAAAATGATTCTTTTGCTAAATTCCATGCAACGCTACCACTATAAAAAGTACCAAATTTGTTATCAGGACCAAATCTTGAAGAACCATCACGTCTTAACGAAGCTGACAATATATACTTCTGTTCAAAATCATAATCAGCGAATAATGCTTGAGACCATAGAATTCTTCTAGCCTCATTAGACCCTTGATTCGTGGACTCTGCTGCTACATCTATGAAAGGAATATCCGGTGAAGGAAACCCTCTTGCTGCTACGAATAATTCATTTCTGATATTCTCATTATATTCTAAAAGAAAACTCGCTGAAAGATTGTGAGAATCACCATACTGATCTGCATAAGTAAGAATATTAGACACATTATATTCTAAATCTAAGGCAACATTTTCTGTCTGCGTACCTGGGAATTGGCTATCTCCAACAAAACCTTGTAAAACTCCGCCTGGAAGCGATCTAGCTGTTCTATTAAATCTATTATTAATTACACCTACCTGAAAGCGATTAGAAAACTTATCAGATAATCTGATATCAGCTGATAGTGATCCTATCAATAACACATTTCTATTATCTTCTGGTTCTGTTATTAATGCCTCTGCTATTGGAAAGAATATCCCTCCTCCTCTATTAAATACTGGGTTACCATCAGCATCTGTTACAACATTTCCGTCTGCATCTCTAGCAAACAATGGCGCATATGGATTATAATCATATAAACCTCTAAATGCATTTTGAACATTATTTCTATCTCTTGGAAGATCCGTAGTACTTCTAGAAGCAGAAACGTTTGCTCCAACAGTTAACCAATCTTTTGCCTGATAGGTAGTATTTAACCTTGCAGATACTCTTTCAAAACCGTCAATACGATCAATAATACCCGTATTTAGGTTGTATCCTAAAGATAAAAAGTACGTAAGCTTATCAGATCCACCAGATATAGATAAATTGTTATTTTGAATCACTGATGTTCTAAGTAATTCTTCTTCCCAATCAGTATCAAAAGAAATCAACCTTTGTCTTTCTTCAGGTGTAGCTGTAGCTCCTGGTAATGATTGTGCTGCTCCTACACCCAAATTAGCAAACTCTTGCTCTAAATTTAGTTTTTGTTCTGCATTTAATAAATCAAAAGGATCTGCAATTCGTTTTCCAAAACCATAAGAAGAAGTAAAGGTGATTTTTGCATCTCCAGATCTTCCTTTCTTAGTAGTAATTAATACAACTCCATTAGCCCCTCTAGAACCATATTTAGACACAGAAGCTGCATCTTTTAAAATTGCTAACGATTCGATATCATTAGGATTCAAGTTATTAAGTGGATTGAATTGCTCATTTTCGTTGATAGGAACTGGCACTCCATCAATAACATAAAGCGGAGTAGTACTAGATGAAATAGAACCAACACCCCTAATCTGAACGAAAGCAGTATTTCCTGGTCTACCATTTGCTGCCGTTACCTGAACCCCAGCGGCTTGACCTTGTAGTATATTATCAATACTAGTAGATGGAACGAAATCTTCAATATCATCTGCTCTTACCGTAGATATTGCAGAAGTTACAGTTGATTTCTTTCCTAATCCATAAGCAGTTACTACTACTTCCTCTAGTTCAGATGCAGATATTACCAAACTAACATTAATAGTTTCAGCAGTATCTACAATAACTTCTTTATTGGTAAAACCGACATAGCTAAACACCAAAACAGCCCCTCTGTTTGTTGTAATACTATAATTACCATCAAAGTCAGTTTGTGTTCCATTTGCAGTATTTTTTACCACCACGTTTACGCCCGGTAAGGGCAATCCGTCACTGTCTGTGACATTACCAGTGATTATCTTTTGCTGCGCAAAAACAAAACTGGTGACAAAAAACACAAATAGTAATAATTTGTAATTAAGTTGTTTCATAAATAAATTTTCATAAATTAAACCTCAGTTAGAAATTGCAGAAAAGGAGTACGGTAAATTGAAAATTGATGGCTAATTCAATTTATCTTGCGATATATTATAAAAGGAATAACATAATTTCGTAGATAGAACAATTTCCCTTACTCCTTTTCTGCAATTTTTTGACAAAACAAGTAATTATGGGGGGTCAACCAGTTAAAACTGATCAAGCTTTACCCTTTTACCGATAAAAATTTACCTATTTACCTAACTTTTATGCTTGAAGATTTGTCTAGAAGTATACACACCAATGTTCTGCTCTATTTATTAAATTTTAAAAGGGAAAAACTATCTAAGAAAAAAGAAAATTTAATTTTAGACACTAAAATTCCTAAGATATTCTGAAGGAGTAACGTGATTATATTTTTTGAAAGATTTATTAAAAGTAACTTTGTTATTAAATCCAACTTCGTAAGCTACATCAATAATATTTATACTTTTTGATTTATCATTTTTTAGGATACTCATAGCCTCGTTAATCCTGTATGAATTAATTAAGTCGAAAAAATTAAGACCAAAATGTTCATTGATAACTTGTGAAGTATTATGTCGATTTGTATCCAAAAGATCTGCTAATTTTTGTAAAGTGATATCGTTATCGCGATACACTTTTTCCACATCCATTAAATAAACAAGCTTATCTTTTAACTCAACGGACAACCTAGCTGTTAAACTTGAAGAACTATATTTATAAGTACTAGGTAGCTTATTTACTTCATTGATAGGTAATGCTAATACATCTTTTTTCTCTTTTATTAGTGCTAAATTAAAGAAGGTATTGTAACTTATGTAGAGCACCAAAAAAGTCATTATAAACACCTGTAAATTAAACAATAAACTACCTATCTCGTACTTTTCGAAAATAAGAACATAACACCCATAAAAAATAGTATACAAACTATAAAACAGGATTAAATTTCTCTGCCAATTTATTTCGGATTGATTTACATTTTCATCCTCAATTTCTCTTTTCAAATATTTGGAAATTAATAAAACCCCATATATAATTAAAGACAACAATTTAGCTATCATAATAAACAAAGCATAAGGTCTATCATTATCAATAATAATTCGAAGTTTTTCCGTACCTGATAACATATAGATAGGCAACATTAACCCTACGAATAGCACCGTAGGAATTAAATGCAACAAATCTTTTTTCTTAAAGGTGTAATTTTCGTTTATCCGTTTGAAATAAAAATATATCAATGGCCCATACAAAAACGAAAAAGATGCTGAAACGTATAGTGTGTGAGGTAAATAGAACTCATAATTGGTAATAAAAATACTAATTCTTAAAACGAAGAATGAATGCAATAAAAGAAAACAACCGATTAGGAAATTAGCTTTTCTATCTTTTACTGGTCGAAATATTAATATGGTTGAAATAAAAATCCCGATAAATCCTACATAAAGACAAAACAATGCCCATCCACTAATATTCCGTTGATATCTCTTTTGCAGCTTTTTAAAAACAGCGGAGTCCTTTATTAATTCAAAATTACTATGATTTATAAATGAAACATCTAAAGTTGCCCCAATATATTTTTCTATAAATATAGCCGCTTCTGTTGATTGCTTAGATTGAGCATAAGAAAAAGCTGCCTTTTTAAATATATCAATAGAATCGCTATAGCTAGTTTTAGGTAAAGCATTATACTTATGGATAGTTGTATCATAATTCTGTGAACCAAAAAAAGCATCTTGAACCTTGCTTTTTTTAATGGTATCTTTTACCATATTATCTTGAGGAATAAATGCGATATCATTAGCATACAAACCTATTACACAAATTAAATATAAAATAATAGTTCGCGTGATCGTAGACTTTACGTTTTGTTGAGTTTGACACATAATCACTTGGCAAATTAGGGATGGCTAAAAATACTATTTGTGTAGAACTATTTTCATAAAATTTTTCGAACATATAGGAGATAATAAAACGATGTTAAGAGGAATCTAAAAAAATAAACTCCTGTTAAGCAATCTTTTAAAAGTAAAAAAACTAAATAACCCTTTCTGTTTTTTTGTTAAATTCTTAACTAATATCAGTGTTAATTAACACTAAATTAATACTCTTCTTTTATGAATTCTTAGCCTCTTAAATTTTTAATTTATCAAAGCCATAAAGCAATAATAAAAGGAGGGCAAAAATATCTTCATGGCTAACTCAAATATTTCATTTTATAAAACTAAACAAGGTTTATAAAAGAACCGCACCTCCTTTTAATGATTACAAGACAAAAGAAGTAATCATCAAAACAAAAACAGGCAAACCTTATCAAGGTTTACCTTTACCGAATAAATTTTACTTTTTCCGAAGAAAGTTTACTAAAAAACCATGAAAAATTAGGCAACCAATGATTTAAGATATTCAGAAGGAGTAACTTGGTTATATTTTTTAAAAGATTTATTGAAAGTAACTTTATTATTAAAACCAACTTCGTAGGCAATATCAATAATATTAAAGTTTTTATGTCTCTCTTCTTTTAATAGCTCTTTAGCCTCTTCAATTCTATATTTATTAATTAATTCAAAAAAGTTTAAATTAAAATGTTCGTTAATAATCTGAGAAGTATTATGTCTTGTTGTATCCATTAATTCAGATAGCTTCTGCAAGGTTATATCATTTTGCTTATACACCTTTTGATCATTTAATAAGTGCAGTAGTTTTTGCTTTAATTCTATTGACAAACTTTCTGTAAGTCCAGATTTTACATATTTTGTAGCCTGTATTTTTTCCTTCGGTTGCGTTCTAATAATTTTGAGACTACCAAAAATACTAGGCTGCACAAAAGCTGTATAACTTACATACAACACTAGAGAAGCCATTAGGCCAACCTGCATATTAAACAAGAAACCACTATAAATCTTGGATATTATTAAAAACGCGTATATACTATATGTTAGAATGTAAACAGAACAAAAGATGACGATGTTTCTTTGCCAAACAAATTCCTCTCGCGAAACTTTCCGTTTGCTTTTAAATGCTTTTACATAAATTCTTACGACCAAAATTCCGTAAAACACTAATGATACTAACTTCATTACCGTTATCAATGCTCCATGCGGAACTGTTCTGTTCAATAGCATTCTGAGCTTTTCTTCTGAAGACTGCACATAGACTGGCAAAAGCAGAAAAACGATTAATCCTATTGTAGGTACTATATGTAAAACATCTAAAGTCTTAAATTTATGTTTCTGAATAACCCTCTTAAAATAGAAGTAGATAAGAGGTCCATATAAAAATGAAAAAGAAGTAGAAATATATAAACTATGAGCAAAATAATATTGGTAGTTTGTTAATAGCGCACAAATATGAAGAATAAAAAATGAATGCAGTAAAACGAAAAAACTCATTAGTAAATTCGACACTTTATCCGATCTTTTCCTTAGATTTAAAACTACTGCAACGAAAAAACCGATAAGACTTATATATAAGCAAATAATGGACCACAAATTTATCTTTTTAAGATATTTAGCAGCTATTAATTGATACGCTGGCGAATCACTGATCGAATCGAAGAAACTATGTCCGACAAAATTGATATCTAAACTTGATTTAACATATCTATCGATATACTGAACCGCGAGTTCTGGTTCGTTCATTTCAGAATAAGTGAAAGCTAACTTTTGAAAAACAGCAAGGGAATCTGCCCTCTTATCATTCAAACTCTGAAGATATTTGTCTATAACGTCTTGTTGATGTTTTTCCTCATCGTCATTCTGAACTATCTCAAAAGAAGAAACACCATTTACCTCATTACTATAAAATGAAGTATTGCTCCAACTTTTGAAGTTAGAGTAAACGAGCATTAATAAAAGAATACTCAATAATGGTATTGATGTATTTTTGTTTGAGTTAGCCACACAATTATTTTTACATAATTATAACTCCTAATTTACGACAACTTTTTCATAAATTTTTCATAACAGAGGATTTCCCGATAATATCTTACTAAAAAAACCAGTAAAATCAAGGGTTTGCAAAATATAAAATTTTCTTATAAAATATGGGTTTACCGTAAAATAAGTAAAAAAACACATCAAAAACGTATTTCGAAAAAACAAAAAAAAGTGAATAAAATCACTTTTTTTGAACACTTTTTACACTAAGAAAATGTATTGATCATCTTTTATGTGGATAAGAAACATACTATAGTCTTTTGGCTTCCTCCCAAAAAACATTCATTTCGTCTAAAGACATTTCCTTTAAGTTTTTGTTTTTTTCCTTAGATTTTTGTTCTAAAAACTGAAAGCGTTTTATAAATTTCTTATTGGTTCTTTCTAAAGCATCTTCAGGGTTAATATTTAGAAATCTGGCATAATTGATCATGGAAAATAACACATCTCCAAACTCGGATTCTATTTTATCTATATCCTGTTTTTCGATTTCATACTGCAACTCTGAAAGTTCTTCTTCTAATTTTTCAAAAACCTGTTTTGGTTCTTCCCAATCAAAACCTACACCAGCAACTTTATCCTGTATCCTGCTTGCTTTTACCATGGCAGGTAAAGATTTAGGAACTCCTTCTAAAACACTTTTCTTACCTTCTTTTAACTTAAGGTTTTCCCAGTTTCGTTTCACGTCCTCTTCATTATCAACTTTCACATCACCATAAATATGTGGATGACGGTTAATCAATTTTTCACATATACCATTAGCAACATCTGCAATATCAAAATCCTTTGTCTCACTGCCTATTTTTGAATAAAAAACTATATGAAGTAACAAATCTCCTAATTCATTTTTTACTTCATTTAAATCATTCTCTAAGATAGCATCCCCTAATTCATACGTTTCTTCAATAGTCAAATATCTTAATGACTGTAAGGTCTGTTTTTTATCCCATGGACATTGCTCTCTTAACTCGTCCATTATAGTTAGTAATCTATCAAAGGCTTTTAGTTGATCTGCTCTAGAATTCATTAGTTTAGTTTTATATCAAAAGTAACGATTATAAAATCTTCAATTTAATTTTAACGGGAAAGTCTTTTTCTCTTAAAAAAGTATAGATTTGAGGCCTTATAAATTTTGTAAATACGTACAATATGCCTCCGAAAAAGATTTTGTTTGCCTGTATTCCTGCAGATGGTCACTTTAACCCAATGACTGAGCTAGCTGTATATCTAAAGGACAAGGGATATGACGTACGGTGGTACACTGGAAAAAGCTATGAGAACAAACTAAAGCAAATGGAAATTCCATATATTCCTTTTGTAACTGCAAAGGAAATTAAAATCTCTGAATTAGACGAAGCTTATCCAGAACGGAAGAAATTAAAAGGGATTTCACATATTAAATTTGACATCATAAATCTTTTTATACACCGAATGAAAGACTATTATGAAGATGTGAAAGATATTTTTAGCTCTTTCCCTTTTGATCTTCTGATATTTGACAACACTTTTCCAGGAACGATCGTAAAGGATAAATTGAATGTTCCAGTGGTTGGTATAGGTGTTGTTCCCTTAGCTTTATCTTCAGCAGATATTCCGCAATACGGACTGGGACATCAGCCTGCTGGCAACTTTTTAAGCAAAAGAAAGCAAAATTTCATAAAATTAATGGCTGAAAAATTAATTTTCAAGGAAACCAAATTTGCATATAATGAATTATTGGCGAGCTTGAACTTGCCACCAACAGATCATAATATATTTGACATTTCTCCATTAAATGCAACGGTATTTTTGCAAAATGGAATTCCTGAAATGGATTACCCAAGAAATGCTATTCCTAAATCTATAAAATATGTTGGTGCATTAAATACTTGGAATAAAAAATCTATCAACAATCATAATAAAGATTGGGGAACGATATTAGATCCTAAGAAAAAAACAATTTTAGTATCTCAAGGTACTGTAGAAAAAAATCATAAAAAATTGATTATTCCTTCTTTGGAAGCTTTTAAAAACAGTTCTTTTAATATTGTCGTAGTAACGGGAAATAACGATACTAAACTATTAAAAAATCAATATCCTCAGAAAAACATTTATATAGAAGATTTTATTCCTTTTGAGATAATCATGCCTTTGACAGATCTATTTATTACGAATGGCGGATATGGAAGCTCTATGATCAGTATTAAACATGGTGTTCCGATGGTCACAGCTGGTATCAATGAAGGTAAAAATGAAATATGTGCTCGTATAGATTATTGTGGATTAGGTATAGATTTAAAAACCGAAAGACCAAGAAGCTATTCCGTTAAAGAAGCAGTTGATCAAATTTTAATGAATGATAGCTACAAAAAGAACGTAAAACGAGTACAAAACCTCTTAAACTCATATAAAACCTTAGAAATTTGCGAAAAGTATATCGAAAACCTGCTTTTTTCATCCAATGATTAAATTTCTAACTGTTGCATTCTTTGTTTAGTAATCTCAAAATCTGAAATCAACTTTTTCACTATTTCTCTGACAGGTTTGATATCATGAATTAATCCAGATACCTGACCTATCTCTAATTCTCCTTCTACGAGATCACCTTCAAACATTCCTCTTTTTGCTCTAGCTCTACCTAACAACGTTTTTAACTCTTCGATAGATGGACCTTTTGTATACAATTCTGCGACATCATGATAGAACTTATTCTTTAATAAACGAACTGGTGCTAATTCTTTTAAGGTAAGATGAGTATCTCCTTCTTTCGCATCCACTACCATTTGTTTAAAATCCTGATGTGATGAAGCTTCTTCACTAGCAACAAATCTACTCCCTAATTGTACTCCATCTGCTCCTAACGACATTACTGCATACATAGAGGTACCCGTAGCAATTCCTCCTGCAGCAATTAATGGAATATCAACCTTTTCTTTCACCATTGGTATTAAGGTTAAAGTTGTTGTTTCGTCTCTTCCATTATGTCCTCCAGCTTCGAACCCTTCAGCTACAACAGCATCTACACCAGCTTCTTGAGCTTTTAAAGCGAACTTTAAACTACTTACCACATGAACTACTGTTATACCTTTAGATTTCAAAAAAGAAGTATATGTTTTGGGATTACCCGCAGAGGTAAACACTATTTTTACATCTTCTTCAATAATTATCTCTATTACCTCTTGAAGGTTTGGGTACAACATAGGAACATTTACTCCAAAAGGTTTATCTGTTGCTTTTTTACATTTTTGAATATGCTCTCGCAAAACATCTGGGTACATGGAGCCTGCTCCAATAAGTCCTAATCCTCCAGAATTACTAACAGCACTAGCGAGCTTATAACCGCTTGCCCAAATCATTCCTCCCTGTATTATTGGGTATTGAATTTTAAAAAGATCTTTGATTCTATTCATTCGTTTTTGATATCTTTAGTACACATTTGGAATTATCTATTAATAATTCCATTAAATAAAGACTATTAGATAGATTACCTTACAACTTAATTTTGGTTCCCTCTAACATTTTAGTCCAAACCAATCTACCTTCAATGGTAAAAATCCGAATTTTAAGTGATTTTAAGGTACTAAGATTTAAAAAATAATTTATCTATAACCGAATTTAAACAACTACGAGTACCCACTTAATAAAAATCCACAAAATCAGCACTAAACAATAAATTAAAAAAATTGTTTTCGGGCAAAGGTTAATCTAAGAAATTACGCCTGATCCAACTAATTCATCATCGATATACCAAGCAACAAATTGTCCTTCGGTAATAGCACTTTGAGGATTCTCGAATACAATATACATTCCTGAGTCCACCTGATGCAAAGTAGCTTTATCTAAAGGCTGTCTATAACGAATTCTAGCCATCACCTGTAATTCTTCGTCTACATCCAATTTAAGATCTGGTCTTACCCAATGCAATTCATCATTACTAATAAATAATGCTTTTCTATATAATCCAGGATGTGATTTTCCTTGACCAGTATAAATCACATTTGTTTCGACATCTGTTTCTATAACAAATAATGGTTCGGGAGTACCACCTACAGCCAATCCTTTGCGTTGTCCTTTAGTATAATAATGAGCTCCTTGATGTTTACCGACTACTTTACCATCATTTACATTATATTCATATTTTGATGATAAAAACTCCAATTCTTCTTGTTTAGAGTTGAAATCAGGTACTATTCTATGAAACATTTCTTCTGAAGAAGGTATTTCTATAATATCTCCTTGTTTTGGTTGTAACTTTTGTTGAAGAAACTCGGGTAATCTTACTTTCCCTATAAAACATAGACCTTGTGAGTCTTTTTTATCTGCAGTAATAAGGTCTTGCTCTTTGGCTATTTCTCTTACCTCTGGTTTTAATAATTCTCCAACTGGAAATAATGTTTTTGATAATTGCTCTTGGGATAATTGACATAGAAAATAAGATTGATCCTTGTTAGGATCTTTACCAGCTAGTAAACGATGTATTTCTCTATCATTTTGTATAATCGTATCTTTTCTACAATAATGACCTGTAGCGACATAATCCGCTCCTAAAGACATTGCTATTTTTAAGAAAACATCAAACTTAATTTCTCTATTACACAGAACATCTGGATTTGGAGTTCTACCTTTTTCATATTCATTGAACATATAATCCACTATACGCTCTTTATATTCTTCACTTAAGTCTACCGTTTGAAATGGAATTCCTAATTTTTCAGCTACTAATAATGCATCATTACTATCATCTAACCAAGGACATTCATCAGAAATAGTCACAGAATCATCATGCCAATTTTTCATAAAAAGACCAATAACTTCATATCCTTGTTCTTTCAATAGATATGCTGCCACACTAGAATCTACTCCTCCTGATAAACCTACTACTACCCTTTTCATTATATTATTTATTCTTACTTACCTAAATTATTAAAGTAAAACCGGTACTCAAATCTTTTGCAAAAGTAATAAATAAAAAAAGTAATGCTCTCGCATTACTTTAAGGTTTTATCTATGCCAATATTTTTAAATATTATACTAAGATCTACTTTTTTCGATAGGAAATCTCTTCTGTTCAATTAGCTTTCCATTCTCATAGTAATTCCAAACTCCATCTTTTCGATCTCTTTTATAATTACCTTCAATTTGTACATTCCCATTCGCATCATAATACTTTGTTACTCCATGTAATTGATCATTTTCATAGGTGAATTCCTTTATCATTATACCTTTTTCGGAATACACTATTCTCTTACCCTGTTTTTCACCATTTACGTAAACAGTTTTTTCTGTAAGTTGTCCATTTTCAAAATACGTTTTCTGTTCTCCATCAAGCTTACCTTGTTTATATTCCTCAGTCATCATCACTTTTGTTGATCCTCTATGATAATATACCCATATTCCAACACGATCCTTTCCTAACATCTTTCCTTCACTTATCACCTTTCCTCTTGCTGTATAATATTTTACCTGTACACTATCATTATCCTTTGAAAATATTTTAATAGCCGTTGGTATTTTCCCACTATTAGGTTTATAAAATTTAAACTCTCCTATTTCCTTGCCATGGTCAAAAGTTCCTTCATATCTAATTTGATTACTATTATCATACTTTTTTTGCCATTTCCCATGTCTTTCACCTTCTGAATCAAAAGCGTTAAACACCTGGCTATACAAGCCATTAGAAGCAAGAGCCAAGAAAAACAGAAACAAAAATATTCTTTGCATAGTATAAAATTTAAACCAACTTCATAGACCAAAAAGTATACCAAGCTTGGAAAGTTTGATTTTTTACAAGGGTATACTTTTAAATAAATATCTTACAAAAAAAACATTAAAACTTCTAAAAAAACAATTAACTAAGTATAAAAACAACCTAAGTTAACTTTTGTTTAACTAAAAATTAAAAATATATAAAACAAACGCCTCGTTAGTCAAATTGAACAAATAAACTTTTAAAACTCAAAAAAATGAAAATTATTTCAAAAATCACCAATGCACTGTTCCTTGCAGTCTTGGTATTAAGTACTTTTTCTTGTGGTAGTGATGATGACGGAGATGTAATCATTTCAACAGATAACATTGTTACTATCGCTACTGGAGATTCGGACTTGTCGCTTTTAGTCAGCGCTTTGACAGCTGCAGATGGAGATCTCGTTTCTGTATTAAATGGTGATGGTCCTTTCACTATTTTAGCTCCTACAAATTCCGCTATGGAAGCATTTTTAGCTGCGAACAATTACGCTGATATCAATGCGATTCCTACTGATGAATTACAGCAAATTTTACTCAATCACGTAATTGCTGGAGAAGTAACTTCCACTACATTAGCGAATAATGTAGCTGGCTATACGCAAACTTCGTCTACCTCGGGACCGGACAACACTAATTTAAGTGTATATTTTAACACCACTAATGGAGTCGTTTTCAATGGTACAGCAACTGTGACATCTGCTGATATTTCAGCTTCAAATGGAGTGATCCATAAAATAGATGCCGTTATAGAGTTACCAGATCTTACAACATTTGCTAGTGTAGACCCTAATTTATCAAGATTGCTTGAAGGATTAACTGCTTATAACTTTGACTATGTAACAACGCTTCAAGGTGATGGTCCTTTCACTGTTTTTGCGCCTAATAATGCTGCATTTGAGAACTTGTTAGCTACTAACCCCTCTTGGAATAACCCTGGAGATATAGAAGAAAATATACTTGAAAACGCTCTTAATCTTCACGTAATTCCTGATAATAATGTTAGAGAAGCAGATTTAACTGATGGTAATGTTACCACATTATCTGGAGAAATTACTATTGATGCTACTGCTAAAACTGTAAGAGCAAATGGTGTAGATTCATCTAATGCTAGTTCGATTATATCAACAGATATACAAGCATCAAATGGAGTTATTCACCTAATTGATCGTGTAATGGTGGCCTCACCATCTTTACCAAATTAAAAAAACACCCCCCATTTCACGAGAAATGGGGGGTTTTTAAATTATTTCTTTTTAGCTTTTTGTTGTTGCTCTGCTTGTTCCATTAATTCTTTCATCTTCTTCTGGAACTTTCCTTGCTTTTTCGGTTTCTTCTTATTCTCCTGAATTTTAGCATGAATTTTATCTTCATCTATAATAACATTCTTAATCACTAGCATAATACCAATAGTAATTAAATTAGAGATAAAATAGTATAATGATAACCCACTCGCATAATTATTAAAGAATACTAACATCATCAATGGCGATAAATACATGATAAACTTCATGTTTGGCATTCCTGGTTGCTGCTGTTGCATGGTTTGACCTGTAGTCATCATCATATAAATAAAAATAGCAATCGAAGCTAATATTGGGAATAAGCTGATGTGATCTCCATAGAAAGGAATTTCGAATGGAAGTTTCGCTATGGTATCATAACTAGATAAATCATCTGCCCATAAAAAACTCTTCTGTCTAAGATCAAAAGCACTTGGAAAGAAATTAAATAAGGCATAGAAAACTGGAATCTGCATTAGAGCTGGTAAACAACCACTCATTGGGCTTGCACCTGCTTTGCTGTACAAGGCCATAGTTTCTTGTTGCTTTTTCATCGCATTATCCTTATACTTTTCATTAATCTCATTGATTTCAGGGCGTAAAATTTTCATTTTAGCCTGAGAAACATAAGATTTATAGGTTACAGGGGACAATACAATTCTCACTACAATAGTCATTACTATGATCGCAATACCATAAGGCAAGAAACCACTTAGTAAGCTAAAAAACGGAATAAATAAATATCTATTAATGAACCCAAAAATACCCCATCCTAATGGTACGATCTCATCAAGATTGCGATCATAAGAACTTAAGATTTTATAATCCGTAGGCCCATAATACCAGTCCATATTATAATTTAATTCTCCTCCATTTAACTCTAAAGGAACTGTAGCTGCAAATTCTTTAGTAACCTTTATATCCTTATCATCTAAATCACTGGTATTTGCAATATTTTTAGAAGCCATAGTGGCTGTTTTAAACGGAGTATCCGTTAATAAAACCGAAGTAAAGAAATGTTGCTTAAACCCAATCCAGGTTACATCTTCTTCTTTTTCCTCTGCAAAATCACCTTGACCAGTATAATCATCTTTTCCACCATCATATTCAAACAGAATTTCTGTATATCTATTTTCATATGAAGCACTTTTCGCTTGTCTTATCGCTTGTAATTTCCAATCTAAGTTTATAGGTTGACTGCTATTGAATACTTGCTGTAATCCTTGTGATCTTATCGAAAAATCTAACATATATTCATTAGGTTTCAACTCATAACGATATTCCAAAAATTGAGATTCTGAAACCTTCCATTTCATAGATAAAACACTATTCTCACCATTTTTGGTCAATGAAGGTTCAAAAAACAGGTCTCTCGTATTTAAAATTCTATTGTCTGTAGTTCCGAAATTCAGATTGAAAGATGCATTCTTTCCATCTTTGATTAAATATAGTGGAACGGAATCATACGTTTTGAAGTTCTTAAGCAATGCTTCATCAATATATCCTCCTTTGTTATTAATTTTTAGACTTAGAACTTCATTTTCAATTGTGGTAACCTTATCTACTGCAGATGGCAAACTAGCTGAATAAGCTACCACTCCTAAAGTAGATTTAGCTTGTACCATTGCCAATGAATCTTTAGGATCTACTGCTACAGCTTTGCTCTCGGGAACAAAATCGGTTGCTACATTCTCACTTTCATTTTTCTTAGCTTCAACTTGTTCTTGTTCTGCTTTTTTAGCTTCAATTTCTTCTGGTGTAGGTTTATTGATATAAAACATCCACGCAAAAATTCCAAATATTAGAACAAATCCAATTACTGTATTAAGGTCAAATTTCTTTTCTTCCATTGATCTGTGTATAAATACTCTCGTATATGATTAACTAATCAGACACGTTTTCTTAATTTTTGTTACTTTTTATTGTCAATTATCTCGCCACTTAAGATTTTTGTGCCACTTTGGCACTTTTGGAGGAGTTAGCATACGTTACGGCTGCTTTTACAAATGCCACAAACAAAGGATGAGGATTTGCAACTGTACTCTTATATTCTGGATGATATTGAACTCCAACAAACCATGGATGTTCAGGGATTTCGATAATTTCTACTAATCCTGTTTTTGGGTTCACTCCTGTAGTTCTTAATCCTGCCTTTTCTAATTGCTCTTTATATTGATCATTATATTCGTAGCGATGACGGTGTCTTTCAGCGATCAAAGAAGTTCCATATGCCTCGGATACTTTACTGCCTTCTATTAACTCGCAATCCCATGCCCCCAATCGCATAGTGCCTCCCATATCGGTAATATTCTTTTGCTCTTCCATTAAACTAATAACTGGATTAGCAGTGTTTTCGTCTACCTCAACAGAACAAGCATCCTTTAAACCTAAAACATTACGAGAGTATTCTATAACTGCCATTTGCATTCCTAAACAGATACCGAAAAATGGTAATCCTTTCTCCCTAGCAAACTGAACAGCCTTAATTTTACCTTCTATCCCTCTTTCTCCAAAACCAGGAGCTACCAATACACCATCTAAGTGCGCTATTTTATTTTCAATGGTTTTTTCATCTATATACTCTGAATGAATACTCTCTACATTCACTTTTACTTCATTCTCAGCTCCAGCATGAATAAATGCTTCTAAAATTGATTTATAAGAATCTTGTAATTCTACATACTTACCAATTAATCCAATAGTTACTTCACATTTCGGATTTTTATGTCTTTTCAAGAAATCATTCCATTTATCTAAATTAGGAACATTATCGTCTCGCAACACTAATTGTCTTAAAACTACTGTATCTAAGCCTTCTTCAAGCATTAAATTAGGCACATCATAAATCGTAGAAGCATCAATAGACTGAATAACTGCCTCTTTTTTAACGTTGCAGAATAAGGCTAGTTTTCTTCTTAGATCTTCTGATAATTC
This sequence comes from Aquimarina sp. 433, assembly GCF_054054605.1. Classification (NCBI taxonomy): domain Bacteria; kingdom Pseudomonadati; phylum Bacteroidota; class Flavobacteriia; order Flavobacteriales; family Flavobacteriaceae; genus Aquimarina; species Aquimarina sp. 433. Next base: position 395,501 of record NZ_JBSWZK010000005.1, read on the forward strand.
GTGTTCGGTACGACATACCAAAATATCAGCTTTAATTCCGCTTTCCATTAAGGTCTTTACACTATGCTGAGTAGGCTTTGTTTTTAATTCACCAGCAGCAGATAGATACGGAATTAATGTTAGATGAATAACCAATGCGTTGTTATCTCCTAATTCCCATTTTAATTGTCTTACCGCTTCTATATAAGGCAAAGATTCTATATCACCAACAGTTCCACCTATCTCTGTAATTACGATGTCATAATTACCACTTTTTCCAAGAATTTGTATTCTTTCTTTTATCTCATTTGTAATATGAGGAACTACCTGTACGGTCTTACCTAAGAACTCACCTCTACGTTCTTTTTCGATAACACTCTGATAAATCCTACCAGTAGTAACATTATTTGCTTGTGAAGTAGGAGTATTCAGAAAGCGTTCGTAATGCCCTAAATCTAAATCAGTCTCTGCACCATCATCAGTTACATAGCATTCTCCATGTTCATAAGGATTTAAAGTTCCTGGATCAACATTTATATAGGGATCTAGTTTTTGAATCGTAACTCTATATCCTCTCGCCTGAAGTAATTTTGCTAATGAAGCTGCTATAATTCCTTTTCCAAGAGATGAGGATACACCTCCAGTTACAAAAACATATTTGGTATTAGCCATGTAAACTTTACTATTTATTGTAGGGTTGTGTTTAAATTTTGCGCAAAAATACAAAGAAGAACCCAAATAAAGCATTGAAAACTAGGCAATATTTGCATTACTTATCCATAATTCTTCAACAGTATAAAAAACTGAAAATGAACAAAAAAACATTCCACAAACAAGAAAAAACCAGTCAGTTGACTGGTTTTTATATAGTTTTCTATTATTTTCTTAGTGTTTAAATTTAAATAAGAATATAGAATTATTAATCTTATCTTCTATAAAGCCTGAAAGAAGATATATCATCATTCCAGTTCCTAACTCCAAAGGGCCAAGATCCATATGTGAGTTTTTCTAGATCTCTATACTCCGTTAACCTACCATAACTATTAATAAATGTAGATCTATCAGTGTATCGAGCATCTTTATATATCCCTAAGTTAAAAGCACCAGACAGTTTAAGTGATGTTATATTATCACCCCATATTCTACCATCGACAGGCATATATATAGTATGTAAATTATACTGAGAAGTAGAAAATACCTGAGAAGGCCCAGCAAAATTTCTATCTCTAAAAACTTTAACTCCATAGAAATTATCATTTTTTTCTATATTTTGATTTTCGACTAAAGTTTCGATTGACTTTTTATACACATCTGATTTTTTATAAACATTTAGATTATCATAAAGGTAAAATATATTCAAATCATCACCATTAACAACAGACACCAAATCTCGTAATTCAAAAATTTGCTTTAGATTTTCATTGTCCCTTCCTTCGATTATTTTAGGTTTATTCTTTTCAGAGAAATCAATTTGCAAACTAAATGTTTTGCCCTCATATATATATTTATATTCTTCAATTTTTTTATCCAAAGATAAATTTTCTAGAGTATTTATTTCATCTTTAGTGCACGATATAATAAAAATTGATAAAAGGATTAAAAACAGTTTTTTCATTTTAATTTAGGTTTTAAATTAGTAATTTGTAATCACCCATCACAAGTGACTTTCATTACATTAGTGACCTGAGCAAACATTTTGTTATTATTAAAAACAGTTAATATTTTCTTAAAAAAAGAAAATCCCATCCATACAGGATAGGATTTTAATTTTGCCAAAAAAGAAATTTTATTCTTCTTCATCAGACCCTGATGCTTCCGGATCTTCAAAATCAGTAATTCCTTTAGCTTGTAAAATATTATACCATTGTATTACTTTTTTCATATCACTTACATATACCCTATCCTCGTCATAATCCGGTAATACTTCACTAAAGTATGATTCTAATTTATTTTTGGACTCTTTATGACTTATCGCTTTTTCTCCATTTTCTTTTTCCTGAATCCTTTTAAAGATCTCTCTTAGAGGAACTTCTTCAGTAAAAGTATAAATCGCAATCTCACTAAGAATACTAACATTATTCTGAATACTAACAGAAAGTTTTTTTCCATCTGCTAATGATTCGGCTACAAACCCACTTCGTGTTTGCGCTTTTAATTCATATAAACCTGGTTTTCCAGAAATTGATAAAATTTTGTCTAAGCTCATAAATTTCTTTTTCGAAGTTGGCAAATATCAATAGTTCAATTTTAAAAATCAAACTTTAGCCAACATAAATAATTAAGATACTTCTATATTTTTATTAAATACGATAAACTGTTAACGTCCCTTTTTAGCTAACGGAAATTTCATTCTATAATCTGCATTGATCTTACCTTTAGAGATATTCGTAAGCTTTCCTTTAATCAAACGCTTTTTAAGACTGGATAGTTTATCTGTAAATAAAATTCCTTCGATATGATCATACTCGTGCTGAATTACTCTCGCTGCCAAACCACTATAAGTCTCCGTGTGCTCCACAAAGTTTTCATCGAAGTAGTTTATTTTGATCGTTTCCTTTCTAAAGACATCTTCACGAACATCTGGAATACTTAGACAACCTTCTGTAAACCCCCATTCTTCTCCAGTTTCTTCAACAATGGTGGCGTTTATAAAGACTTTTCTAAATCCTGTCAATACTTCTTTTTCTTCTTCAGAAAGCTCATCATCATCCGCAAAAGGTTCTGCGTCCACTAAAAACAAACGAATAGGAAGTCCTATCTGCGGAGCTGCTAATCCAACACCATGTGCATTATACATGGTTTCAAACATATTTTCTAACAATTCTGAAAGCTTAGGATAGTCTTTATTAATTTCCTTTGCTTTCTTCTTTAAAACCGGATCACCGTATGCTACAATTGGTAAAATCATTTAGAATTTATAATTTTTATTGGATAATGAATAATCCAAACTTATTAATTTAAAGGTTTTTCGAAGCTGTTATTCTGCTTGAAATAAAAATAGTTGTTAATTCTTTAGCCTCATTTAATGCTTTATCTAATTCACTTCCTTGGACTAAATCTTCATCTTTAAGAAATTCAATCCAGAATATACATTCATCAGATTCTTCTATTACAATACTTAGTTTAGAAACGAATCCTTTTTTAGTTTGAGCTAAACAAGCTGCTCTATAATTTGCCGCGACAGATGTTGAACACCTTATTAACTGACCTTCTACATGCTTGCCTAACTTATTAGAAGGAAGATCAAGTGCTAATTTAACACATTGATGAGCAAAATTTTTTGATCTTATCTTCAAATCCATAATAAAAACACAATATTCATTAAAAAATATTCATTATAAATTATAAAGATAATCCTGTAATATAATAGTGGCACTAATTTGATCTACTAACTTTTTATCTTGTCTTTTCTTTTTAGATATCCCACTGGCGATCATTGTATCAAAAGCCATTTTAGAAGTAAATCGCTCATCTATTCTTTTTATCGGAATTTCAGGCAAAATTTTTGATAATTTTTCTAAAAACGGTTGAATCAGCTTCTCACTTTCAGACGCCTCTCCATGCATCCTTTTAGGTTCTCCCACAACAAACAATTCTACATCTTCACTAGCAACATAATCTCGCAGCCAACCTAGTAATTCTTTTGTATCCACAGTAGTTAATCCAGATGCGATGATCTTAGATTCATCTGTTACCGCAATACCACATCGTTTTGCTCCATAATCTATTGCCAGAATTCTTGCCATATACTATTTTGTGCAAAAGTATGATAATATTATAATATAGTGCGAATTATTAAGACTATCCTAAAATATTTAATCTGTCTATGTTTTTCCATCGAAGCTATTATCTTTACCAAAATTTTTTAATACATGGACCAACTAAAAGAAACCATAGAAAAAGCGTGGGATAACAGAGAGCTTTTAAAAGAATCAAAAACACAAGAGGCTATAAGAAAAGTTGTAGACCTATTGGATGCTGGAGACCTTCGTGTAGCAGAACCTGTAGAAGGTGGATGGCAAGTAAATGAATGGGTAAAAAAGGGAGTTGTACTTTATTTCCCAATTCAAAAAATGGAAACCTTAGAAGCAGGTATTTTTGAGTACCACGACAAAATTCCATTAAAAAGAGGATATGAAGCCAAAGGGATTCGTGTAGTACCTAATGCTGTTGCTCGACATGGTGCATATATTTCTGCGGGAACTATTTTAATGCCAAGTTATGTAAATATTGGAGCTTATGTAGACGAAGGAACAATGGTAGACACCTGGGCTACAGTTGGTAGTTGTGCTCAGATAGGAAAAAATGTACACCTAAGTGGTGGTGTTGGAATCGGTGGTGTATTAGAGCCATTACAAGCAGCTCCTGTAATTATAGAAGATAATGCATTTATTGGATCTCGATGTATTGTTGTAGAAGGAGTTCGTGTGGAGACTGAAGCTGTACTAGGTGCTAATGTTGTACTTACAGCCTCTACTAAAATTATAGATGTTACAGGTGATACACCTGTAGAAATGAAAGGAGTGGTGCCTGCTAGATCAGTAGTAATCCCAGGAAGCTATACTAAGAAGTTTGCTGCTGGAGAATATAATGTTCCTTGTGCATTAATTATTGGTAAAAGAAAAGAAAGCACCAACAAAAAGACTTCTCTTAATGACGCTCTAAGAGAGCATGATGTAGCTGTATAATTAGAAATAAATCAGTATACTTGTGAGCTTGTCTTTTACTAGACAGGCTCATTTTTTTAAATCATAAACATGAAATGAGTCATAAAACTCTGTTGATACTTATCTAAATAATTCTTGACGAATTACATATGACAATTAAAAAATAAAAAAGAGCAGATGAAAATATTAGTCATTCAGCAAAAGATGATAGGTGATGTTCTTACGAGCACCATTATTTGTGAAGCACTCACCTATAAATATCCCGATGCTACCATTGACTATTTAGTAAACTCGAATACAAAACCTGTAATTCTTGAAAATCCATATTTTCATAACATCATAGAATTTAAAAACGAATATCGAGAAAGTAAGAGAGCCTTTTATTCTTTTTTAAAGAATATTAAAAAATCTAAATATGATTTAGTAATTGATGCCTATGGCAAACTAGAAAGCAACCTCATCTCTTATTTTTCGAAAGCTCCCAAAAAAATATCTTTTTACAAATGGTATACACAATTTATTTACACCAAGGTTATTCGAAGAAAACCAGAACCCATCACTAATGCATCTATAGCTATAGAAAACCGTTTACGATTAGTACATAACGAAGAGGAATTAGCCACTAATATTATTCGCCCGAAAATTTTCCTCACAGATAAAGAAAAGAAAACATCCAAATCGTATCTGGAAACAAACGGAATTACCTCTGAAAGAAAACTTATTATGATAAGTGTATTAGGAAGTGAAATTAGGAAAACACTACCATTTGAATATATGGCAACGGTAATTGATGAGATTGTATCTAGTACGAAAGCCAATATCTTATTTAACTATATTCCAAATCAAGAAGCTGATGCAAAAGCTATTTACGAGTTAACCTCTGAGGTGACTAAGGAACATATTCATTTCAACGTTTTTGGAAAAAGCTTACGAGAGTTCATTGCCATACTTTCGCATTGTGATGCTTTAATTGGTAATGAAGGTGGCGCTGTAAACATGGCCAAAGCACTAGGCAAATCAACTTTCACTATTTTTTCTCCTTGGATTATTAAAAAAGATTGGAATATGTTTGAAGATGAACATCAACATGACTCTGTTCATCTGTACGATTTTAAACCTGAATTATATGGAGATAAAACTCCTAAACAAATGAAAGATCAAGCTTTAGAATTATACAAGAGCTTATCTTCCGAATTAATCATTCCTAAATTAAGGTCATATCTCGAAAAATTAAATCGTTAATCCTTTTCGATTCCAAACGGAGTCCTAATGACTTTTTCGCGCTTAGTGACTTTTCGAATTGCCTTATTTTTGGTGATCATTTCTGGTGCAACATAACCTCTTTCGTGATGTAAATGCAGACATATGGCACTATATCTTATTTGTTTCGCCTTAATACCCAAATTAAACAAACGTTCACCTATCTCTCTATCCTCTCCACCATATTGCATACGTTCATCAAATCCATTCACTAGCAAAACATCTTTTTTCCAACCCGAAACATTCATTCCATCCCAAGTGGCTTTTGTAGGTGTAATAAAATTTAAAAACCGTTCCTTAAATCCTTTGGAAGTAAGCTTATTTAATTTAAAGGAAGATTGCAATCCTTTCGATAGAAGCCAATCCACATCAAAACATCGTTGACTTACGATATCATTTTTTGTAATTTCTTCAGAAATATCTTTAGGTAATTTAAAATAACCACCAGATAAAAACCAACCTGATTTCCGAAGTTTTAAATGAGTTGCTACAAAATCATTTCTGGGAATACAATCTCCATCTGTAAACAATAAATAATCGGAATTAGCCAAGGGTATTGCTTTATTTAAAATAACCGTCTTACGAAACCCAAGATCTTGATGCCAAACGTGTTCTATTTGCAATCTTGAAGTTTTGCAAAACTCATTGATCATTGTTTTAGTTTCTTCGGTAGAACCATCATCTGCGATGATAATTTCAAAATGATCTACTGTTTGATTTTCATAACCGCATAAAACTTTTTGCAACCACATAGGTTGATTATACGTACTTATGATAACTGTTATTTCTGGTAATTGCATTGCCGTAAAAATAACTATTTTTGCACGATACGCTATATTTAGCCTCATCAATCTTAAAACATCCGAATGATTAAACTATCTGCTGTTATTATTACCTATAATGAAGAAAAAAAAATAGAAAGATGTTTATCCTCTCTTGTGGGTGTTGCAGATGAAATAGTAGTTGTAGATTCCTTTTCTACAGATCGAACAGAAGAGATTTGTAAACAATTCGGCGTTACTTTCATTAAACAACAGTTTTTAGGATATATCGAACAAAAAAATTTCGCAATCACAAAAGCTTCTTATGATCATATTATTTCTTTGGATGGAGATGAAGCTTTATCAGCAGAACTTCAAAATTCTCTAATACAGTTAAAATCCAATTGGATGTATGATGGCTATTATGTAAATAGATATAATAACTTCTGCGGTCAATGGATACAGTTTTCTGATTGGTATCCTGATAAAAAACTAAGAGCATTCATAAAAGGCAAAGGAGAATGGCAAGGCATTAACCCCCATGATTCCTTTAAATTATACGACTCAAAAAAAGCATCAAAACTCAAAGGTGATCTCTTACACTGGAATTATGCCACCTATCAAGAATTTAATTTAAAAACAGACAAGTTTTCTTCTATATCTGCGCAATCTTATTTTGAGTTAGGAAAGAAAGCACCCCTTTGGAAAATTATAGTTAATCCCACTTGGGCATTTTTTAAAGCTTATTTTCTACGTCTTGGTTTCTTAGATGGTTTTAATGGTTTTGTAATTTCGGTTCAAACTGCCAATATTACCTTTCTCAAATATTCTAAACTAAGAGAGCTAATTCAGAAAAACAGACGGTAAGAGAATTATTGTTCATCGCGATACTTCTTCTTCCAAAAGAAGATTTTTCGTTTTAATTTTCGTTTGCTATGATATCTATTTTGGAACTCTTGAGTATACTGCCACATTAACCTGAATACTTCTGACTCTTCTTCTCCTGTGCATTTTGCATACTCATTACTCATAACTCGTATCATCGACTCGTGAATTGTTAAACGTGCAAAGTTTTTGATTCTCGTTTCAAAATCCATTTCACCAAACTCCATCCTATTCAAGTCTACAAGATAGAACTCGTAACCTTCGGTTGTTCTTTTGATTAATGTGTTTCCAGGTGAATGATCTAAGAAATTCACTCCATTTTTATGTAATTCATAGGTAAATCTAGTAAAAGCTCTAAGTATGCTCTCATGATCAGAAATGCTAAAGTCTGTAGTCAATTCTCGATACGTAAGGTCACAATCCACAAGTTCACTCACATAAAAACTCTTTTTAAATAAAAGAGGAGTCATTCTAATTTCATAAGCTATAGGAAAAGGTGTTTTAATCCCTAAGTCTAGTAGCTTATTAGCATACATATAAGATCTTTCAGCTTTGGATTTCCTAAAAAATCGATATGCTACTTGATTAACGATATTAGGAATTTTAAAGGATTTTATAGTGTAATTCTTACTTTCAAGATCTACTATTTTGATCACGTTACGTTCTGCATCTCCTAATATCTTTGTATAACTATCGAAATTGTCAATAGCATCTTTTACTACCGATTCTAGATTTATTTTAGAAGAATGTACTACAAATCTTTTTGACATTTTATTTCGGATTTATAAATGACCTGAATTTTATAGATTCTACAATTTATCTTGATAAATACTTTAATCTTACTTCAAGTATTTATCAATACCATTATCACATCTTGTAATTCTTTCTGCTATTGTTTTGTTTTGAATTTCATTACCCTTCTCCGGATTTTCCAACACCGCTTTTTTATGATAGATATGAAAACATATTCCAGCAAATTTTAACCTCTTAGGCATAATCCCCATAAATGTTAAGCGTTGTCCGAAATCATAATCTTCGAATCCCCAACCTAAAAAATCTTCATTGTATCCATTGATGGCAATAGCATCCTTTCTCCAATAAGACATATTTGCTCCTCGTAGCTTGGTGGAAATGGCTTCATCAGGTTTTCTGTTTTTATACACAAACGGTAGATACAGCATTCTCATTCGCTTTTTAAGACCACTAGAAAAAATAGTAAGATCTATTTTCTTAGCAGACAATAACCGTTTAGATTTTTCTTTTGTTAATGTTACTCGTGTACCATACAAGAACATTTTATCTCTACTAGCATTTAAATGATCTTTTATGAAATGTTTATGCAAAATAATATCACCATCAATCTGAACAATATAATCAGATTTTATTTTGGCTATCGCCTTATTTAGGATCAGAGTTTTTGTAAACCCATTGTCCTCATGCCAAACATGATGTAACGGAACAGAAAAACTGTTCTTATAAGTATCAATCAGCGTTTTTGTTTCTTCTGTAGAGCCATCATCTGCTATGATTACTTCCGTTGGTAAAACTGATTGCTTCAAAACACTTTTTAATACTAAATTTAAGGCATCTGGCCAATTATATGTAGAAATTAATAATGCTACACTAGGATATTCTTTCATACGTATAAACTTCTAAAATCCAAAAACCTCATCAACCCAAAAAGGCAAAGTATATTTATCATAAATCTCCTTAGGAATGGGTTCATACGGAGTATCAAAAAAAGCTTTAGGGATATCTATATCTTTTTTGTCAATGATCAAAATATTATTAGGGTTATAAAAATCATACGTCGCAATATCTTTATTGGTCGTTATCAATTTTTTAGAAAACCCCATACTTTCAAAAACTCTAAAAGTTAGCCCAGATTGATTTTCTCTATGAACATCTAATAAAACATTGGATTGCGCAATAAATTCTTCTACCTGCTCCAGGTTCATAGTATTCTTGGTGTATGTAATTTGGGTATCATCCTTAAAACCTTCGGTTTTTCCTACAATTACTATTTTGTAATTGACTTCAATTTTATCCAAAGCTCTGGCTATATTTTGAATTACTCCATCGCGTTTTCCAGACGAACTGATATTAAAAACATCCTGCTGTGGTTTGCTAGGACTTGTTAATTTTTCTTTATAAATAAAATTGGTAATAAACGAAAAATCAAACTGTTTGACATCATCTTTTTCAAAAGAGAAAGCCTTGTCAAACTCATTATATATTTTAGCAATCTTGGGAGACCTTTTATAATTATCATTAAAAAAACCAAGCAATGTATCTGTGTAAGGTTTGATTTGTTGAATGAAATCAGGATTTAAAAAATCTCCTTTGATAATTAAAATTTTATCCTGATGCCCATTCTTATTTAGTTCTTCAAGAATTTTTTTCTCTAAAAACTTCTTTTTTATGTTATATTTAAAAAATAGTTTTGCAAAGAAATTAAAAACCTTATGGAAGAATGAAGGATACTTATAGCGTAGTTGATAAAAATTGATTTGACTCACCTTTATCCCTCGACGCTCTAATTCTTTGGCAATAAATTGATTAAAACCCCAATTATCCAGGCTTATTAGTGTAACTTTCATATAGACAAATATCGTACAATATTAACAATTATATTAAACAACCAGACTGTTTTAGAATAAAACTAATTCACTCATAACAAATTTCTCTAACAAAAAATAAGAAGATCCATGGATTACGATAATAAACCCGATAACTATTTTAATAACACACGTCATGAAATGTTGGATTTTCTTCCTAAAAACACAAAAACGTTATTGGATGTAGGATGCGGTGAAGGGGCTTTTGCTTCTATGATAAAAGAAAAATTTCAAACCGAAACATGGGGTATTGAATTAATGAAGGAAGAAGGAGAAAAAGCAAAAAAACTCCTAGATAAAGTATTTATTGGAGAAGTAGAAGGTTTTATAGATGAGCTCCCAGATGACTATTTTGACACTATCTATTTCAATGACGTTTTGGAACATTTAGTAGATCCATATGTGGTGCTAGAAAAAATGAAAAGCAAATTATCCAAAGATGGCGTAATCATTAGTTCTATTCCGAATATGAGATATCACAGTGCTTTAAAGAATTTAGTACTGAATAAAAATTGGGAGTATGAAGATCATGGTATCATGGATAAAACTCACTTAAGGTTTTTTACGGGAAAAAGTATAGCCAATATGTATACCAGATTAGGATATAAGATTATTACCCACAAAGGGATAAATAAAACTAAATCCATCAAACCATATTTTTACAACTTACCTTTCCTATTTACTGCGATGGACATGAGGTATCTACAATATGCCACTGTGGTAAAAAAGTAACTATCTAAATTACCTAAACAAACAATGAATATACTTATTGAAGATAAAACGGCAGTATTACCTGCTAAAAAATATGGTGGTACCGAACGAGTTATTTGGGGATTAGGAAAAGAACTTTCTAAATTAGGTCATAAAGTCTATTTTTTAGCAAAACAAGGGTCTAGCTCAGATTTTGCTACTGTTATTCACTATGACGAAGAAAAATCATTAGAAGAGCAAATCCCAAGTGATGTAGATGTAGTACATCTTTTCCATTCCTTAAACCAATCGGTTGGAAAACCATATATCTTTACTATGGAAGGCAATCCATCTCCAGATCAAACCTTAGATATCAACATGGTTTTTGTTTCTGGAAATCATGCAAAAAGATATGGATCTACTGCTTTTGTGTATAATGGTATTGATTGGGATGATTATCCTGATCCAATACTTGATAATGAAAGAACCTATCTTCATTTTCTTGCCAAAGCATCGTGGAAAGTAAAAAACTTATTTGGCACTGCAGATATCGCCTTAAAATCTGGTAATAAACTACATGTAATGGGTGGTGAACGTTGGACATTTAGAAATTTTAAAAGAGGATTAAAATATATCCTAAATAAAAATATCATCTTCCATGGAATGGTGGAAAATGACAAAAAGATGGAAGTTGCGCAGCGGTCTAAAGCCTTGGTTTTTCCTGTAGTTTGGCATGAACCTTTTGGAATAGCTATTACCGAAAGTATGTATGCAGGTTGTGCTGTTTTTGGTACCGAAAACGGTTCTCTACCAGAATTAATCACTCCCGAAGTTGGATATACTGGCAATAATTCTAATGACATCGCCAAAGCCATTAAAGAATTTGATTATAACCCAAAAAGATGCCATGAGTATGCGGTAAAGTATTTCAACTCTAAGATGATGACAGAATCTTATTTAAAACTATATGAAAAGGTAATTGCCGGCGAAACTATAAATAAAGAGATCCCTAAATACCTTGATAAAGAGAATATGGTTCCAAAATTTAATTAATGGAAAATCAAAAAATAGAAATAGAGAAAACAATAGAAATTCTTAAAAGAGGAGGACTTATTTTATATCCTACTGACACCGTTTGGGGAATTGGATGTGATGCAACCAATGCAGAAGCTGTGGATAAAATATATTCACTAAAGAAAAGAGCGGACAGCAAAGCTTTATTATGCTTAGTAAGTGATTTTAAAATGTTACAGCAATATGTAGAGGAAGTACCCGAAGTGGCTTATGACATTCTAAAATATGCTACAAAGGCCACTACAATTATTTATGATAGACCTTTACGAGTTGCTGAAAATCTAATCGCAAAAGATAATACACTTGGAATAAGAGTAGCGAGAGATCCATTTTGTAGTAAATTAATACGAAAGTTTAAAAGGCCTATTGTTTCTACATCAGCAAATATCAGTGGCAAACCGACTCCGAGAAACCTGCAAGAAATGAGTAAAGAGATTTTGGAAGGCGTTGACTATGTCGTAAATTTGCCTTTACAAAATAAAGATGCTAAACCTTCTTCTATTATAAAAATCGGTGGAGATAGTACCGTTAAAATTATAAGGAAATAAAGTTTCATCACCTTTGTATACCAGGTATATATAATAAGAACAATTGTTGATTTCGAGAATACCCTCGAAACTTTAAAATCTCGATTATCGAGTATATTGATTCATGTCGGAAGAGAATAATTACAAAGAAGCATTACAACATGCTGTTTTTAATACGATAACCCAAGCTGCATCCAATCTTGAATTAGACAGTTATGTCATTGGAGGGTTTGTAAGAGATTATATTTTACAACGAGGATCTGCAAAGGATATTGACATAGTAGCAGTTGGTAGTGGTATCGAACTAGCAAAAGAAGTTTCTAAATTACTTCCTAACCAACCCAAAATTCAAATCTTTAAGACCTACGGAACTGCCATGCTAAAAGCGGGAGATATAGAAGTTGAGTTTGTTGGTGCCCGAAAGGAATCTTATCGAGAAAATAGTAGAAATCCTATTGTAGAAAATGGAACGCTTCAAGATGATCAAAACAGGAGAGATTTTACGATCAATGCCTTGGCATTAAGTCTTTCTAGAGACAATTTTGGTAATATTTTAGATCCTTTTGATGGATTAGAAGATCTTCGATCCAAAATCATCAGAACACCATTAGATCCAGATATTACCTACTCTGATGATCCGCTAAGAATGATGCGTGCCATTAGATTTGCTACACAACTTAATTTCAAGATAGAAGAAAGATCTTTAAAAGCCATTACCAAGAATAAAGATCGTATTAAAATAATTACTAAAGAAAGAATTGTAGACGAGCTCCATAAAATCTTATTAAGTGAAAAACCGTCTATTGGGTTTTTACTTTTGGAAAAAACTGGATTACTGCCCTATATATTACCGGAATTAGTTGCGTTAAAAGGTATTGATGAAGTAGAAGGACAGAGACATAAAGATAACTTTTACCATACTTTAGAAGTAGTAGATAATATTGCAGAAAACACGGATGATCTTTGGTTACGCTGGGCAGCGCTATTACATGATATCGGAAAGGCTCCTACTAAGAGATTTAGTAAAAAAGTTGGATGGACTTTTCATGGTCATGAGTTTGTAGGCTCAAAAATGGTCTATAAACTATTTAAACGATTAAAAATGCCTCTGAATGATAAAATGAAATTTGTTCAGAAAATGGTTTTAATGAGCTCTCGACCAATTGTAATTGCATCAGATGTTACGGACTCTGCTGTTAGGAGATTAGTGTTTGATGCTGGCAACTATATCGAAGAATTAATGACGCTTTGCGAAGCCGATATTACAACTAAAAACCCGAAGCGTTTTAAAAAATATCATAACAATTTTAAAATTGTTCGTCAGAAAATGGTAGAGGTAGAAGAACGAGATCATATTCGAAATTTTCAGCCTCCAGTGAGTGGAGAAGAAATCATGAAAACTTTTGACATAAAACCTTCTAAAGAAATTGGAATTATAAAAGAAGCGATAAAAGAAGCCATATTAGAAGGAGATATCCCAAATGAACATGAAGCTGCATTTCAGTTTATGATAAAAAAAGGGGAAGAATTAGGGTTAAAAAGTTCTTAGCAACTTAAATCCTTTAAAACTTAGATTCTTAACACATGAAAAAATATTTTAGACCGCTTGTAGTTACGTCTGTAGTCCTTATCTATTTAATCATTATTGCAGGTGCTGTGGTAAGAATGACGGGTTCTGGAATGGGCTGTCCGGATTGGCCAAAATGCTTCGGATATTATATCCCTCCTACCGAAGAAAGTCAAATACAATGGAAACCCAATCATGAATATGAGGAAGGGTTTATTGTAATAGTAGATGAAGAATTAAGAATCGCCAATAAAGATTTTACATCTACATCAACATATGAAACTACCAATTGGGAACCCTATACAAAGCATGACTATGCTAAATTTAATGTATGGCATACTTGGATCGAATATATTAATAGACTGGTTACAGTAGTATCTGGAATCCCTATTCTTTTAATGTTTATTCTTTCGCTTTGGTTCTGGAAAGAAAAAAGAAAAATAACGCTGTATGCGGGACTCACCATTATAGCAATGGCATTTCAAGCTTGGTTAGGTAAAATAGTAGTAGATTCTAATCTTCTTCCGCTAAGAATTACAATACATATGTTAGTAGCATTTATAATACTAGCCATATTGCTATACATTTTATTTCTCACAAAAAAGGAGACTAAAACATTCAAAATCAGTTCAACTTTTAAGAATGTATTGTTTTTTTCTGCAGTGCTTACTTTAGTTCAGGTTGCTTTAGGTACTCAGGTAAGACAGTATGTGGATGAACAAATCAAAATTGTTGGTGAACTAGCAAAATCTCAATGGTTAGATCCACCTACAATGAACTTTTATATTCATCGATCATTTTCTATCCTTATCGTGTTGATTAACTTATGGCTGTTGTGGTATAATAACAAAATGCAACTTGGATTATCTAAATTAAATTGGGTCATTGCCTTTATCGGTTTAGAGGCGTTTACTGGAATTTTAATGTATTATTTTGATTTCCCTTTCCTTTCACAACCCTTACATTTAGTTATATCATCTTTACTATTTGGAGTTCAGTTTTATATCCTACTCGAAGTGTTTAAAAAAAAGGGATTGACGTCTGAAAATTTAAAATAGTCACTAACAAGTTTGTATCTTTGCAAATCCAAATTAAACAAGAATGGTTTACCGTTTCAGAATTATCCTAGATACAGAAGAAGACGTATTTAGAGATATCGAAATCGAACAAGACGCTACATTAGAGCAGTTTCATAATGTTATTAACCAATCCTTTGGTTTTGATGGCATGGAAATGGCCTCTTTTTATGTCAGTGATGAGCAATGGAATCAAGGAGAAGAGATATCTCTTTTTGATATGAGTGATGGTAATCAGCCAGTACGATTAATGAACGAAACAACATTAATCGATGTGGTACACGAGGCATCGCCTAGATTGATTTATGTCTATGACTTCTTAAGCATGTGGACATTTTTGGTTGAGCTTGCGGAAATTGCTGAATATGAAAACGGAAGAGAATATCCTAATGTAATGTTCGTACACGGACAAATACCAGATAATGCGCCCGATAAAGAGTTTAAAGCTGATGATTTAGACCAAGATGATGAAGGGGAAGGCTTTTTAGACCTTGATGATTACGATGAATTAGGTTTTGATGAACATTGGAATTGAAATTAAGAAAGTATGATCAATTTATATAGCACCCAAATTGAATCGTTATCGATTCACAAAATAGGTAACAAGAGCAGAAATGAAAACATATTTCTATCCGATGCTCCTTACACACTTAATGACGAGTTAACCGCTTTATTAAAGGAATACTTTTTTAAACCGTTTAGAGAAAAAGAGGAGAATTACTTTCAGTTTACCAATGAGGTAGATGTAGAATTTAATCCGCTATATAAAATCGTTACCGAAATATTCAATAACCCATCTTCGGCTCACGAAAAATCAAAGAGAATTGCTTCCCTTTTATATGAACAATCCCAACATCCGCATATCAAAAGTGGAGAAGTCTATGTAGTGTATTTAGAGAATCTTTCTATAGATAATGAAAAAACAAATGCCGTAGGGATTTTCAAGTCAGAATTGAAATATGATTTCCTTCAGTTTGCAGAGAAAGGAACGAATATAGAACTACTACATCAACAAGGTGTAAATCTAAATAAATTAGATAAAGGATGTTTAATTTTTAATCATAAACAAGAAGAAGGATATAAAATTCTTTCTGTTGATTCTAACCGTTATGACACAAAGTATTGGTTAGAACACTTCTTAGGAGTGGAAGCCTTTGCAGATGAAAATTTTTATACCAAGAAGTATATGAAATTCTGCCAGGATTTTGCTAAAGATGTAGTACTACCAGCAGAAGACAAAAAAGAAGAAGTGATGTTTATGAATCGTGCTGTAAATCACTTTGCCAAAAACGACACCTTCGAAGAATCTGCTTTTTTAAATGAAGTAATCGATAATCCGGATCTAATTCCCGAGTTTAAACATTACAAAACTGAAAAGGCTCCAAAATATCATATCGAAGATCTTACAGAATTTCCTATTGCTAATACTGCAGTTTCTGCAGCTAGGAAAAAGATCAAAAACACGATTAATTTAGATACCAACATCCAAATTAAAATGGATTTTATCAATCCAGAATCTGCAGAAAAATTTGTAGAAAAAGGTTGGGATGAAGAAAAGCAAATGTACTACTACCTGGTATACTTTAACAAAGAGCAAAAAGACTAACCAAACCGCTTACTTCTGACCAGTTAAGTTAAAAGTAAGATTTGAATTTATCTCAATAAGATTGCCACTGGGATTTAGTTTAAAAGTACTTAAATAGATTTTTTCAAAATCTTCATTCATCGGTTTAGGTTCTTCAATTATGCTATCTCCTACTTTTCTATTCTTATAATAAATCAAGGGAGTCAAAACAAGTGTAGAGTCTTGCATTTTGTGAGTACCCGTAGTTTTTGTCAAGAGCTTACCGTATGCACCATAATCTTCATAGGTAAATATATTGGCATGTAGATCTAATGCTGTGTACCCATTTGACTTTGTATGTAAAAAACTTTTTTTTAAATAATCATATCTTGGTTTGCTAGATACATTATGATAATATCGAGTTGGATCTGTTCTTTGTGGATTGTTTACACTATATCGAACTAATAAAGAATCTCCAATTGCCTGAAACTGTCCAGACCTATATGCTCTATGTTTAGACACATATACTATATTGTCAATCTTATAGATAAAATGTACGATTTGATCATGCTCACCTCCAATACCAGGCAATCTAGGAACTACTAATTTAGCTTGAAAAGCAACTGCTTTGACTGTCCCTGTTTTCTCAAAAGGATAAAAGGTAGGAAGCTCAAAATTATGATACATCCAAATAGAAGATACCAATAAAAACAAACCACCAAAAGCCCAAGGATTTATTTTCATAAAAATACACTTTACATATAAGTGACAATTAATGTTGTTTTGTTACAAAAAACACCGCTTCAATTCCTTTTAAAAACGAAACCCTAATCCATCCATTTTCTATACTTTTGCGCCTGATTTTTAACAAAAAAAGAAAAACTTAAATTTTTAGGGTAACATTTAGTAATCAAATGACACGTATATAAAAGCGCCATTTTTTTCAGAGTCTAAAATGCTGCAAATTAAAAATAAACAAAAAGAAACATGAGAAAAAATATTGCATTCATCATTCTAATTATTGGAGCTATTTATAGTTTAAAAGCTCAAACACAAACTCAAGATTTAAATATGGGATTACATCAGTTACAATTTCCAAGTGCAAATGGAGGTTTCAATAGAATCCATAGTTTTGGCGGCACATTTCCTGGGAAATGGTTATTTAAATCCAGATTTGACCATATTTATTTGGATGCTGGTGAAAATGAAAACAATAAATATTCTATTCTTTTCTTAAGTGGTGGTATCGAAAGAGCAAGATTAAATGGTGCAGGTAATTTTGGTATTGGAACTTCAAATCCTGTTGAAAAACTCCACGTAGAGGGGTCTTTGTTATTGGATGCTTATCAATTAGGGAATCAGAAAGGGCTTTTCTTTAGAGAAGGGTTTTCAACTTCTAATAAATATAACTTATCTATCTTAACATATGATGATGGAGATAATAGCCCAGACGCATTAGATATCAATGCCTATGATGGGATCTACTTTAATACAGGATCTAATAGCAGAAATCCAAGAATGACAATTAAAGGAAATGGTAATGTTGGTATAGGAACTACTAATCCAGAAGAGAAACTTCAAATAAAAGATTTAAATACTACACCTATCGTTAATATTACTGGTAAAGCTCCAAACACTGGAAATGATGAACTTGTTTCAGAAATACGCTTAAGTAATTTATATGATAATTTACCAGGCCATAGAGCTTCTATAAAAGCGATCTCTGATAAATCGGGTTCTCATGGAAATGTAGCATTCCAATTTAATACTAGCATTTGGAATGGTAATCATTCAGAGATCAACGCTCTGAGAATTGCTTCAAATGGTAATGTAGGAATTGGCACAACGAATCCAAACTCATCGTTACATATTCGTAATGCTAATGGAACAGGCTCTTTGATTGTACAAGGAAAACAAGATGCTACAGTTGGCAATAGTGCAGAAATCATCTTAAGTACCGAACATTCTACAGCCAATAATACTTCTGGAACTAATACTGGAAGAAAAGCAATTATCAAAGCTGTTGCAAATTCTAATTGGGGTCAAAATACACGATTAGGTTTTTACACATCCAGTGATATTAGTAGTTATCCCGTAGAAAGAATGACAGTTTCTCCAAATGGTAACGTTGGTATTGGAACAATTAATACTCAAGGATATAAATTAGGTGTAAAGGGTAAGATAGCCGCGGAAGAAGTAAAAGTTGCTCTTTATAATGACTGGCCAGATTACGTTTTTGAAGAGGATTATCATTTACCTTCACTACAAGAAGTAGAACACCACATCTCAGAAAAAGGACATTTAGAAAACATCCCTTCTGCAGCAGAAGTAGCTGAAAATGGTATCCAATTAGGAGAGATGAACAAAAAATTACTCGAAAAAATTGAACAGCTAACACTTTATATGATAGAACAGAATAAAAAGACAGAGCAGCTTATTAAGAAATCTGAAATGTTACAAGAGGAAATCAATCTTTTAAAACAACAAGTAAAACGCTAGAACAATGGTTTATGAAACATTAAAAAGTAAATGTTTTTTTTAGAAAATCCGAGTTTTCACGGTAACATTTAGTCTCCATATGACACATATCTAAAAGCATTATATTTTTTTTGGGATAGAAATATTTCAAATTAAAACCAATTAAAAATTAAACATGAGGAAAAATGTAATTTTACTAATAGGATTTGTAATGATATCATTTTGTGGTATGGCACAAATACCAACTAATCAAGGACATTATCTGGAAGACACAAATAGCGCTGGAGAGCTATATCGTGGACATCTAATTCAATGGAATAGACTTTCCTTAGGATTATGGAATGATGGCAATGCTTTTTCAATTGAAGACTTTTCAGAATTTAATACAACAAACACCTACAAAAATCTTTTTAGAGTTAACCTAAACGGTAATGTTGGAATAGGAACAACTAATCCAGATGCAAAACTTAGCATCTATTTACCTAATGGTACAGCATCTTATCCAACAGCTTCCAGTAGTGGAGATCTATTTTTTAAATCACGAAGCTCTAATAGTGGAATGGAATTCGGTAATTCAATTGGATTTAACGATAGAAAAGCGTGGATAATCGCTCGACATTCTGATGTTGCTAGTTATGGAAAATACTATTCTACACTACATTTACAACCTGATGTTGGTGATAAATCGCAGTATAGAGGAGTAAGTATTGGTTATGATGCATCTACACAATTACCTGTTAATACGCATTTAGCAGTATCGGGTAATGTAGGAATAGGAACTACGAGTCCTTCAGCAGAACTTGAAGTGAAATCAGAAGTAAATAATAATGCAGAAATTCATCTAAATTCTTTTACAGATGGAAAACCTTCCATTTTGCGTTTTCAAGATGCGGGTAAAAGCAGTTGGGGGTTTCTTTCTAACTATCCCACAATTGGAAAATTTAGTTTATATAACTATAATAATAATTCTAATGCTATTGTATTAAACACCAATGGTAATGTAGGAATTGGCACCACTAATCCAAGTCAAAAATTACACGTTCAATTTACTGGTGAAGGAGGTATATCTGCCAAATCAATAAGTAATGGAACTTATGGCGCAGCAAACATTATTGTAGATCCTGCTACTAATTTCCCAGGACGATTTTTATTTAGAGAAAATGGAGAAAACAAAGCATGGATTGACCATTTCGGAGGTAAGTTAAATATTAGAAATAGCTCTAACAATCCATTCTTAACCGTATTGATGACCAATGGTAACGTAGGTATAGGAACAACGAATCCAAATTCATCATTACATATCCGTAATGCGAATGGGACAGGTTCTCTAATTGTACAAGGAAAACAAGATGCTACAGTTGGCAATAGTGCAGAAATTATTTTAAGCACTGAACATTCTACCGCCAATAATACTTCTGGAACTCAAGCAGGAAGAAAAGCTATCATCAAAGCTATCGCAAATTCAGGTTGGGGAAGTAACACGAGATTAGGTTTTTTTACCTCTAATAATACTAATAATTATCCAGTAGAAAGAATGACCGTTTCTAATAATGGTAATGTTGGTATTGGAACATACACTCCTGATGCTAAATTAGCTGTAAACGGTAATATTCATACTCAAGAAGTAAAAGTAGATCTAGTAGGCTGGCCAGATTATGTCTTTGAAGAAGACTACAATTTGCCTACACTACAAGAAGTAGAACAACATATATCAGAAAAAGGACACTTAAAAAACATCCCTTCTGCAGCAGAAGTAGCTCAAAATGGTATCCAATTAGGAGAAATGAACAAAAAATTACTCGAAAAAATCGAACAGCTAACACTTTACATGATTGAACAGAACAAGAAGACGGACTTTCTCCTAAAAGAGGTAGAAACACTTAAAAAGAAAAATACTGCGCTAGAAGCTAGACTAAAATAGTCTGAGGCCAGATGTTGGATATCCGATGTCAGGAGTGTAATACATAATTAGACTTCTGACATCCGTCTTCTGACTTCAAAAATCTAGTAACAAACATCCGATATAATACTTCCGACTTCAAACTTCTATTACCTAACACTGGAAGTACGAACTCCATCACCTTTCCAACAATCGATTCATATTTACATTTTCATAATTTCTTCTTACAAAATCCAATGCAGTTTTCAGTACTTCGCCCATGGATTTACTTCTACGAAATTTTAGATCCAGTGTAAAATTATAAAGATGTTCTCGTAGTTCTTTTAAATGTTCTTCAGTAGAAATCGTATCAGCACACATACAAGCAATTAACGTTTCATAACGAGATCTGGAATTGAGTATCCTTTTTGCCAAAACAGAACGTTCTTCTTTCTTATATTGTTCAATTGAATTTGGTTGTAATCTATTTAAAACGATATCCACCATATCAAAGTTTTCTTTAAAGAATTGTGGTTGATATACTTTTAATTTCCCTTCAAAACATTGTTGATCAAAATCTATGGCTCGTATGCGATACTGCACATGATCAAAATCATGAATTGGGATAATCACATAATTATAAGAACGCATATCCCCCAATAAACGCATTTGACAACGTTCATTAAACTTTACAAATTCCTTGGCAATTTGTGCTTTTGCCTGGTCACTTAGGTCTGGCAAGAAATCTTTGATAAACACATCACCAGGAATGCCTGCAATATGCTCTTCGATCAATGTGTTTTTATATACCAAAAAATTAATCCTATTTGGTGAGAACATATGCTCTAATTCCAACCCATAAATACGAGATGCATCTGCCTTTTTTACATAAATGTACGTATAGTTATCATTTAATATATTTCGAACTCGTACTCTAAATGGTTTAGAATTTCCAAACGTACAATAATCAATCGCATCAATATTTAAAAACTCAATCGCATCCTCATTACCGTCAGAATGTAAGATGGTGTATACTTTTTTTAGGCTAGATTCAATCTCTGGTCGCTCATGTTCTTCATAATATACACGCACCCATAAAGTATCTTCATCATTGTTATCATACACTACAATCGAACCTGAAAACCGCAATAAATCATCATAAAATACTGGGATTTTTATCTTACGATTACATTCCTTTAAATAACTATCTAAACTATCATTGATCGGATAGGTAGGTTTTTTTTTAGACATCAATTTCTCATCCATACGCAACTACTTTCTAGTGGCAATTTACAAAAGAAACGCACTTCAACAACCTTATTCCAATATTCATTGTAAAAACCTTTAAAGTCTAAGATTCCATTTTTTATTGTAACAAAATCTTAGTGTAGTCGTCTAGTTTAATATAACCACCAAAAAATAATCACAATTGGAAACCATTTTAACCTTGAAGAATCTTACCAAAAGATTCGGAAGTATAACAGCCGTTAACGATCTTTCCTTTACGATAAAAAAAGGAAACGTATACGGTATTTTAGGACCTAATGGAAGCGGTAAATCCACTACCCTAGGTATTGTTCTTAATGTAGTAAATAGAAGTTCGGGAGACTTTACTTGGTTCGATGGATCTACATCTACCCATGAAGCCTTAAAAAAGGTAGGAGCTATAATCGAGCGTCCAAATTTCTATCCTTACATGACAGCAGCACAAAATCTAAAACTAGTATGTCAGATCAAGGGGGTTTCAACAAATAAAATCGAAGAAAAACTGGAATTAGTAGGTCTTTTGGACCGTAAGGATAGTAAGTTCAGAACGTTTTCTTTGGGTATGAAACAAAGATTAGCGATTGCTTCTGCTTTATTAAACGATCCTGAGATTCTAATACTTGATGAACCTACTAATGGACTAGATCCACAAGGAATTCATCAGATCAGAGAAATCATAAAAGTTATCGCTTCACAGGGAACTACCATTTTATTAGCTTCTCACCTATTAGATGAAGTGGAAAAAGTATGTAGCCATGTAGTTATTATTCGAAAAGGAGTAAAACTATATTCTGGTCCCGTAGATGAAATGAACGCTAGTCATGGTTTCTTCGAATTAAATAGTAATCAAAACAGTGTGCTCATTAAGTGGTTATCAGAGCAAGATATTTTTGGAAACGTAAAAGAGGAAGACGACAAAATTGTTGCATTCCTAAATAGAGAATTGGATGCTGAAAGTCTGAATAAGCAATTGCACCAAGCTGGAATTACGTTAACACATCTTGTAAAACGAAAAGAAAGTTTAGAAGAACAATTCTTACAATTAACCAACAATTTAAACTAAAGCCATGTTACGACTACTCAATATAGAATTTCAAAAATTACGATACAATAAGTCGGCGAAGGTGTTGACGATCACATATTTTGTTTTAATCTTATTAATTTCTCTAATTGCTTCCTATGAATTTAGTTTTGGTGGAGTTAATTTTAGATTAGCAGATCAAGGAATTTTTAACTTTCCTTATATCTGGCACTTCAATTCTTGGATTGCTGCTTGGTTAAAATTATTCTTAGCTATTGTTATCGTTTCCATAATGGCCAATGAATACTCTAACAGAACTTTAAAACAAAATTTAATAGATGGATTAAGCAAAAAAGAGTTTTTAGCTTCTAAATTTCTTACAGTAGTTCTATTTTCTTTGGTCTCCACGATATTCTTATTCCTAGTTTCTCTTATACTTGGATTAGTATTTTCAGACTATAACGAAGTATCTATTATATTTTCTGATTTAGAATTTATTTTCGCGTATTTCCTAAAGCTAGTAGGTTTCTTTTCTTTCTGTATGTTTTTAGGAATTCTCATTAAACGCTCTGCATTTGCTTTAGGGTTTTTAATTTTCTGGCAACTTATCGAAGGGGCTTTTAGATTGTTTTCTGGTTTGATAAAATGGAAATTCGATTCAGACATCATTGATAAAATAATACCATTTTTACCTTTGGATAGTATGTCTAATTTGATCAATGAACCTATAACAAGATTAAATTTCATACAATCAGCAGCGAATCAACTAGGTGAAAACTTCCAAAGAGACTATGCTGTACACTGGTATGAGATACTAATCGTATTAGTTTGGACAGCAATATTTGTGAGACTTTCGTATTATCTTCTTAAAAAGAGAGATTTATAATATATTTGAGTTTTCGAACTCAATTCATGAAACAAGTAATTTTTGTTCTATTATTATTTGCTAGCTTCTCCGTTTTTGGACAAGGAGAAGCTAACAATTGGTATTTTGGACAAAATGCGGGGATAAATTTTAGTACAACACCTCCCACTCCACTTACGAATGGTAGAGTAAATACTTTAGAAGGTTGCACGACAATTTCTGATGCAACTGGAGACCTTCTTTTCTACACAGATGGATCTACCATCTTTACCAGAAATCATGTTCCAATGCAAAATGGTACAGATTTAAGAGGAGATACCTCCAGTACATCCTCGGCTCTTATTGTTCCACAGCCAAATACTCCAAATATTTACATTGTTTTTACGGTAGATGAACCTCATCATTTCAATGCTGATAATGATAGTAGTACTTCCGATGGTGATGGTGTAAATGACGGACTCTTGTATTCGGTAGTTGATATGTCTCTAGACGGTGGAAATGGAGCGGTCGTTTCTGGACAAAAAAACCTTCCATTAATAACATACAATACATCGGACACCAGAGAAAGCCTATATAAATGTTCCGAAAAAATTACTGCAGTTAAAAGTGATGATTGCGATTCATTTTGGGTAATCACTCATTTTATAGATACCTATTATGCGTTTAGTGTAGATCAAACTGGAGTAAATACTACTCCCGTTACTTCGCAAGTAGGAGTAATTGTTCCTATCTCAGGATATAGACGTAATGCTTTGGGGTATCTCAAAGCCTCGCCAGAAGGAGATAAACTTGCAGTTGTACACTTTGGTTTATCAAGAATCACAGGAGGCGATGGCCCTGGAAAAGTGTTGTTTTATGATTTTGATAGTAGTACCGGAATTGTGAGCAATGAGGTGGAATTATATGACGGAGATGCGCCGTATGGTATTGAATTTTCTCAAAGTGGACAACGTTTGTATACAACAGTCGGATTAGGCATAGGTGGTTTTGGAGATGGATTTCTAATGCAGTTCGATTTAACCTTACCTAATGATCAAATTGCCGCCAGTGGTACTAGGATTATAAACGAAAATGGTCAAGAAACTTCCAATTTTAGCGCTGGTGCGTTACAATTAGGACCTGACGGAAAGATATACAGAGCTTTATATGATTTTGACTCAGGAGTTGGAAACTATCTTGGTGTTATCGAGAATCCCGAAGAAATAGCCGCAAATATTACCTACAGAGATCAAGGATTATTAATAAATATTGATGGAAATAGAGGATCTAGAATAGGACTACCTCCATTCATTCAATCAATTTTTGCCCAAACGATTGATATCATAAATAGTGGTGATCCTAACAACGTAAATCTTATGTTGTGTGATGGTGACACCTATAGATTAGCTCATCAAGATATTCCAACAGCCACTTACACTTGGTTTGTAGATGATGTTCAAATTACAAATAATACATTTTTCTTAGATATAACTACTGCTGGAAATTACAGATTAGAAGTTGATCTTAATGATGGAAGTTGTCCACTAGTAGGAGTTGCAAATGTTACGTTTTTCGAAGTTCCTATGATAGCAGCTATCCCAGCAACAGAAATGATTTGTGATGACAATAACGATGGATTAACAGAAATAGATTTATCAACTTACACTTCTACAGTACTTGGAACTCAAGATCCTACTCAATTTCAAGTTCGCTACTTTCGAACAATAGCAGATGCTGATGCTAATAATAATGAATTACCACAAAACTTTATTACAGAGAATAATCCACAAACCATCGCTATCAGAATAGAAAATGTGGATAATATAAATTGTTATAACACAGCGAGCTTTCTCATAGAAGTTTTTGATACTCCAACCGCATTTCCTACAAATTCAGTTGTTTCCTGTGATAATGC
Source organism: Aquimarina sp. 433 (assembly GCF_054054605.1). Classification (NCBI taxonomy): domain Bacteria; kingdom Pseudomonadati; phylum Bacteroidota; class Flavobacteriia; order Flavobacteriales; family Flavobacteriaceae; genus Aquimarina; species Aquimarina sp. 433. The sequence continues at coordinate 421,572 of NZ_JBSWZK010000005.1, forward strand.
TGATGATGGAAATGATACCAATGGAATGATTACTTATGATTTAACTACAGCCAATAATGATATCTATGGAAGTCAAAGTACTGCTGATTTCAACTTAAGTTACCATAATACATTAGTAGATGCAGAAAACAATACAAATCCCATAGTTGACCCAACAAATGCAGTATTGTCTAACACCATGCCTGCAGTGTATGCTAGGTTAGAAAACAATTTAAATACGGATTGTTTTGATACTCTGGAGATTCCAGTTACCATTAATTTATTGCCTGTTGCCAATAATACTTCTTTATCTCAATGTGATGAATATTTAAATACAAATGATGGTATTACTTTATTCAACCTGAACGAAGCAATAGATCAAATTACAGAAGGAGCTCCGGATCGTTCTGTTCTATTTTTTGAAGATATGGGTTCTGCGGATGTAGGCACATCATCTATTACTAATACGAATACATATCAAAATACCACTGCAAATCAGCAATTATTCGTTAGAGTAATTGATGATATAACAGGATGTTTTAGGATCTCTACCTTAGATTTATTAGTAAGTACTACTTCGGCAAATGATGCCATATTAAACGTCTGTGATGATGATGGTATTGAGGATGGATTCAGAGAATTTGATCTAACAGAAGCTGACATACAAGTACTATCTGGAATAGGAAATCCAAATCTATCCGTAGCGTACTATGAAACTATTGAAAATGCTCTCAGTGAAACAAACTCAATAGTCGTATATACAAATACAACTTCTGGAACTCAAGGCCAAGATATTATCTATGCCAGAGTAGAAGATAATTTAAATCAGTGTTTTGGTATTAATGAGGTAGCCCTTTTTGTCAATCCGTTACCAGATATAGAAGAATTAGCCGAAGCCTTTTTGTGTGAAGGAACAATCATTACTATTGGCTCTGGATTAGACTCTGGAAATCCAAATGATTTCAATTATTCATGGTCTCCAAATGGAGAAACCAGCGAGACTATAAGTGTATCGCAAGCAGGAACTTATCTGCTTACTATGACAAGTCAACTTACAGGATGCTCTAAAGATCGAACCATAACCGTAACATCATCTTCGCCAGCAACTATAATACAGCCTATCGAAATTAATGATGCCTCAGACAATAATACGGTGACCATTAATGTATCAGGCTCTGGAGATTATGAATATGCTATTGCTTTTAATGGGAGTAGTATCAGAACATATCAGGATAGCTCAACCTTTACGGATGTTCCTCCTGGATTTCACACGGTTTATGTCCGAGATAAAAATGGATGTGGACCTGAAGCTACTCAGGATATTTCTGTAGTTGGATTTCCTAAATATTTTACTCCTAATGGAGATGGGTTTCATGAAACCTGGAATGTAAAAGGTATTTCGGCTCAAGTACTAGGCAATTCTATTATTTATATTTTCGATAGAAGTGGAAAACTCCTAAAACAATTGGTCCCTTCTGGTAATGGCTGGGATGGTACTTATAGTGGTGCTAAAATGCCTTCTAGTGAATATTGGTTCCGTGTAGAACTTCAAGATGGTCGTATAAGAACTGGTAGTTTTTCTCTAATAAGATAATTACAACAATTTATCCCCGCTAGACATTTTTAAACAATCTGAATCATACAATTATCGTATATTTTTTTAACCTAAAGCAATTCCGCAGATGAGTTCTTAGTATATTCGCGGGGTAACTAAAACTTTGATGAAAAAGATTTTACTTTTTGGCTTTGTATTCTTAATATCATTTTTTAAAGGTAATGCGCAAAATGAACCTACTGACTGTGTTAATAGTATCATTGTTTGTGGTAATACAAATTTAGAGTTAAACTCTAATGGTGTGGGTACAAATGATTTTGCATCACCTAATAGCAATCCTCCAGATTGCTCATTTTCCGAAAGTCAAAGTTTATGGATTAGGGTTAATATTGTACAATCTGGTACCTTAGCTTTTACCATTACACCAGAAGCAACTAGTCCTGAAGAAGATTATGATTTTGCTGTTTATGGCCCAAATGTAACCTGTGATGCGTTAGGTAGCTCAATACGATGTTCTTCTACGAATCCTCCAGCAGCGGGAGTATCCACTCTTACTGGTCTTAACGATACAGAAACAGATCTGAGTGAAGGGCCTGGAAGCGATGGAAATGGTTTTGTTAGATCTATCGATGCGCTAGCAGGAGAAGAATATTATATTTTGATTGATAACTTTTCTCAAAATGGTGGTTTTGATTTGGAGTTTACAGGAACAGCCGTATTACCAGATTCTCCGATTAACACTGCGGATACTGGAACTCCTGTGAACTTGGACCTAACAGAGTGTGATGTTGTTTCTGATCCAGATGATGGTCAGACCAACTTTGATTTAGAAAGTAACACAGCTGCAATATTAGGAACTCAAACAAATACTGTAATTACATATCATAGTACGGAAGAAGACGCTAGTTTAGGTAATAATCCTCTAAGCAGTCCTTATTTAAGTATACAAAACAATCAAACAATTTATGTACGAATCGAAAATACAATAACGGAGTGTTTCATAATAGATACTTTCTTATTAATCGCTAATCCTGGTCCAGCAATACGTACTCCAAGTAACTTTACCGTATGTGATAATATGAATGACGGAGATGATTCCAATGGTTTTTCTGACTTTTTATTAAGCACTAAAGATGTTGAAATTCTTAATGGTCTAAACCCTTCAAATTATACTGTTTCCTATCACCTATCGCAATCCGATGCTGATACAGCTATGAATGTGATTGATAAAACAATTTCATATATAAACACCTCAAATCCTCAAACTATTTATGCTCGAGTACAAGAAAACGGATCAACTTCTTGTTTCCGTACCGTAAGTTTTGAGCTTGAAGTCGACCCTTTACCGATAGCGAACACCTCATCACTAATACAATGTGATGAATATAACGATCCTACCGATGGGATTACCTTATTCAACCTTACAGAAGCGATAAATTCTATAACTGGTGGAATCGCTGATCGTTCTGTTCTTTTTTTTGAAGATCTAAACTCAGCAAATAATGGTTCTCCCTCTATCACGAACATAACCAATTATCAAAATACGATTCCGAATCAACAATTATATGCGCGTGTTATCGACAATACTAATAGTTGTTTTAAAGTGACTACTTTAGATCTATTAGTAAGTGTCACCTCTGCCAATAACGCATCACTAGCCCAATGTGATGATGATGGTGTTGAAGATGGTTTTAGTGAATTTGATCTAACACAAGCAGATAGTCAAATACTATCTGGAATCGGGAACCCAAACCTTTCTGTAGCATACTACGAAACTATCGAAAACGCCCTTAGTGAAAATGATGCTATCACTTTTTATACTAACGTAACATCTGGAACGCAAGGTCAAGATATCATCTACGCTAGAATAGAGGACAATTTAAATCAGTGTTTTGGTATTAACGAAGTAGCTCTTTTTGTCAATCCATTACCTGATATAGAAGAACAAGAAAATGTGATTATATGTCCAAATCAAAGCGTATCTATTAATGCTGGTATCCAACCTGGAATTAACCCTAATGATTTTAATTATTTATGGTCTACTGGTGAAACCTCTGAAACTATTAGCATAATGCAAGAAGGAACTTATGAAGTCCTGGTAACTAATCGCATAACAAATTGTGCTAAAATGAGAACCGTAACAGTTTCTCTTTCTACACCTGCAACTATTATCCAACCTATAGAAATTAATGATGCTTCAGATAATAATACGATAACCATCAATGTATCTGGATCTGGGGATTATGAATATGCTATTGCTTTTAACGGGAGTAGTATCAGAACATATCAGGATAGTCCAACTTTTATAGATGTTCCGCCCGGTTTTCATACGGTTTATGTTCGAGATAAAAATGGATGTGGTCCTGAAGCTACTCAGGATATTTCTGTAGTTGGATTTCCTAAATACTTTACTCCTAATGGAGATGGGTTTCATGAAACCTGGAATGTAAAAGGTATTTCTGCGCAGGTACTTGGAAATTCTATCATATATATTTTTGATAGAAGCGGTAAACTTCTAAAGCAGCTAGTCCCTTCTGGTAATGGATGGGATGGAACTTACAGTGGTGCTTTAATGCCCTCTAGTGAATATTGGTATCGGGTAGAATTAGATGATGGAAGGGTGAGAACTGGAAGCTTTTCTCTCATACGATAAACTTTCCCTAAAACTTATACTCTATTTGAGAAATCATAGTAGTATTCTGTATCTTTATTCAGAAAAGATAGGCCTATATAATGAAGTTCGAACTTACATCTGAATTTAGTCCAACCGGAGATCAACCGGAAGCTATAAAACAACTTGCTAATGCTATTAAAGCAGGGGAAAGATATCAAACACTTTTAGGAGTTACTGGTTCTGGTAAAACGTTTACAGCAGCAAACGTAGTAGCAGAAGTACAACGTCCTACCTTGGTACTAGCGCATAACAAAACCCTAGCAGCACAATTATATTCTGAGTTTAAACAATTCTTTCCCGAAAATGCTATTGAATATTTCGTTTCGTATTACGATTATTACCAACCAGAAGCTTACATCCCTACCACTGGAACGTATATAGAAAAAGATTTATCTATTAATGATGAAATTGAAAAACTACGTTTAAGCGCTACCTCCTCCTTACTTTCAGGAAGAAGAGATGTACTCGTTGTGGCCTCTGTTTCTTGTTTATATGGTATTGGAAATCCTATAGAATTTCAGAAAAACGTAATATCTATTCAGCAAGGGCAATTTGTTTCTAGAACAGCATTACTACATAAATTAGTACAAAGTTTATATTCCAGAACGGAAGGAGAGTTTTTACATGGAAATTTCAGGATAAAAGGAGATACCGTAGATATTTATCCAAGCTATGCCGATGATGCCTTTAGAGTACATTTCTTTGGAGATGAGATCGAAGAAATTGAAGCCTTTGATGTACAAACTAATGAAATCATTGAAAAATATGACCGTCTAAATATTTATCCAGCAAATATGTTCGTTACTTCTCCTGAGGTATTACATGGTGCTATTGATCAAATAGCCTTAGACCTTGGAAAACAAGTAGAATACTTTAAAGAAATAGGAAAATTTCTAGAAGCCAAAAGGCTGGAAGAACGTACTAATTTTGATTTAGAAATGATCAAAGAGTTAGGGTATTGTTCGGGAATAGAGAATTACTCCAGATATTTAGACGGAAGAGATCCAGGAACAAGACCTTTCTGTTTGTTAGACTATTTTCCTGATGATTATTTAATGATTGTAGATGAAAGTCATGTAACTATTCCGCAAACACATGCGATGTATGGTGGTGATCGATCCAGAAAAGAGAATCTGGTAGAGTATGGTTTTAGACTTCCTGCAGCCATGGATAACAGACCATTAAAATTCGAAGAATTTGAGGCACTACAAAATCAAATAATATACATAAGTGCAACGCCTGCTGATTATGAATTACAAAAAAGCGAGGGAACCTATGTGGAACAAATTATTAGACCTACCGGATTACTGGATCCTATTATCGAAGTACGACCAAGCCTAAATCAAATCGACGATTTGATAGAAGAAATGCAAAAACGTATTGAAGTCGATGAACGTATCTTAGTGACTACCTTAACGAAAAGAATGGCAGAAGAATTAACGAAATATCTAACAAGAATAGATATTCGTTGTCGATATATTCATAGTGATGTAGACACACTAGAGCGCGTAGAAATTATGCAAGATCTGCGCAAAGGTCTTTTTGATGTACTTATTGGTGTAAACCTATTAAGAGAAGGATTAGATTTACCCGAAGTATCATTAGTAGCAATACTAGATGCTGATAAAGAAGGGTTTTTAAGAAATAATAGATCTCTTACACAAACCATAGGAAGAGCTGCAAGAAATGTAAATGGATTGGCGATCATGTATGCGGATAAGATTACACAAAGTATGCAAGAAACCATTGATCAAACTAATTATCGACGAGAAAAGCAAATAGCTTACAATACAAAACACGGAATTACCCCAAAAGCAATTAAAAAGTCGTTGGATAATGCATTAGCTGGGAAAAAAGTAGAGCCTTATCAATTCGAAACTGCTCCAACATTAAAAGCTGCAGAAGAAGAAACTGCTTATTTCACAAAAGAACAACTAGAAACTCGTATTCGAAATGTTCGGAAAGAGATGGAAAAAGCTGCAAAAGAGTTAGATTTTATGACAGCAGCAAGACTAAGGGATGAAATTAAAATGTTGCAAGAAAAAATACAGAATCAAAAAGTTTAATGGAAAAATAACGGAAGGATACAGTGACCTATTTATTGATATGCATTTCTTTGTAATTTTTATGCAAAAGAAAATATAAGATCATCAGTAATACTGATTTTGGCTTCTCCTCCTTTTGTATACTCAATTTCAAAACCTTCATCTTCGATCTTAGAAATCCACTGCTCATAGTTTTTTGATTTTATCAGTTTTTTGTCATTTCGTACGACTCGCCAAAAAGGAGTTTTTAGATCTGTAACCAACAATGTATGTCGTTCTGCTATTTTTTTAATCGCATTACCTGTTCTCATTGGACAAGTAACATCTGTACCTTCAACCTTAGCTAAGTGAGATGCGATCTTTTGAATCGTTGTCACTTTTCCAACCGGAATTTGTTCAATCAATTCTTCAATAGCAGTTACTGAAGGATGAAGCATTGTTCCTTTTCCGAAGTATTTTTCCATAGCTACTGGAATATTGACAATTTTAGACTTTTGCATACTCGTATTTTTTATAAAGTTTAGAAGCTATAAAATTTGCAATGAGCAACTCTACGAAACTCAATGGTAAAGTGATCAAAAGTATGGACCAATCAGAATATCCCATATTGGCAGCGCCAACCCAAAAAAGCACAAAGAAAAACACCCATGACACTAATGCCGAAGAAATAACCGAACGATTCGTATTTCCAAATCGCTGACTATATAGCCAAAATGTAAATACTATCATCGCCGTTAAGACTGTATCCCATATTCCCCAAATACCAAAAATCATCCAATTCATATCTGCAATAGATTCAGAATTATTCCAATAGGATTTTACTCGTGGCATGACTAGTACAAAGTATCTAAATACTTCAGAAATATGAATCCAAATACTGGTAAGTACTACTACAAAAACGAACGTCTTTAGATCAAAACCTTGTTTATTCATGAGATAAAATAGCTTTAATGTTTTTAAAAATAATATCTGGTGCAGTAAACGAAGGCACGGAACGATATACCGCAATTGATTTTTCCACTTGATCGATCTTTTCTATCAGGTCAATACTCCTTTTACTAAGTTCAGCAAATCGTAATCTGTTAGGTTCAATAATGTTTTGATCTACCAAAAAATCAATTTTCTTCACACACCTACAAGGATTATTGCTATTCACCAAACCACATTTTTTTTTCAGAAAATTTCTAATTTTCATTCTAGAACGCGATAATTTTTTTCTAAAGTTTTCGGGAGTAATATTTACAATAGCAGCTCCTTCCTTACTATTAAATTCTAGAATATCAGACAGGATATAAATGATCCTATCTATAGGTTTTAAGCACAATAGTAACCCTTGCGTACAACTTACTTTTACTTCTTCTTCTAGCAACTTCAATTCTCCATCATTAGAAGCATAAGATACACGATCAGAATGTCCGGAATCAATCAATACTTCGTAGTCGGCAAAAGGCATTGGAAACTCTTTGGCTTTCTTTTGCTTTTGAGTTAATAAATAATTAGTAGCGATACGATATACCCAAGTAGAAAATTTACTCTTATGGTTAAATGTACTCAAATGAGTGATTACTTTTACCAATATTTCCTGAGTAGCATCTTTTGCATCTTCAGGAAATAATAACATCTTCAGAGAAAGATTATACACATAATCTTTAATTGTCAATACTATTTTTTCCAAAGATTCCTGATCTCCAGTATTTGCACGACGCACTAATGTTTCTAAAGTTTCTTGATCCATACTATTATATTAGACAAAATAACCTGAATAAGTGTGACATAGGATGGAAAAAATTATGCATTTATTCTATATTCACTATGAGTTCTAACAAATTATCTATCTATAGTTTTCTATCCATCACTGTTAAAAAGTACAATTCTTAGTCTTTTTTTTGTAGCATGAAAACATTGATTATAAAAGACCTTTGTGATGTAATTAGTCACAACAATTGTGATACAACTTATATCAATAATCATTAAAATCAAGAACTATGAAATTTGTAACCAAAAGAATACACGCTTTCTTAGATTATCCTGTTGCTATTGCATTAATGGCGCTCCCATTTTTATTAAACCTAGGTCAATCGAACCCTTTAGCTTTATGGCTTTCTGTTACTACTGGTATGGCTGCATTATTACTGACCATATTAACTGATCATCATTTAGGTATCATTAAAGTGATTCCTTATAAAGGACATTTATTAGTAGACTTTCTTGTAGCTATTGTATTTATTATAGCTCCTTTTATTTTTTCCTTTAAAGGTATTGATGCCTATTATTACTGGATTAATGGAGCTGCTGTACTTACTGTGGTAAGTTTACACAAATCCGAACTAGCTATTTAATATAGGTCAAGAACGAATATTGTTCATCATTGTGGAGATAAATTGTAGTACAATACTAACGTTTGTCTCCACTTTTTGTATAAATTAGAATCGTACTTTTAAGAAAGTAGATAAATTTATAATGACCGCTACTCCATTTCAATTAAAAAAAGCAAATCGTTTCATTCCCCATATTTTATTAGTTGGGATCGGAATTGGCACTGCCAATTATATAATGAATGGTTCTCTAAATTGGATACAATGGTGCATCCAATCACTATCTACAAGTCTTATTATCGGTTATACGCTGGTAGCTATTGGATTGAATAAATCATGGTTCACAACACTATTCACTTCAAAAGTCAAAATGTATATCGTTGTTACAATAATATTCTTCTTACTAGGAATATTGGCTACAGAAATAGAGCATTTGATCCGATCGCTGATTTTTAAGAGCCAACAATTTCGTCCATTTTCATCCGGAAAAATGTACTGTTTTAACGGTATTATTTCTTTACTATTAGGATTTAGTTTTTTTCAAAACCAGGTTTTAAAAAATAAAACCACCAAATCTACACTGGTTGAAGATAAAAAAGAGCCGACAATAACAGAACATACATCCAATATTACGAGTGTTCCTGTAAAGCAAGGTGAAAATATTCTTCTCATACCTATTGATAGTATTGTTTATTTTGAAGCTTTTGACAACTATTCTTTTGTATATAATGATAAAGGTGAAAAAAAACTATGCGACTATTCCTTATTATTTCTAGAAAAACGATTGGATAAAAATTTTTCGAGAGTCCATAGAAAATATATTGTCAATAAAACGTATATCAAAAAAATAACACCTCATCTAAATGGTCGTTATATTATTGCTTTTACCATAAATTTAGAAGCTATTACCAGCAGTAAGAGCTATATTGATACGATTCGGAAGCTTATAAAAATCGAGTAATCTTACATATTAAATAAAAAGTAATTTGAAGACTTCCATACAGATTGCATGGAATGTCATTCACCTTTTTCCCTGTATCATTCGCCAATCATACAGACCACTCACCCTTTTTCGCTTTTATAAATAACTTCATTTCAATTATTTGCAATTCAAACAACATTGAATTTTAAAATAATTAATTATGGAAATTGCTCACAAACTAAACATATTGGCACACATTATTACAGGAGCTATAGCACTCCTACTCGGAATAATTGCTTTAACCGCTATCAAAGGTGGTAAAACACATAACAAAACTGGAAGATACTTCTTAAAACTTATAGCTATAGTTATCGCAACTAGCCTAATGGGAGTATTTATTTTTGGCAGAAATACTTTTTTACTTGTTATTACCGTACTAAGTGGATATGTTTCATTTTCTGGATATCGGGTATTACTTCTAAAATCCAATATCCCGAAGAAAATAGATATTCTTGCTTCTGTGGTTAGTCTTTTGGTATTAGGGTATTTTCTGTATTATTTTAAATCCATTGGAATGATTTGGTCACCTATAGTCATCTATAGTACAGTTGGAGCTTTACTATTTGTAATCACATATGATTTTCTAAAATATTTAATTCCGATTGGTACTTATAAAAAACATCGAATTTGGATATACGAACATATTTATAAAATGATTAGTGCTTTTTCCGCCTTACTATCCGCTTTTTCCGGAACAGTATTAGAAAAATATCAACCTCATAGTCAATATATCCCATCTGTACTAAGCATGCTTTTGATTATTGCTTTTATGGTATATGTCTACAAAAATGGATTAAAAAAAATCCCAAAATGATAAAAATAACTTGATGCTAGAAGTATCTAAGCAAGTATTCATTTAATTAAAGTATATTGTAAGAGTCTCTTATTTATTTCTCAGAACCTACTTAGAATTACTTGGTACCATAACAACAAAAGCCTATAGACCATATGCTAAAAAAAATCCTGAAAATTGTTCTACTTATAGTTATTGTAGTGGGTGTTATTATGGGTTTTTATGTTCACAATTCTGCTCCGTATGCTATTATCAAACCGCTAAGAATTAATGAAAAGCTAGCTCCATCGGATTTAGGACTGGAAAGCGAAACTTTTGAAATTTCGGCTACTGATGCTATAAAACTAAAAGGATATTTGATAAAAAGTAACCTAGACACCAAAAAAGGAATTATAATCTTTATACACGGAATCGGAAGTTGCAAAGAACATGGATTAGGAGTTGCAAAATTACTTTCGGAACAGGGTATCGAAACCATAGTTTTTGATGGAAGAGCGCATGGAGAAAGTGATGGCGAATTTACAACCTATGGATTTTATGAAAAAAAAGACATTTCTAAAATCGTAGATTGGATCCAAGCAAAAAACCAAAATATCGATATCGGGATATGGGGAAACTCACTTGGTGGTGCGATTGCCATCCAAGCATTAGCATTTGACAACCGAATTAAATTCGGAGTTATCGAAAGTACATTCACGGAAATGGATCAAATCGTATACGATTACTCTAAGAAAATGATGAAAGGAATCATTATCAAACCTATTTCGGATTATGCACTACGAAGAGCGGGAGAAATTGCAGATTTCGATCCCGATCAGGTAAAACCTATCCTTTCTGTTAAAAAAATTCAACAACCAGTACTTATTGCACATGGTGATGCTGATCAAAATATTGACGTTACCTATGGAAAACAATTATACGAAAATCTAAAATCAGAAGATAAAGAACTTATCATTGTGGAAGATGGCGGACATGTAGGTCTTGCCGAGCAAGGCGGAGCAGCATATACTAAGAAATTGATGGCATTTATCAATAAGTATTTGGAATAAAATGAGTCATAAATGCACGATAACAAAGACTAGAATTTGATAAAACACATTACGATATCTAAAAAAGTTAAAAAGAACAATGAGCACTAAAACAAGGATACACATCTTGGATGTATTGCGCGGCTTCGCTATCGTTTCTATCATGCTTTTACATTCTATAGAACATTTTGACATTTATTATTTTCCCGAACACCTGCCTGCTTGGATGAAATCTTTAGATGAAGCCATATGGGAAACCATGTTCTTTTTATTTAGCGGTAAGTCCTACTCTATTTTTGCTTTATTATTTGGAGTCACCTATGCCATTCAGCTTTCTAGACAAAAGGAAAAAGGACAATCTTTCGCAGGAAGATTTGCCTGGCGAATGATATTATTACTTGCCTTTGGAATCCTTAATTCAGCATTTTTCCAAGGAGATGTATTAACTATATATGCAGTATTAGGAGTATTGTTAATTCCATTTTCCAAGTTGAAAGACAGTATCATTTTAGGTATTGCAATAATCCTTTTAGTATTACCATATGAGTGGTCAAATCTAATATATGCCTTACAGCATCCCGATGAAAAAATCAATGATCCTATCTCCTGGAGTTATTTTGGTAAGATGCTAACATACGTTGGAGAACCTTCATTATGGGATACTATAATTGGAAATCTAACGAACGGAAAAATAGGCGTTTTACGTTGGAACTGGGAAAACGGAAGGTTTTTCACTATTCTAGCGCTTTTTCTATTAGGATATCTATTAGGGAAACATCAAAAATTTCATGAAACTGATAAGAACTTAGAATTTTGGACACAAATCCTAAAGATTTCAATAATTGCTTTCATTCCGTTATATCTTTTAAAACGAAACATGGATCATTTTATCGAAAGTGACATAATTCGAAGATCTGCTTTAACTATAGAAACTAGCATTACCAATTTTTCATTCATGCTGGTACTGGTGTCAGGAATTACCTTACTTTTTTATAAAACAAAAGCTCGAAATGTATTGATGTATTTTTCTCGGTTCGGGCGCATGAGCATGTCTAATTATATCATACAATCCATTCTGGGAGGAGCGATATTCTATGGTTGGGGATTGGGTTTATACAAATATACAGGCGCAACCTATGGATTATTAATAGGTTTAGCACTTACAATTGTAACTGGTATATTCTGTAAATGGTGGGCAAAACAATATAAGCAAGGACCATTTGAAACCTTATGGTATAAAGCTACTTGGATTTAAAGCTTGGTTAGAAATATAAATGATAATAAAACAGGCTTACCATATCAATCGATAGAATTTTTAGTAAATTCCGATCACAAAACAAAAAACAACCGTCGAATTAAACGTTTAATATACGTTTGTAAACGGTTACATAATAATAAATATACACACTAGTGCACATACCACTACGTTGTGCATAATGAAAGCACTTCAAAAAAAGTCTAATAAATTGAATAAAATACCGAACCGAATAAAATATCTCATATACGGACTTTGCGGACTGACATTTCTCACTCTGAACTTTGGTTTTGGAGCAAAACTTCAAATCGAGTTGACGGAAAATATTCAACGGTTGACAGATTACTTTTTTGGAATCTCAACAAATACTCTTGATTATTTAGCTTTGTCAACAATTCCACTTTTTGGAATGATTTATAACTCGACCAGAGAAGAATTCAAAATAAATGAATTAATTATGGATATAATAACCGTTTTGGTATTTGTTCTAGTAATATTTGGAATTGGACTTTATATAATGGTTTTTTCAGCAAAAAATTCAAACCCTTTGATTCCAAATTACTTAAAGACTGAACCTTTTGATCTATACTCAACAATATTAATCGGAATAGGAATATTGATGCCATATTTGATTATAAAACTGATAAAAAAATAAAACACTATGCACAACAACATATATGTGATCATAGCAGCAAAGTGATCAATCCAATGGTTGTTGTATATTTATGAAAGCGCAATGCTTGCAGAAAGCAAAAGTTAGCAACCAATACGCAGAAAAATCAAAAAGCAGGGTAACATTTTGCCCTGCTACGACACATATATTAAACGTTATCTATAATTAAAGGAAACTCTTATTTATGAAAAAACTATTCTTTCTGATTTTACTTTTTTTTATATCAAAGCATACTTATTCGCAAATTGAAATAAGTGATTCTGATTTAAATAAACTAATTGAAATCGGTGAATATTATTCCAAGAATGTAATGTTAACTGAAAAGTCTACTGTGGAAGATTTAGAAAAGTTAAGAACCGAAAAACTAAGTAATATAATAGATATACTTCAAACTAAATCAAAACAAAGTATTGAGATTTTAGATAAAAAATACCAGAATAGACCGGATTATGATGATTTGGTAATGTGGTATGTAATTCGCGAAATACATTACAATTTAACGGATAAAGAGAACGAGCCTAAAACTAGTATTGAGGTTGCTAAAGAGTTTATTAGTAAAAAGATTGATGAGAGGTGGCTATTAGACAATTATTATCATCGATTGTATAGTACTGTTGCTATGATTTTTAATAAAACTGACTTGAGCCAACATAATATAGAACTAGATAGTTACGGATTAAAATCTAAAACTGAAAAAGCTATAGTATTCCTAAACCTAATGGATGCTCTAGGTACCAGATTTAGAGTGCTTCAAATGATGAAGAATTACCAAAAACTAATTGAATTTTCATCAAGAATGCCAAAGTTTAATAGTAAAGAATACTTTTATTATACAGATTTCCAATATGAAGATTTTGAATGGATTGGACACAAGAAAACGGAAATGTTTAATGAAAGACATATTGGACTTTTATATGAAATTATTTTAGCTCATATAAATGCTGAATCAAATATTAACGGTAAAAAAGTAACAGTAGAAATTTATCAAAATTCAATAATGACAAAACCCGAGTACTTTAAATATTCAAGCCTCAAATCAGAATTAAAAAAATTATATAAAAAAAGTAAATAACTATAGATAACAAGGTGTAAAAATGCATTAAAACGCATTTTACACAAACCGTTGGCAAACATTGAATAAAATCTAAATAAATGAGGAGTTTCGCTTTAATAATAATCCTTTTTCTTGGTAAATGTGTTTTTGGACAAATAGCTGTTATAAAAGATAAAGATGGTTTTACGAACGTTCGCAAGCTTCCCGACTCCAAATCTGAAATTCTACACAAAATAAAAGACTCTGAAGTATTCAGCTATGAAGAATCTGAAAGTGATTGGATAAAAGTACATATACCTAAAAACAAATATCACCTGAATTGTGATGAACAAGACAATCTAATTGGATATATTCATAAAAGTCGCTTGAATCCTATTGAAAAACTGGAAACATTCAAAGGAACGGAATTTTCATTTAAATATATACTCAAAGAGTTTAACGTTAAGGATAAAATCTCCAATTTTGATGGACAATGGCTAACCAAGATAAACGGACGAAGGATTTATGGAACGGATGGAAACTTGCCAAAAACGGAAATAACTGAAATTGAGGTTAAATTAAACGGAATAGAAATCGATGTCGCGCAAGTTTTTTACGAAGATCTATTTGAATGCGACAACAATATTGTTATTAATAAAAATAATCGTGATTACATTGTCCATCAATGGAATAGTGACGGAGCTGGAGCTTATTTATTAGTTTGGGTTTTCGGAAATAATAAATTGAAACAACGATTAATATTAATTCCATAAAAAAAACGATTTGCCAACAATATATATGTGCCATAGCAGCTAAGTGATCAATCGATTGGTTTGTGTATATTTATAAAGGCGCAATGCTTGCAGAATGAAAAAGTTAGCAATCAATGCGCAGAAAAAGCCAAAAACAAGGTAACATTTTGCCCTGCTACGACACATATATTAAACGTTGTGCAACATTTGAATAAACCACTTAAGATTTATGTTTACGCCACTAATTAGAGTTATTCTAATCATTGCCTGTTTTGTGATGGCAATTCTATTTTATTTAAGAGAAGACTATATCAATACTGGTCTGACGATATTAGCAGCTGGACTTTTCGGATATGGATATTTTAGATACGGAACCGTTTATGCTGCATTTCAACAACTCAAAAAAGAAAACACTAACAAAGCTGAAAAATTGATTTCTAAAGTGAGAAATCCCAATAATTTGTCTAAACAGCAAAAAAGTTACTACCATTTCACAACTGGAATAATTGCATCTGAGAAAAATGAATTCGACGTAGCAAAATCTGAATTGACCAAAGCTCTTGAAATTGGACTTAGAACAAAAAATGACACTTCAATTGTATTGTTGAATTTGGCAAATATTGAATATGAACGGAAGGAATTATCCTCAGCAAAAGAATATTTGAATAAACTAAAGGATTACGAATTAAAACCATTAGTGAAATCCGAAATGGATAAACTGACTGAAAAAATAAACGTTGCACAACATGATATATGATGTCATAGCAGCAAAGTGATCAATCGAATGGTTGTTGTATTTTTGGTAAGGCGCAATGCTTGCAGAAAGTTAAATTTAGCAATCAATGCGCAGTTTTTGTCGAAAATAGGGTAACATTTTGCTCTGCTACTACACATATATTAAACGTTGTGGTTAATTAAAATAGATTATGGGAACAAGTATTGACTGTATAATCCCAAAGGAAAAAGATTATTCGGTTGAGGAAATAAAACATAAACTGAAAACAGTTTTCGAAAGATTAAAACCCGAATATTTGCATTTGGAAAAACACGGGACATTTACTAAAAATGTAGATGGAAATTGGTTGATTAAACACATCCCTTCTGAAAATGGAGAACCCGAGTATATAATGGGAGAAGGTGATAGTTTTAGTATTGATATTTATAAAAAAGTAATTTGTATTGGGAGTATCGAAAGGTTTTCAAGTTTATATTTTGAAGAGAGAAACATCTCAAAAGAACTCTTTAAAATACTGACAGAATTATCAAATGAATTTAGGATGTCTGACAAGATATTAATTGGTGCTGGTGGATTTGGAGAAACTGATCATATAATGGATATGGCATATTATGAAGATGCGGATTTTGATCAAGTTTGTAAAAAAATGACTGAATTGAACGGAATTCCAGCTAATAACCTATCTGAATTGACTGAAAAGTCTTGGTTTCTGAAAAAATAAAACTAACCACAACAACATATATGTGATCATAGCAGCAAAGTGATCAATCCAATGGTTATTGTATATTTATGAAGACGCAATGCTTGCAGAATGGAAAAGTGAGCAATCACTGCGCAAGAAAAATCGAAAAACAGGGTAACATTTGCCCTGCTACAACACATATATAAAACGTTAGCATTAATTACAAAAAAGAAATGAAAAAAATTCTATTCGGAATATTTACTGCAATAATTTGTTCATTATCGTATGGACAATCTTTTGAGGGAAAATTGATTTATAAAGTTGAGTTTGATATTAAACCAAAAGAAATTGGTGATTTTAAGATCTCGAAAGAGCAAATAATTGAAAAAATGAAGAAAGATGGAGAATTCTATGATTCGGTTAGTGTATTTATTAAAGGAGGTAACTATGCAAAAATTGCAAACACTAATTTGGAGCAAAAAGCCATTTATAAATCAAACTTAAATAAAATCTATTCTTTTCAAAAAGACTTTGATTACGTTACTATAACCGATGCGAATAAATATAATTCAATGAATATCGATTTTAAAGAGCGTAAAATTGAAAAAATAGACTCTTCAAAAATTATTAATGGAATATCTTGTAATGGTATAAGGCTTTCTTGGGGAAAACTGGCTGAAGAATATTATTTCTATAACACAGAGACGGCTAAACTTAACCCTCAACTTTTTAAAAAACATAATTTTGAATATTTAAATGAAATTCTTGAATTGAGTAATTCATATCCTCTAGAGATAATAAAAATTTTGAATAATTCTATTACAATAAAAATGACATTAATTGACATTTCTAAAGAGCCAATTGATGATAAGTTATTTAAATTGCCCGAATTTGAAAAAGCGGAAAAAGATTATGCTGAGATGATGTTAGAAATGGGATTTGAAGTTATGAAAATAAAAAACTAATGCTAACAATTTGTATAGTGCATAGCACCCTACGGGATACTACGACACCATACAAGAAACGTTGTAACCTATTCGAATGAATATTAATAAACTTGACATAAATAAACTCATAAAAACTCAAAAAACTAAATCCGAAGTAATAGATTCTCTTAAAAAGTTTGACAGTAAAAAAATGGAAATAGAAAATGACCGAATATTAGTGCTTGGAAAAGCTTTCTATGACTTTAATTGCGAACTAAATATTCCAGATGTAAAACTGACGGTTAAACCTAAAAAAACTCTTCTGATTTTGACGTTAGTTGTTTTAATTTTATGGACAATCACAATCATATATAAAAATGGAGTCTTATTGGGACTTGTTTTGACAGGGTTATTTGTAATTTTTGTAGGAGTTGTTCATAAAAAAATGATAGAATTAAATCTAGAAGAAATATCTGAATTGATAAAAAAGTAAAACAGGTTACAACATGATATATGTGGCATAGCAGCAAAGTGATCAATCGAATGGTTGTTGTATTTTTGGTAAGACGCAATGCTCGCAGAAAGTAAAAGTTAGCAACCAATGCGCAGAAAAATCGAAAAGCAAGGTAACATTTTGCTCTGCTACGACACATATATTAAACGTTGTGCATAATTAGAAAAGAGAGAATGAAAAGAATACTTTTACTGACAATTTTAAGTTTGACAATTCAATACTCTTTCGGACAAGCTTGTGGAATATACAGGATAAAATATGTCGGAACTATAAAATCGGAATCTGCCAAAATTGAAAAAATAAAACTCCCTACAATAGAATTTCTGCACGGACTAGAAGATAAAAGCTTAGAAAAGAAATTTATAGAAATAAATCTAACTTCAAATAAAATTGATACGAAATTAGCTTCGCATTTGACTTCCTATCTTTATGAAAAAGCTGAAAACCTACTCAAATTCTACAAAACGAAAAAAGAAAGTATTCCAATCAATATTACGGTTACACGGAACGGAAAAAAGGAACAAATACAAACCGAATTGACTTGGAGTAATATTCAAATTAGTAAAATAGATGATGAGAAATTTGGAAACCTATTTGAGCTCAATCTGAATGAAATAAATATAAAATAACTATGCACAACACGATATATGTGATCATAGCAGTTAGGTGATGAATCGAAAGGTTATTGTATTTTTGGTAAGGCGCAATGCTTACTGACAGAAAAAGTTAGTAATCAATGCGCAGTTTTTGTCGAAATCAGGGTAACAATTTGCCCTGCTACGACACATATATTGAACGTTAGCCAAAATTAACACAAATGATATTTAAAGGGCATTTTGATTTATTAAAACAACCATTAGACTTCACCAAAACAACCATATACTCTATTGAAGAAGGTAAAGAATTTATTCATAAAGAGTATTACTATTTAAATGGTAAAGTAATAAAGATAATTAACTACCTAAATGGAGTTTTATCTGAATATCAATATTTAAATGACAATGATTTTGAAATCAGATTTTATTTGTTTGAAGAATCGATAACTGAAAAAAAACTAGATTCAATTAAAAAAATTTCTGAATCGAACGGTATAAAACTAAAAGAAAATCTTACCGAAATTAGAGATGGTAAAAAAACAACAGTTTATACTGGCACTTATAAATATTCTGGAGAGTATTTAATAGAAGAAAATTATATCTACCCTGACTCTAAATACATAATCCAACATAATTGGAATAAAGATAAATCTGTATGTGAAGTAATACATATAGATGAACCTGAAAGGGTAAAATATACTTTTGACAAAAATGGTTTTTTAAAAGAATGCTTAAATTTTCAGTATGAAGGTTCTGTTAAAAAAACGGAATATGAATACAAAGACAATATGCTATTCAAACTAATTGAATTTCCCCATTTAACTTACAAAAAAAATTTAATTGGGAAGGGGCTTAAAATTATGGGGAAAGCTCAATTTATGGATGAAATAGAACATTACTATTCCAATGATAAACTTCTTAAAAAGGAGGTTGTCAAAGATTACGAAACCAAAGAAATAGTAAGAGAAACTTATTATAAGTACGAAAAATAACTTTGGCTAACAAAGTGTAAAAATGCATTAAAACGCATTTTACACAAACCGTTGTGTGTAACCCAAAATATTATATGAAAGTAAAAATCATAATTCTTGTGCTAACATTAGGTTTTATCTCCTGCAAATCTGAACGAAAGCCTGAAAATATAAATTCTAACTCAAAAAAGGAATTAAATACCGAAATTGAGGTCGTCCAAAATGAGAAATCTGTTGAAAAAAAACAAAAGATAAATGATACTATTGAACGATTCTTTCCTCTAGAAAAAGAAACTGTCAAAAAAGATACTTTGATTGACAATTTGGACATGCGAATTTCTATCACTCAAAATTCTTTAGACTCATATGTTGTCGATGAATTTGATAGTGATGGAGTAAAAAATATTCATAAGTATCGTGATTTTGAACATCACTTGACGATAAAAAAAGGCACAAAAGTTCTAATCGACACAGTATTTCAGAAAGAAAAATTTGTGGAGAATGCTGGTCAACAGTTAATTGATATTTCCAGGTTTCATGGATATTGGTTTAACAAAATCAAAGACCAACAAATCGAATTATTTGGAGTAATATCAAAACCTGAAGGAGATGATTGGACATTCGCATTTCAACATTTCTTTGACATAAATACTGGTGAATTTGAAATAAAAGAATCAGTCGATGAAGAAATATAAAAAAGGCTACACAAAACATTATATATGAAATCAGAGCAATTTAGCGCTTAAACGAAAGGTCATTTCCTTTTTGCAATGGCGCTAGATTTTTATAAGTTTAATAAGAAATAAAAGTGCGCAGATAGATCAATTAGTTCAGGTATGTTTGCCTTGCTCCAATTCATATATTTAGCGTTATCCGTGCATTTTAGGAATCTGAAAAGTAAAACGAAAGCAACGAACGGTTAACCACCCAATGACCTGATTATGTTTGTGATGGTTAGTGTCTAATCGAGGAAAAAAGCGATAAAAAAACCAAAAATGAGGAGGATTACGGAGTAGTAACGTGCTAAAAAATCGGCTTTTTGGCTGACCAGCTTCTGACTAAAAAAGTTCAGGTTCATTTGGTAAGGTCTGTCTCCTACTCTATGATTGCAAGGTGATCGCGAGAAAGAAAAAATAAATTTAATGGAGTAATTACGCAAGTAATATCACCTTGCTTGGCAGCTTTGCTAAGGTTTGTGACTGGAAAAAAATAAACGCACGATAACAAGATATATGTGCCATAGCAGCAAAGTGATCAATCGATTGGTTATTGTATATTTATGAAGGCGCAATGCTTGCAGAATGGAAAAGTTAGCAACCAATGCGCAAAAAGATCAAAAAACAGGGTAACAATTTGCTCTGCTACGACACATATATTAAACGTTAGCTGTCATTAGAAATGATAAAAATTAATAAATCGAACTACGAATTTTACAAAGAAATTTTCACAATTATTTGGGAATTTGAAGCGAAATATGCAAAAATGGATCCTAATGCGGAGTTTTCTCCTGTAAATGTGTTACGAAATTGGGAAAAGGAAAGTGAATCCCTAGCTAGAAGAGGATTGAGAGAGGGATTAAGAGATTCATTAACTGAACTTAAAGATTTACCGAATGATTTAAAAACGGAACTGAATAACAATTTGACTTCGAAAAAATTTCCTTCATTAAATATTTTGACTTCTCAAATCAAAAATTTACCCAAAAAAGTACTCGAAAAAAAGAAGATTAAAAATCTTGACGAATATTATGTTATCAAAGAGGTTTTAAATGATTTGGAATATGGAATAACGGAATCGCAACGGACTGAATTGAATAAAATATTTGGAGAGTTTGAAAGAAATTGTATAGAAAAAAACGCCAGCTAACAACACCTATGCGATAATGCGGATTAGGGTTTGACCGAAAGGGCTTTGCCTGTTTGGTTTGTCACCAAAGATTTAAATTTAGTATTTTGGAAAAGATAAAAATAAAACACAAACTTTGGCTAAGTGCTGATTCGAAGACTAGCGATTTTCTGCTTCCGCACTATGCATAGCTAAACGTTACCAGCAATTTGAAACAAATGAAACTAAACCACTTAATAATTCTTATTTTTTCAACTTCCTTTTGTTTCGGACAAACCAAAAATTATTGTGAATGGACCGGATGTAATTTATCAGCAGATAATTCTGCACATTTTGACCCTTATTATAACGGACATCTTTGCGAGAACTTTGATCCAAAACAATCTGATTTTAGCCAAGAGTATTTAGAGCTTCAAACAAAAAGAATATCGGAAGTTGCTACTGAAGTAACAGAAGAAATATCTGACTATAATTTTGTTTTAGATTCTTTATTTAATACCTACAACAAACAGCAGAATGGAATTATTGGATTAGATAATAGAAGAATAAGAATTCATATATCAAAAACAGAAGTTGATAAAAAAAATAAATTAACATTCCTGATCTATGGAAAATCAAATGTAAAAGGAAACATTTGTGATTTTAAAGGTAAGTTGAAAATACTCAAGGTTTTTGAAGTAAAAGAGGGTTATGATTTCAATGGTCAAGGAGAACTTTTTGCTAAGTATGAGTTTTTTGAGGACAAAAATCAAAACCACGTAGGCTCTTTTAAAGGCACTTTTGATTGTGCAATTAAAATAAATCATACTACTAAAAGTATTAAGTTAGATGAGAGTTTTGCTATTGCCGATGGCTATTACAACCGAACCTATGTGGGAACTTGGAAGAGCTATAAAAGTGGTAAAGTAAAAAAGTGTATTTGGGGTGATTATCGACTTCCGTTCACATTTGATCTTGATTGTGGAGATGGTGAAATGCATATATGTGAAAAGTATGAAAAAAATGGATGGACAAGCTTCAATGATGGAACTGAATTCAGAACTCTAAATAGATGGTGGAATAAAAAATAAAACAGCTGGTAACAAGGTGTATAAAATCATAGTGGCCAAAAGCCACAGCGATTCATACACACAACGTTGTGTGTCATTAAACTGAACTTGATAAACTAATGGGGAATAAAAAAAAGTGGACGGATAATGCTGACCAGAATGTTATCGAACTTTTGACAAAAATCAGTTCAATAATAATTCCTTTATTTAATAAAAATGGTATAATAGAATTATCTAAACTGGACAGGAAAAGTGATCTAGAATATTTAACCGCATTATTATTGAATTCTAAGTTTATGTCTGCTGAGAATAAAAACGAACGGAATTTCGGTGCGGATGATGTGATTATTCTTAAACTAGAAATAGAAAAGAATAAATTTTTAAAATATTGGGGAAAAATAAACTGGTTATCAAAGCCAAATGACCACGAATGCTATAAATCTTATCAAGATCCATTTTATGGACTATTTAAAATTGATAATGACCAAATAGTTTTTGCTGAGGCAATGTTTGGAGATTATGACAGAAATGACCTGGACGGACAGTATTGGATAGAATCCGACATGAATTGGATGTATGAGTTATAAAAAAACGAACACACAACAACATATATGTGATCATAGCAGCTAAGTGATGAATCGAAAAGTCTGTGTATTTTTACAGTGGCGCAATGCTTGCAAAAAGTAAAAGTTAGCAACCAATGCGCAGAAATATCGAAAAGCAAGGTAACATTTTAGCCTGCTACGACACATATATTAAACGTTGTGGTTAATGTAGAAAAAACAAACAGAATTGATATTTAGATCTCTGAAATACGAAAAATATGCGGACAATATTTGTCAAAAGCTGACTGAATTTCAAAACGAATTCAGAACGGAATTTGACATTGACAATTATGCAAATTGGTTCTATAATCAATCCAGCGAAACGTTGAGATTGTATTCAGATGACAAAGAAATTTATTTCAAATACATACCTGTTGGGACTTTTTCTCAAAAGACAAATACTTGGATGTGGGCTTGGGCAAATGAACACTCTGTTGAACCGAGAAAATTCAAGACCATAAAAGTTAAGGAGTTCGGAGAAAAGAAGAAATATGAAAATCTTACTAATGCTCATTTTGACGGAGATAAATACACAGGTTGGGAATTGACTTCTATTGCGTTTGATATACTTGGTGGAATTGGAACTTATCGAGTAATTTCTGATCATTTAGAAAAATACTTTTTACTCACAGAGCAAATAACAAAAGAAGATGTTGAGAAAATAGAAAGCGAATTAATTGACTGTGGAGTTCACGGAAAATTAAGAAAAGCTTTTATCTGCCAACATCTAAATACCAAAACCAAAACTGGATTTGAAGAAGCTTTTGAAGCTTTTCGTGGAATGGAATTAGGCGAAGAAGATGATTTTCAAGCTTGGTGCTCTGAATGCGAAAAAGAACGAGTGAAAACGGACGGTTGGAATGACGAATCAATGGAATTTGCAAAAATTAAGTTAGTCTGTGAAAAGTGTTATTTTGAAATAAAAGAATTTAATTTAGACGAATAAAAACACTAACCACAACAGTTTGTATAGTTCATTTGCTCCCTTCGGGAAGCAAACGCACCATACAAGAGACGTTATCTCTCATTTGAAAAGAATAATTCATATACTAATAGTGATCATCACCATAATTGTGGTAGGAGCTTCTTTAATTTTAATTTTCGGAGTTTCAATAATGGGAAGTAAAACTGATTCTGAGTACTTTAAATTAAAAAGTGAAATCTATAATCGGACGGAAAACAGAACTATGCACTCATATAAATTAGATACGCTTGCATATGAAATCCCATATAGAGTGGAAATAATTTATACGGATTCAATTGTGAAATATCATTATTATAACTTACCAGATTCAACTAGAATAACTGATGTGAAATTCTTACCAAAAACAAGTCAATTATTCTTTGGTTCATTTGAATTTCAGAAAATAAAAAATGACGTTTATTATAACGGTATTTTTTCAAATAAAGGATTTGACTTGTATGAACTAAAAGAACCTGTAGTTGATGGAAATGGAGCTATGTTATTTAAGGAGAACTACGGTCTTTTAAATATAGACAATACTGCTTGGGGATATCAATATTTGATTCTTCCAAATGAATATTCTGACCAAAATTTGGAACGGGAAATAATTGATCATTTAAAATCAAAAAACGAGCGATAACAAAATATATGATGCCATAGCAGTTAAGTGATGAATCGAATGGTTCGTGTATTTTTGGCAAAGCGCAGTGCTTGCAGAATGAAAAAGTTAGCAACCAATGCGCAAAAAAAACCAAAAGCAGGGTAACATTTTGCCCTGCTACGACACATATATTAAACGTTGTACAACATATGACAAAAATTTTAAACATATTATTCTTTTTTATCACTCTGTCCAGTATTGCTCAATCTGAAAAGGAAAATACTGTAGAGATAAGTGGAATAGTTTACTCCTCTGTTAACAACAAGCCATTATCTGATGTTATTGTTTCTTTTGATTCTAGATCAAGAGGTGCTTCAACAAGTGAAAATGGAGAATTCAAATATGTTTATAATTTGAGGCCCGGAGATAGTATAGAAAGGATTGAAACTATCGCGATGGGTTATAAACCATTGGACACTATAATAAATATAATTAGTGGAAAAAATATTAACCTGAATATTATACTCAAACCTAATCTTGGAATTGACAGACAGCAAGCTCTTGATCATATTAAGGTTGGAAAAATTAATTTATTATTATCTGGAGGGATAGCTCCAATTGTCTATCAGTCTGACGAAAAATTCTCTAAAAAATACAACCTAAATTTTGTAGAATTTGGATGCGAAGCAGTTCCTGAAGAAAGTCTTTATGAATACAACAAAACTGTTTTTGAATATCTTGACAAGAAATACGGAAAAAATTGGCGGAAAGAAATACGGAAAGATGTAGTCGGATTAAAAAATAAGTAGAATACGTTGTAAATTATGAATATTCAAAAACTAGTAATTATAATTGGAGTTTTAACAACTTTAGCTTCTTGCTTTAGAAAACCTAATATGGAAAATATTATTCTCTATGCACATAGAGAAGCTCCTCTCGGACATATACATCTGACAGTATTCAAGGATAGTACTTTTGAATTTGAATTAAGTGGAATTACAACAAGTAAAATATGGAAAGGAAAGGCTGTTATTGAAAAAGATTCCATTAATTTTAATTATTATGACTCAATTCCTATAGTTGGTAAAAGAGCCTATTACAACAATAAATATATTGAGTATTTAGACAGACCTGAAAGAATAGAAATCAAGTTCAATAAATTAAAATCTGAATAAAAAAACGTTGCACAACAACATATATGTGTCATAGCAGCAAAGTGATCAATCGATTGGTTCTTGTATTTTTGGTAAGGTTCACTGATTGCGGAAAATAAAAGTTAACAACCAATGCGTAGAAAAATCAAAAAGCAAGGTAACATTTTGCTCTGCTACGACACATATATAAAACGTTGTACACTATTGACGAAAATGTTTAATCCAACAAGAAGAAATAAAAATATCGGAACAGCCAAACAAGGCTATGGACAAAATAATCGGAATGTAATTTCTAATAGTTGGAATGACCTTCGAATATTTTGGGAGAAACTTGAGGAATATACTGTTGTTAAAAGAAATATATACGGTAAACAATACAAATTTCTTGTAGAAAAAACCCGAAAGAATAGTATCCATCCTTGTACTGTAGATGATATTTCGAAAATTATTGAACTACTCAATCCAAAGGATTTGGAAGGCTTAAATTTAATTGTTTTAAGACAACCTAAAAGACGAGAAGAAACTTTAAAACCTGTTTGGGGAAGACTAAACTATTTTGTAGAAATTGATAAACACGAAGGAGCTGCCATAATGTTGGAATCTTTTGACTTTGACAGAAAAATAAAGTGGTCCAAATCTCTAAAAAACGAAGATAGAAAGGAATTCGAAAGATTATTTAGTGATGGACATAAAATGGTCGAAAGTAAAAGGGATTTCACTATTCATCCAACAATTAATGGATTAAGAAATACGATGCTTTATCGGACATTTATTCACGAAGTTGGACATTATGTTGAGTATTTAGAAAAAGTGGAGAGACCATCAAGAAAAGACTATGAATATGATTTTTGGGCTGACTATGATAAAATACCTTCACAAGAAAAAGAAAACTTTGCTCATTCATATGCGGAAAGAGTTTCTAAAGAATTGACCAAAAAAGGATGGATTCCTTTTGACCGAATATTAAATGAGAAAAAAATGGAATCTGAAAAATTAAATATTTCGGATTTTATAATTAAATAAAAACAGTGTACAATAGTTTGTATAGTTCATTTGCTCCCTTCGGGAAGCAAACGCACCATACAAGAGACGTTACCATACATTATCAAAACTAAATAAATGACTAACTCTACGGATACGAAAACGGAATCTAATGTTGGAAGTAGAATTTTAGCTGGATTTATCGACTATTTAATTATTTACGGATTTTTCTCTGCTTATGTATATACTTACGGAGAACCGGGTTCTGACGGAGGTTATTCTGTGAATGGATTACCCGCTTTGATACCAATATTGTTTTGGGCAATAATGACGATCGGACTTGAACAAATATTCGGAGCTACTATAGGGAATTCAATTGCAGGATTAAAACCGATCTCAATAAATGGAATTTCCAAAAAATTATCATTCGGACAATCTTTATTAAGGCATTTGTTTGATCCAATTGACATGTTCTTTTTTGGGTTAGTTGGAATTCTAACGATAAATAATTCTGAAAAAAATCAACGGGTTGGAGATATTGTTGCGAAAACAATAGTTGTAAAACCTAAAAAGGAAAAATAAAAACGTATGGAAACAACGTGTATAGCTCATTGCGGCTGAATTCCTTAAACGGAATTCATTGCAGATTTGCTACCTTAGTGTTTCATTGGAATCTTCCTTCGGAAAATTCCGCAACAAGCCATACACAGAACGTTATCGCAACATTTTTGGAATCTAAAAAGTAGAACGAAAGCAACGAACGGTTAACCACCCAATGGTCTGAGTATATTTGTGATGGTTAAGGACTAATTCAAGAAAAAGCGATTGAAAAAACCAAAATTTAGGAGGATTACGGAGCAGTAACGTGCTAAAAAATCGCTTTTTTGGCTGATCACAATCGGAATAAAAAAAAGTTCAGGCTAATTTGGTAACACCTGTCTCCTACCCGATGATTGCAAGGTGATCGCGAGAAAAGAAAAATAAAGTTGACGGAGTAATTACGCAAGGTATATCACCTTGCCTGGCATGTTTGCTAAGCTTGGTGACTGAAAAAATAAACGCGCGATAACACGATATATGTGCCATAGCAGCAAAGTGATCAATCCAATGGTTGTTTTATATTTATGAAGGCGCAATGCTTGCAGAAAGTAAAAGTTAGCAATCAATGCGCAGAAAAAATGAAAAGTAGGGTAACATTTTGCTCTGCTACGACACATATATAAAACGTTCTGTGTCATTAAAACGAAAATTATGGGAAGATGCATGGAAGCTTTAAACAAAAAGAAAGAAATTGTGTCTGAAATGGCTCCTAACTTTCTTATTTATTGCTCTAGACATTTACCGAAAAATATCAAAAATGAATTTCCAATACTATTGAATTTGGATCT